>JAJDZN010000259.1 GCA_022824585.1 Bryobacterales bacterium | reverse complement strand
ACCTCGTAGCGCACGCCAATGTTGACGGTGAGCTTGGACGAGACCTTCCAGTCGTCCTGGACAAAGAACGAGTAGGCATCCTTGAACGACG
This sequence comes from Bryobacterales bacterium, assembly GCA_022824585.1. Classification (GTDB taxonomy): domain Bacteria; phylum Acidobacteriota; class Terriglobia; order Bryobacterales; family UBA6623; genus VXMF01. The sequence goes on along the minus strand of JAJDZN010000259.1, from coordinate 6,940 downwards.
AAATGAAGTTCGCGGTCGTGATGCGAGCCCAGTGCACGTCGCCGAGCAGCCAAGACGCCATGCCGTCGCCGGTGTCGTTGAATCCGACTTGGTCCGAGTCGGCCCGGTTGAAGTCCATGCGGCCGCGAGGAGACGGCACTTGGAAGAACGGGAAGCCGATCGGGCGGTACTCCGCGCCGAACTTGATCGCGTGCGAGCCCTTGTTCCAAGAGACGTTCTGGATGAAGTCCCAGACGTTGTTGTACTCCTGCGTCGGAAGCCACTCGGACCCGCCGACAGTGCTATAGCCCTGCGGACCCAGGCGCATCATGCCACCATTGTTCGTGGTGAACGGGTTGAGCCCCCCGAAGCCTAGGCTTGAGAACGAGTCAGCGTCCGCGTTGCTCTGGACGCGGGTCGTGATGAGGCGCGAATAGGCGACGCGGGACTCGGTGATGAACGTGGGCGACCAGATCTTCGTGTAGCTCAACATCGCCGCGCGGCTGAGGTTCTCCTCCGTTTCTCCCAAGAAGCCACCGGCGTCGAGATCGCCGGGCAGCGGCGGGGACTGGAACTTCTGTTCGTCAATCCAGCTCAAGCTGCCGAAGAGGCTGTCGTTGTCCGAGATGCGGTGGTCAACGCGCACGTCAAACTGATGGACGTCCCGGGTTGCGTTACGCGTGGTGAAGTAGTTGCCGCCGGGACGCTGGCCTGGCGCCGTAAGGTTCTGGTTCTCCGTCGGATATTGGCCGATCAGATTCGAAGCAATCGAGTCAAACCGCGCTTGGGGAATCATGTTGTTGGGGAATGGGTCGCGGATCACCGTCCCGCCCATCTCCCGCTGGGTGTCGCGGTCGAAGATCTGCCCGCGGGTGATGTCGCGGCCGAGGGCGTCCTGGCCGAGCACGTCGCCTGCACGGAAGACAGAGGTGAAGTCGCCTTGAGCCATGCCGGGGGCCGGCACGGTGAGCGTGCTGGACAGGCTGCTATCGCGGATCAGCGTGCCCTGATAGTCGGCGAACCAGAACGTGCGGTTCTTTGCGATCGGACCACCGACGGCAGCACCATACTGGTTCTGCTTATAGCCTTGCCGCGGCTGGCCGTTCCGGTTCAACTCCCAAGGATTGGCATTGAGCTTGGTGTTCTGCAGGAACTCGAACAGGGTGCCGTGGACTTCGTTGGTCCCAGACTTGATCGTCACGTTGACCACGCCGCCGGCGGCGCGCCCGTACTCGGCGTTGTAGCCGTTCGTCAAGATCTGCATCTCGCCGATGGCCTCGACCGATGGGCCCACCACGTAAGCGGTCTGGTTGATGAAATCGATGACGTTGACATTGTTGTCGACGCCATTGAGCAGGAAGTTGTTCTGCCCGTTCGAACGTACGCCGTTGGCCGAGAAGCCGCCGCCGGCGGCGTCACGCGCACCAGGTTCGGCGGGCACGACCGCGGGCACGGTCCGAGCCAAGAACGCAAACCGGCGCTGGCCGCCCAACGGCAGCTCGCTGGTCTGGCGGTTCTCTAGAGTGCCGCCCATCTGGGTCGTCTCGGTCTGAAGCGCCGGGGGCGCGGCAGAGACCTCGATCGTTTCCGTAACCTCGCCGATCTCAAGCACGAAGTTGGCCTGGACTCGGCCGGCCGACTGCAGGATCACGCCGCTCTGGACCGAGCGCTTGAAACCCGGCGATTCGCAGGCGATCGTGTAGACGCCCGGCTTGATGAGGGGCCGGATGTAGTTGCCGATGACATCCGACTCGACCGTGTCGGTCACGCCAGTTGCCTCTTCGGTGATTGTGATCGTGGCCCCCGGAATAGCGGCTCCCGAAGGGTCCGTCACGCTGCCGAGCAGCGTGCCCATGTCTCGCTGTGCCATGGCCGGCACCGCGGCCAGCAGCACTGCGAGCAGCACTGCTGGGATCAATGAATACGAGCTTCGTCGCATGTAGATTCCTTGTTTCCTCCTGTTCCGGAACCAAGCCGGAACCTCAATACAGTCAAGAGCAGAGACCTTTCTCAGACCAATCCACCGCACCGCTAACAGTATACGCACAGAGCGCGGCACGAGTGCAAATCGCAGGTTCTCGGCAGGCGGTGAGAGCACGCTGCGCCACCCGGCGGGCTGGCTCGAGTCGAGTCCCGTCCCGGCGAGTCTTGGTAGGTCGGACGGTGGCGCGGCACCCAACTCAGAGGTCGAGGCTGCACGGCCGCGACTCTAGCTCCGCTAGCGCCTTCCCGTTGGAGCGGGCGCCAAGGCTGCGAAATCCGTTTGCACGAATTGCGCCTGGGCGGAGTATTCATAATGCGGTGGCCATGGCTGGAGCAGTTCGCGCCGGCAATCCGGCTGCTTGGATGCGGGGCGACTCGGCTCCGGCTCGCGACGCCGAATCGGCGCACCGCCTGATCGCGGCAGCACAGTCAGGGGACACAGCGGCCTGCGGCCGCCTGATCGAACTCCACCAGCAAAGAGTCTTCCGCACGGCCCGCGCCATCTTGGGAAACGATGCGGACGCACAGGATGCGGCGCAAGAGGCCTTTCTCGGAGCGTTCCGCCATCTTGCGAGCTTCGACCCGAAGAGGGACTTGGCGGCGTGGCTCTACAGGCTCACAGTCAACGCTTGCCGCGACATGACCCGACGCAGGACCCGAGTGGGGACGGCGGAAATCGATACGGAAGCCTTGGTCGCTCGGGATCCGGGACCGTTCGAGGCGACCGCTCTGCAAGAGCAGCGGGACTTGACCCGGCGCGCGATCGCCCGGCTGCCCTACAAGGAGCGGGCGGCCGTCACGCTACGCGATCTGGAGGGCCCTACGACTGCAGAAGTCGCGGTCGCCCTCGGAACGACTCAGGCCGCTGTTCGGTCACAAGTGAGCGCAGCTCGGTCGAAGCTGCGCCGATACATCCTTGGGGACAGGCGGAGCCAGAGATGAAGTGCCTCACCGAACTCGAGCTCTCGCTCTTCGCCGACGGTGATGCCCGGGAGCATCAGGCCCGCCGGATCGCACAACATCTGCGTTCTTGCCACGCCTGCGCGCAAGCGGTGGATGAGTTCCGAGTGGTCCGGTCGGCAGTGATGGACAGCCGCGCTCCAATGCCGCCCCACCTTCGCTCCGTACTGCCAACGCAGGTGCTGTCTCGGATCGCAGTCGAGCAAGGCGACTCCGATCAAGTGTCACTGTGGCGCCGGCTGCTCTGGGGCGTCGCAGGAGTCGCGACAGCCTGTGTCTCGATTGCCATCTTGGGCCTGCAGCCGGATTGGCAAGTCTTGGATCTGCCACAGGCGGTACTGCCCCCCGCCCGGCCTCCCGCGCAGGGGTTTGCACTTTCCGAGTTCTCGCGGTTCGGATCATCGCCCGTCCCGCCGGCAGCGCCGAGGCCTGAGACCGGCGCCGATCCGCTCAATGCGGCCAAGCTGAGTCTGATTGCGGATGCCGACGGCGGTGCAAGGCTCCGCTTCCCATCCAACGACCCAGCGATTGAAACTCACTGGCTGATGGACTGAAGGAGGTAACATGACACGCCATGCTATTCCCGCACTTTGCCTGACCCTGCTCTTGCTGGTTGGCTCGCCCCCAACGCTGACCGGTGCAGAGGACGAGCAACTCATGCGCATCTACCGCCCGAAGCACGCACAGGCCGACCTGCTGGAAGACCTTGTGCGCCAGTCGGGACCGCTGGTCAGGGCAGACCCAGCGCTAGGCGTGGTGCTGGTTCAAGGAGACCCTGCCCAAGTTTCCATGGTGATCGAGACGCTCGCCGAAGTAGACATGCCACAGCCAGATCCAGCACCGGCAGACCCAGCGCCGGCAGACGCGGTCCTTGACCTCCACCTCGTCGGCGCATTCCGCAGCGAGGCGGACTCGTCCGCGGCACCGAAGCCGGTCCAAGAGGCCATCGACGAGATCCGGGACACATTTCCCTTGGCGTCGTACCAACTGCTGGAGTCCCTGACTGTTCGCACCAGTCCCGACGGCCGCATCGCTTCCGTCAGGGGCCAAATCCAGAGCCAGGACCGGGTGGACTACAGCGTCATGCTCCTCCTGGCTGACGCGCGCCCTAAGCCGGAGGCGATCAAGTTGAGCCTGGTCAAGCTCGAGCTCAGCCGAACGGACTCAGCTTCGGATAAAGAAACGGCGCAAATCGAGACTCAACTCACAGCGGCACACGGCAAGACACTGGTCGTCGGCAAGACGGGAGTGCGGGGCATTGCGGACGGAATTTTCCTGCTGCTGACGGCGCGCCTCGAGTAGTGTCCGGCGCCAGAAGCGCGCATCGCTAGTCGTTCAAGCTGGCACGCTCGGAACACGGCCCGCCGGGCGGAACCCGGAGATCACTGGGGCCTGCAACTCGCTGCAGCACCAAGGCCCGTCGTGACTCTGCGGGCGAGATCAGGTCAGGATGTCCTTGACCACGTGGCCGTGCACGTCGGTCAGCCGGAAGTCGCGCCCGGCGTGGCGGTAGGTAAGCCGCTCGTGGTCCATGCCGAGCCGGTCCAAGATGGTCGCCTGGAAGTCATGCACCGTCACCGGTTTCTCGGCGATGCCAAAGCCCATCTCGTCACTGGACCCGTAGACCATGCCGCCCTTGACTCCGCCGCCAGCCAGCCAAGAGCTGTAGACCTTGGCGTGGTGCCCACGTCCTTCGGCACCAGGCGAGGGGCAGGTCGGCGTGCGCCCGAACTCCGTCGTCCAAACCACGAGGGTGTCGTCCAACATGCCGCGCGACTTCAAATCCCGGATCAGAGCTCCGATGGGCTGGTCCACGTTCTTGGCCATGCGGTTGTAGTTCGCCATCTTGGCGTGCGTGTCCCAGTTGTGGTCGATCGCCGTGCCGCCATCGATCAGCTCGACGAAGCGAACGCCCCGCTCGACCAGCCGTCGTGCCACTAAGCACTGCCATGCGAAGCCATCGGTGCTGCCTCGCTCGAGCCCATACATGTCCAGGGTCGCGTCAGACTCCTTCGCGAGGTCGAACGCTTCGGGCGCTTCCACCTGCATGCCGAACGCCGTCTCGAACGACTTGATGCGGGCCGACAAGTTGGTGTCCCGCTCGCGTCCCTGAAGGTGCTGCCGGTTGAAGTACTCCAGCAGGTCCAGCTCCGTGCGCTGCTGGTTGCTGGATGTCCGCTGGCTCATGTGCGCGATCGGCTCGTTTCCGGGGACGATGCGCGTGCCCTGGTGCAGCACTGGCAAGAAGTCCGATCCCCAGACCTGCCCGCCCGCATACGGAATCTCGGGCGCGATCACCATGAACGATGGCAGGTTCTGGTTAAGCGTGCCCAACCCGTAGCTCACCCACGAGCCGATGCTGGGCCGATTGAACGTCGCCGATCCGGTGTGGATGCCCAGAGTCGCGCCGAAATGATCCCCGTTGATGTTCGTCATCGAGCGCACGACCGCAATGTCGTCGATGACCTCGCCCGTGTGCGGGAATAGGTCGCTGACCTCAATGCCGCTCTGGCCGTATGGACGGAATTCCCAATCCGCTCCCTTGTAGACGCGGTTCTTGCTGTGCCGCTGGTCGTGGTTCTGCCGCAGGAAGGGCTTGGGATCGAACGTGTCCACGTGCGACACGCCGCCCGTCATGAACAGGAAGATGACCTGCTTTGCCTTGGCCGGGTAGTGCGGTTTCTTCGGGCTGAGCGGATCAGCCGCAGTCGAGCCCAGCATCTCCGACAGCAGCCCGGGCAACAGCAGGCCGCCACCGGCGAGCGAGCGGATCGTCTGGCGTCGATTCAATCCTGCGGCACGCAACATGGCACTCTAATGGTAACGCCGAAGGGCAATCGAATGAAGCGTTTCGACTACGTGTTCCTCATCTTGTCTGGATTCTTTCTCTCCAGCCTGGTCCTGGCGAACACGTTCGTTTTCAAGTTCCTCGACGTTCCGCTGCCCATCATCGGCGTGGCCACGATCAGCTTGGGCGTGCTGCCCTACCCGATCACCTTCCTATGCACCGACCTCATCAGCGAGTTGTACGGCAAGCAGCGCGCCAATGCGATCGTGCTGACCGGAGCCGCGGTATCGGTGTACATGCTGGTGCTGCTGCAGATCGGACGAGTGCTGCCGGTATCCCATTTGCAGGAACCTGTCATCCAAGACCATTACATGGCGGTCTTCGGCCAGAGCGCTCGCGCCATCTTCGCCAGCATGGTGGCCTATCTGCTCGCGCAGTTCATCGATGTCCGTCTATACCACTTCTGGCGCAAGCTCACTGACGGCCGACACCTGTGGCTGCGCAACAACGCTTCGACCATGCTGAGCCAGTTCATCGACACGACAGCAGTGGTGACGATCTTGTTCTATGGCGTCTGGTCTTGGTCTGAGATCACAGCGGTGATCATCGCCAGCTATGTCTTCAAACTGCTGGTCGCAGTTGCGGACACGCCCTTGATGTACTTGGGCACTTGGCTGTTTGCGGACATCCGGGAGGAGTCCCGCAGGCGCGGGCTGATCCACGAGTCGGCCTAAGGCGGCCGCAAGCCGCCACGGGATCAGGCGTCTTCAACGACTTGCAGCGTCATGCCCTCGACGAGGTGCCCGGCCTTCTTGCGGAACGCTGCCATGTGCGGCGCCCGGGCATGGGCTTGCAGGGCTTCCATGCTTTCCCACTGCTCGACAACCGTCATCCGCTGGGCGTCCAGCGTCTGAGTCTTCCAACCCGTCTCGGCATCAAGGCACGGGGAGTACTGGACACAGCCGTCCTCGGCGAGCACGTCCGGCACGTTCTCCTTGAAAAGCGCCATGTACTCGTCCAAGGCCCCCTCCTTTACGCGGATTGATGCGATGACGTGAATCATGGTCTCCACATTGTCGCAAGGGGACGGGTGCGGCATTGAATCGTGAACTATCGACTCTTGCCTTAGGCCGCTAGATACGAATCCATCGCGTTCTCGGGCCGCATCGAAGAGATGAGGTAGATGGCTAATCGCCCGTTCGAGACGTCAGCGACGATACGATACTAGCG
>JAJDZN010000122.1 GCA_022824585.1 Bryobacterales bacterium | reverse complement strand
CTGGCCCAGCCGAATTCGCTCAACTATAAGAATCTCTTATTTTGATTGCGATATCTATTGGAACCCATAATCAGTCTGGGCATGACCCCCACGTTCTGAGCTCGCTTGTGGCACGCCGGTTGGAATTTTGCAAAAGCATCCCTTGGCAGACCTGACCAGCGACGCCGAATTCCTCCGGCGTGTGCGCTTGGACCTGACAGGACGCATACCGACCCGGCATGAGGTGGTCCGATTCCTGACCGACTCGTCCGAGAACAAGCGACAGGGCCTTGTCGACTCGCTGCTCGAGATGCCGGAATGGGCGGACCGCTGGGCGCTGTTCTTCGGCGACCTGTTCCGGAACACGAACCGCACCGAGGGCGTGAACCGGCGCGTGCACGGGCGCGACTCGCTGCACCTATACCTGCTCGAGTCGCTACGGGCGAACAAGCCCTACGACCGGATGGCGCGGGAAATGCTGGCTGCCGAAGGCACGAGTGACGGCCGGGACTATCCGGAGAGCTTTGCCAGCTTCGAGGAGTACGAACGAGTGTACTCGGATCTCGAGTCCAACCCCGTGCGGGCCTCGCCCGTCGGGTACGTGCTCGGCGCTCGGACGCCCGGTGGTCCGCCTCAGGACACTTACGACGCTCTGGCTTACCGGGCGGCGCGAGACTTCCTCGGGATGTCAACGATGGATTGCGTGCTTTGCCACGACGGGGAAGGACGGCTCGAAGGCGTCAGCGCCTGGGGGGCGCGGGCGACCCGCCTGGAGGCATGGGGCTTGGCCGCGTTCTTCTCGGACCTGCCGGCCATACGGAAATGGACGCCGCGTGTAGAGCGGGACGGCCGCCGAGTGCCTGTCAGGTACTTCCTAATACAGGATCGGCCGTCCGCGTCGGGGGACTTCGACGCCGAAGGTGGCGAACCGGGCCGCTATCTGGCTTGGACGCAGGGTGGCAACCGGCCAGACAGGTTCCACGAAGAGCGCCGCGTGGCACCCGCATACCCCTTCGCGGAGTCACCGGTCGATCCTCAATTGCGGCTCAGGGAGCAAGTCGGGTTCTACTTGACCAGCGATCCCCAGTTCGCCCGCGCGGCTGTCAATTACATCTGGCGGGAATTCTTTGCCAGGGGACTGGTCGAGCCCGCCGACCAGTTCGACCCGGACCGACTCGACCCCGCTGACCCGCCGACCGGAGAGTGGGATGTTCAGCCTTCGCATCCCGGGCTCCTCGAATGGCTGGCGAACGGGTTTCGCACGAGTGGATTCGACCTCAAGTGGCTCATGCGGGAGATCGTGACGTCTCAGACGTACCAACTGTCCTCGCGGTACGACGGCGTCTTCAATCCGCAATACGAGCGATTCTTTGTCCGGCACAACGCACGGCACCTCGGCGCCGAGCAGATGCACGATGCGATCCTGATCGCAAGCGGCAAGCGGGCGAGTTACGACGTTTCGCCGACCCTTCAGGACGTGCCGCTCGCGATGCAGTTTCCCGACGTGAATGATGTGATTCCCGGCAGGGGCAGGAATGCGGTCGGGGCTCGACGTTTCCTGCGGGCCTTCCTTCCCGGAGACCGCCGGCAAACCCCAAGGAGTGACGCGGCAAGCCCGCTGCAAGCGCTCAACCTGATGAACAACATATTCGTGTTCCGCCGCGCTGCCTACGACGCCCGTGGGGGAACGCTTGCCGAACTGATTTCCGAGCCGGATGATGGCTTGGTGACAGGGATGTATCTGAGCGCTCTGGGCCGTCCTCCCAGTGCAGACGAGCTGGCGATGGCGGTTGCGTATCTGGGCGAGGGGCGGATCAGGGAGCGCCGTGACCGGGCCGAAGACTTGATGTGGGCGCTGTTCAATCGAACAGAGTTCTACACGAACTACTGAGCGGGATGCGATCCGGCGCACGGAGGAAGGCATGACGGAGAGGGAACGGTTCGAGCGAGTTGTCCACAGGCAGCAGCGATCGCATCCGACATTCTTCGAACGTCCCCACCTCACGAGGCGGTGCTTCTTCCGGGACTCGCTGACGGGGCTGGCGGGCAGCTTCCTCCTAGGCGTCCCGGCTGTCGGGGAGACGGTGTCAGCCGGATCGGTTCTGACCCAGAACACGGCGCGGAACGTCATCTTCGTGTTTCTGCGAGGCGCACCCAGCCACGTCGACACCTTTGACTTCAAGTACCTCCAAGGCGTGACGCCCCCCGAGTTTGAGCCGGAGACTTTCGGCGGCGTGACAGTCCCGATGGCGTTGCTGGGCAACACTTCGAGGGTGCTCGACAAGATCGCCATCATCCGCTCGGGGCTGGCCTGGGCCCGCGCGCATCCGCTGGCACAGTCATGGGTGCAGGCCGGCCGCGATCCGGCGTCGGTGACGGGGCAAATCGCCCCTCACATCGGCAGCGTCGTGGCCTTGGAGAAAGAGCGCGAGCGGACACAGTACCAGACGCTTCCGGGCTTCATTGCGCTGCGGGCGGGAAACATCGTGGGGTCCGGGTACTTCCCGCCGCGGTTCGGGCCGTTACGGGTCGAGCCGTCCACCGAGGGACTGCAGATCTTGGACCACCCCCGGGGACAGGAGGTTTTTCGGCGTCGATGGGCAATTCTCGACGAGATGGAAGCGGGCTTCCGATCGGGGAACGCCCCGTTCGGCGAGCGGGCGGCCGGCCTCTCGGGCATGTACGCCGACGCTCGCCGGATGATGTTCAACCCGGCGGTCAGCGCGGCCTTCAGCTACACGGACGAGGAACATGCGCGCTACGGTGCGACGAGCTTCGGAGATGCCATGCTCACGGCGAGGAAGATCATCGAGCAGGACCAAGGCACCCGCTTTATCCAGGTGGAGTTGAACGGCTGGGACCACCACACCGACATATACGGGACACAGGACGACGATACGGAGGGCACGATCTATTCGAGGACGGCAGTCTTCGATCCCGCCTTTGCGGCGCTCATCGAGGACTTGGACGCATCGGGGCGCCTCGACGAAACACTCGTGCTGGCCTGCGGAGAGTTCGGGCGCACGCCCGGGCCTCTTTCGTCCACGCGGCACGGGCGCGATCATTACTTGCAGATGTTCTTCGTGCTTGCCGGCGGAGGCATCAAAGGCGGAACCGTGGTCGGGTCTACCAATGACCTCGGCGGGAGGGGGCCCGGATCATTCACGACCGAGTTTGGCTGGTCGAGGCAGCGCGAGATCCGACCGGAAGACATCGAGGCAACGGTCTACTCGGCGCTGGGAATCGACTGGACGACGGTCCGCCTCGACGACCCGCTCGGACGGGGCTTCCGATACGTGCCGCTATCGGATGAAGACGCCTACGGGCCAGTCGACGAGTTATGGGCCTGAGGGGCCGTTAATCCTCGAACTTCCCAGCTTCACTGGCTGGTGGTGAAGCTCATCGGCCTCGCGCGCTCGATTCTTCATTGGGGATACGAAAGGGGGCGCCGGAAGCTGGCGCGGACCGGACTTTCTGGAACGGTCAACCGATTGGACCTGCTGCAAATGGCAGTCCGGTTTACGCCTTGGATGTGGCGCCCAGAACGAGGAAGACACCGCATCCGTCAGACATGTACCGGCCGCTGGCGGCGCGGTAGCTCTCAGGCGGGTCGAGATACGCTGCCCGTTGGCGGAGCGCACGCCGCCAGCGCTTGGCTCAACGGCCCGCGCCGGCACGGGAATAGGCCTCGGACCGGCTATCGACGCCGGGCCTCGCAGGTCCCGGCGCAAGCCTCTCTCGCTACGTTACAATCCCGCCTGCTGCGACCGTTTCCGGCCCAACTCCCACAACCCGCCACGACTGCCATCGATCAGGGCCTGCGGCGCGATTCCGCTTTCAAGCTCTTCGTGCACCACCAGACCTTTATCCGCCATCTGCTGCGGGCCTATCCACTGCTCTGCATCGACGAACGCGAGGTCGTGGCGATTGACGCCGGCAACGCGAACCTCGTCGCTCCGGACGGCCAAGGGCAGCGCTTGGCCGACGCTGTCTGGCGCTTTACGCTAGCAGATGGTGAGATCGTCTACCTGCTAGTCGAACGCCAAGCCGAGATCGACTCGTCCATGCCGTTCAGAATGCTCCATGCAGCGGCGCGCATGTATCTGATCCTGAGCCAGAATCCGCCGCGGGAGTCCGGCTATGCGGCCTCGACCGTGCCGCGCGTGAAGCATCTGATCATCTACAGCGGCAAGCGGCCTTGGACGGCGGTCGGCGAGGTGGGGCAAGCGATCAGGGCGCGCAGCTTGAAGGAGGAGCGGGACATCCCGAGGATGGAGTGCCCGCTGCTTGAGTTGTGGCGCTGTCCGGACCCAGGAGGTGAGGAGTACCTAGCGGTCCTGCTGGGGCGCCTGCAGCGCTGTGACAATCCCGAGACGTTGCGGGCGGCTGCCGAGCCGCTGAAGAATTGGCCCCCAAGCGAGAGCCAAGGTGCGCTGGGCAGGGCCTTCGCGGCTTGGATCTCGGAGGTGCTAATCCTCAATCTGGGCGTGCCCGACGCAGTTAAGAGCTATCGCCTAGGAGCCGCTCTGAGCGATTCTCTCGCCGCCGACCGTGCTCCGGGCCGCCGCAAAGCGCTCTGACACCCCCGCCTCGCGCTCGCTTCAGGTCGAGGCTGCCGCCCCCGTCTCTCGCAGCGGCCCCCGGCCAGGCTTCGGCCGCGGCGGTTCCGGAGGCGGAGGCCTGCGCGGCGGCGGCACCGGCCCGCCGAGCCGCAGCTCACGCTTCCGCGACGGCGTCGGCTTGCCCTGCCGCCCAGTAGCCATAGGTTTCGTCCTCGGCCCGGTCCTGGAGGGAGTGATGCTTCAGCAGCTCGGCCGGGACGTGCCGCGTCACCTCGGCCGCCCGCGCGTCCAATTCGAGCCAGGCCCGCCGGGCCTCGCCGGCCTCCAGCTCGTCAAGGCTGATCCACAGCGCGTGCATCTCGCTCGCCAGCTGGCCCAGATCCGCCGCGACAGCAAGGCTCCGCGCCGACTTCGACGAGTAGTCGGCCAGTTCCAGCCAGATCGTCAGCGCCGCCACTGCCAAGGCCAGGGCCTGACCCACAACGAGCGGCAGGCCCGCCAGCAGCGCCAGCGCCGCGCCCGATGACGCGGTCAGGACCGCGTGCGCCAGCCGGCGGCGTCGGCGCGCCAGCCGCTCGCCCACGAACGTGTAGTAGCGCTGCAGGCTCTCGTAGTGCAGCATGCTCTTCCACACCGCCCCGGATTGCAATCGGCTCGTCACTGCACGCTCATTATGCCACGAGCGGTTGAACTTGCCCTGCCCACAAAACGATCCCTTTGGGCGCAGCCCGAAAGCACCGCTGCGGAGGCCTCCGCAGCAGTCATATCGCGCTCCCAAAGCCGGGCGAAAAGGCCCTCTGGCAACATATCGGGCAGGGCGTGCTTTAGGTGCTCGTCGGCTACGCAAGGGTCTCCACCCCGGAGCGGGACCCGGCCTACCAGCTCCTGGCGCTGGAGCAGCGCGGCTGCGGCAAGGTCTTCACCGACCGCTGCGGCGCCCGGGCCCAGTCGCGGCCCCAGCTCAAGGCCGCCCTAGAATTCCTGCGCGCGGGCGACGCGCTGGCGGTCTGGAAGTTCGACCGGCTGGCCCGGAACCTGCGCCACCTGATCCGGATCGGGGTCGAGCTCGACGAGCGCGGCTGCCAGCTGGTCTCGCTGACCGAGGCGATCGACACCACCACGCCCGGCGGGCGGCTGGTCTTCGCGGTCTTCGGCGCCATGGCGGAGTTCGAGGCCGACCTGGTGCGCGAGCGCACCGAAGAGTCAGACCGCGCCGCCAAGGCCGCCGGGCGGCGCTGGGGGCGGCCGTCGGTGTTCCACGACCCGGAAAACGCACGCATCGCGCAGGCCATGCTGCGGGACGCGAGCATCCCGCGCGGCGAGATCGCCAAGCGCTTCGGCGTCAGCCGCAACGTCATCCGCCGCTGGTTCCCCGGCGGCGATCCCGACGCCTTCGACGGGCAGGAGCACAGGGGGCGCGCCGCGTAACCGTTGCCGAGGCCTGTGCCGAGGCCTGCGAGGCCTACCTGCGCGAGCTGCGGGCCCGGAACGTCCGCAAATCGACCCTGGCGAACTACGAATCGCTTTTCCGCCAGCTGCAAGCGTTTGCCGAGACACGCGAATCCGATTCCATCGGCGCGATTGACAAGCAGGCGATGCGCGAGTGGCGCGAGCAGTTAAACGCCTTCTTCGCGTTTGCCGCGGAAGAAGGCTGGATCGCGCAGTCGCCAGTGAACGGCTTCCGCAAGCCGAAGGCGGAAGCCCGGCCGACACTGCCCCTGTCCGTCGACGAGGTCCGCAGGCTCCTTCGCGCCGCCGCCGCCAAGCCGAGAGAGCAGGCGCTGATCTTGCTGCTGCGCTACTCCGGGCTCGCGATCCGCGACGCTGCGACGCTCCGCCGCGACGCGCTCCAGCCGGGCGGGGAACTGGTCCTGCGGCGCGCCAATAGCGGGGAGCTGGTGACGGTGGCCCTGCCCGAAGAAGTGACGCTCGCGCTCGAAACGGCCGCCGCCGGCCGACAGGAGCATTACTTCTGGACGGGCCGTTCGCAACCGGAGACCGCAGCCAAGTTCTGGCGCGGCCGCCTGCGCGCCGTGGCCCGGGCCGCCGGCATCGAGGGGTTCCACCCGCACCGGCTGCGGGACACCTTCGCCGCCGAACTGCTGCTCGCAGACGTGTCGATGGGCGACGTCTCGACGCTGCTCGGGCACAGCAGCGTGGCCACCACCGAGCGCTACTACGCGCCTTGGAGCTCGGCGCGGAGGAACCGGCTCGGCCGGATCGTCAGAAAGGTTCACCAGCGGGATCCGATCCTGCTGGAATTCACACCAAAGAAGCCCCCGGGGGCCGCGCAAACGGCCCCCGGGGAGGCTGGCCTAGCAACACGCAACGTTCCCAACCCGGCGTGCTCATGCGTGGCATACCAGATGATGTGGTTAGTTGTGGCGCGACTATCGACTCGCCAAGGGCGCTGCGAGGCCGCGGACGCATTCGGCAGCAGGCTGCCCAAAGCCGAGGCGACCAGCCTGCCCGCGGGTCCGACCACCTACGCCGCCGCCTGCCTACAGTTCCGGCGGGGTCCCGCATCGCCTACAACTTCCCCTCTTTCGCCGCTTGAAAGTAGCCAAGCTCGACTGGCAAATACCACGGCTTGAGATAGCAATACGTAGGCGGCAGAGGGTTGCGCCCGTCATACGCCGCCACAATCGCCTGCGCGTTGCGCAACTCCGCGAAGGCCGATGGCTGGAACACGGGCTCGCGTCGCAACGAGTACGACTTGGTCACCCCAAACGTGCCCTTGCCTCCACCGGCACGGCCGCTGAGCAAGCCGACGCCGGACTGCGAAGACTCCGAGATCGAGTACTGCTCCTTGAACCGCTCGACTTGCCCGCAGGCCTCGGAGGCAAGCTTGCACGAGGACTCGTCGGACAAGGTAAGGAAGATGCGCGTCCGAAATGTTTGCAGCAGTGTCCGCCACGACTCTCCCGGCAACGCAGAACGCAGCGAGCTGATCGACTGCGTGGCCACCAGCGCCACCAGCCGCGCCTGACGCGACAGGCTGAAGAACTTCTCGTCCCCGCCAGGATCGCTCTCGCCGACCGTGGCGAAATGCTGATACTCGTCGCAGATGAATGCAACGTCGCGCCACGGCCGCTGCGGTTCGCTCGCCATGCGTGGTATGCGGCCCAGCACTGATCGCTGGAAATCCTGCTTGAGCATCACGCCAATGGCCCGTCCCAGAGCCGGATTGGCACCGACCGGGAGATTCAGCGCCAACACCTTGCCCTCCTCCAGCGCTTCCGCCACCGGTGGAAGCGCCCAGCGCCCGCGGTGCGGGCGAGGCTCGCCGTAGACGGACTGCGGCGGGCAGAATACGTCGGCCACGTCCGGCTGGTCGAACAGCGAAAGAAACACGCTCACGCCCTCGGTGATCGAGCTGCGCAAACGCTCGTCGAGCTGGCTCCAATCATGCCGGTACCACGTGACCACGGTTTGCAACTGCCTCTGCGCGGAATCGGCCGGCTCGGGCTCTTTCTGTTCAAACTTGATCTTGCGCTCCTGCAAGACTTGCACCAGCTCCGGGTCGCCCCGC
Source organism: Bryobacterales bacterium (assembly GCA_022824585.1). Taxonomy (GTDB): domain Bacteria; phylum Acidobacteriota; class Terriglobia; order Bryobacterales; family UBA6623; genus VXMF01. Next base: position 25,703 of record JAJDZN010000122.1, on the reverse strand, counting down.
ACAAACCATTCGCCGGTCTTCTCGTCGTATTCCCAGCTACGGTCTGGCAGAGTTGGCTCGTGCAGCTTGTACTGCTCGAGGCCGAGCCGTACTTCCGAGAAGAAGTCGAGCCGCTCGCGCGCAGCGTCGATCTTGCGCCGCAGCGATTCATCGTCCAGAGTGGTTCGATACACGTCCTGCAGCGTGACGTACCCATCGCAGACGCGAAAGAGCAAGATCACGAACTTGACCAAGTTGGTATACGCCTGCTGCCAGAACGGCTCCTTGCCCTTGCCGAAGAGCTGATTCAGCAGGGACGCGATCTGGTAGGCCAACGAGTAGGGGTCCAAGTCGCATTCCAGCGGGTTGTAGCACCAGTCCCCGTTTAGGCTCAGCTCGAGATAGTCGTCGGCCCGGCCGTGCTCGCGCAAAATCTCTCGCACCTGATGGCAAAAGTCTCCCTTCACCTCCAGCACCAGCCCGCCCGGCCGCAGTTCGGGATCGTCCGAGTGCCAGCCCAGCACTTGCCGCGCAAACGGGTACATGCAACACGACGTCTTGCCAGAACCCACCGCCCCGAAGACGGCCGTCCCGGCGTAGAGCCCTCGCCGCTGCACGACCAGCCAGCCCGGCTGCTGGCTGGGTCCCGGCTGCGTGCGGCGATGCGTTTCCCCGACCACGATCTGTGGCTCCTCGGTCTGAGGCCAGAGCGGAAGCGACGCCGCCGAGGCCTTGCGCGCGCGCTTCTCTACCAGCAGTCCTCCGACTGTCGCGCTCAGCAGCGCGAGAAAATACGGCGTCAAGATCCAACTGGCCGCATATCCCCAGCGCAGCAACTCGGAGGCAACCGGCGATTGGACCGTGATCAGCGCCAGCACGGGATCGTGTGCCGGCCACGGCCAGAACCGTCCCCATGCCAGTGCGCCCAGCAGCGCGCCCGCTATGGCCAAAAGCACAGTCACAGCCATCGTTACGAATCACTCCAGCGACCGGTCTGAGCAGTCTGCAGGGCGAACGCCATCGCCTAGCGACAGGCGGCATCAGCCGCCGAGTAGTCGAATTCCATCAGTGCTTCGCAGTACCGGCAGGACTCCGGAAAGTCACCGCCCGGCTTGCGCGCGGGCGCACCATTGCAGGCCCAGTCCCGATAGCGCCTATCTACGGCGGCACCGCCGTGCTGTGTGCTCAGGAACGCATAGCGCTCGACAGACTCCCGCGAGAGGTCCTTCCAGCGCCGCTTGTCAACCAGCCGCCGCAGTTCGAAGTACTCTCCCTCGGACCAATCCCTCTCCGCGCGGGACAGCCAGCGCCCCCAAGCGTGACGCAGGCGCGCGAACTGCGACTGGCCGTCCGCCAGTACCACCCACTCGCACGCAATGCCGCGCTCTGCCAGTGCCATCGCCAGGCGCTCGTGGCTTTCTAAGTGGCGATTGATGCCACGCTCGCTCGAACCCGCGTGTGCGTAGGTGAATCGGACCCAAGCATGGCGCTGGTCCGCCACGCGAATCGGAAAACTCTCCGGGAAGAACCTTCGGACGTTCCGGCGTGTCCGGACTGCCGCTGGAAAGCAGTCCTCGGCAATTCCTAGCGATGCGAAATAGGCCGTCTTGTCGGCAGCGGAGAGCAGCAGCTGCCCCTCGCCACTACAGGCGATCCAATAGTCCAGCGCCAACAGCCTCTGTTTCACCGTGCGCCGTGCCCGTCCGGTCCCAGATCCAGGATCCTCGCACCCTACCGCCTGGAAGAGGGACGCCCCGCACAGGCGGTACAACAGTGGCTTGCCACCGTTGGCCTTGACATGCCCGCTGGCGGCGGCCCGGCGCACCAGCCGGATTTCGGCCCCGCCTTTGCCCTTGGCGGAGAAAGTCCGGAACTGCCTCCGCACAAAGAAGCCGCCCAGCAGCGCGACAGCGGTCAGGAACTCCGCCTCGACCGAGCGGTAGCCAAGCGCCTCCACTCGCTCGGCCCGCTCGAAGAAATCGGCAGCAATCTCCGCACCCGGCCCTGCGGATCCAGCAGCCCTGACTGACACTTCCCCCGCCCCGGACATCGCCACTACTGATGCCCTTTGCGGCTAACGCGGCCGTCAGTCGCCATTGCGTAGATCTGGTAGCCCGCCGCCGACTTGGCGGACAGGCTCCTCTCTCGGTAGTCAGCGGTCGTCACCTCGATGTCCACAAAGTCTGATTCGCTCCCGCGGGCAGCTGGACGCTCCCATTCGATGCGCACATCGGGAAACGACAGCTTCCCGCCAGTGACTTTGAGTCGGAGTTCGGCGGCGGCCGCGGCGCGGGCTTTGCAGCACTCTTCGCCCTTGCGCTTGGCCGCATCGACGCGACAGAAGGCGATACGACGCAGCTGGCGCTCAGTGCGAATGCGCCGTATCACACCACCCTTCGCAGAGATGCGCCGCATTTCGCAGCGCGCCGCCCGATAGACCGCGGTGTCGTGCAAGACCTGCGCCGAGCGCGCACAGCCGGAAAGGTACGCTTGGGCCTCTTCGTTGCCCTTCTCGCGAGGATCGATACAGCGCTCGAGCAGGCGTCGCCCGGGGCTGGTCAGCGTCACGGCCTCAATCCTGCGGCGCCCACGCTGGAAGCGCTCCACGCGCAGCAGATTGTCTCGCTCCAGTTCCTGCACCGAGCGCTTGGCGCGCCCGACCGATTCGAATAAGTCGGTCATGTCGGAAAGTTCGACAGTGCCAAAGATCCCGGTCGTGCGCAGCGCCTCCACGCTATCGGCAGCCAGCCGAAATCGGCCCCACTGCGCCATCGCCCGCCCGCGCCTTCTGCGGCCGTTGGGGACTGTGCCGCGCAAGACCTCCCTGCGGATTTCTCTCGGCACGGGATCCCTCGGCGTTCGGTCGGGTGTGACTGGCGGGCGCTCGGTCCGCTCGCGATGCATGTCCACGGCTGCGGCCTCGCGCCCTTGTTCGCGCGCATCAAATCGCATTCTCATGCTCGTCCCTCCTCCTGCTTCCGAAGCCGCCGAGCCAGCTCGGCATCAAATGTCTTGCCCTGCCGCACTTCCCCGTCCAAGCGGCGCAGCTTGCGGCCCGCATCGCCCAAGCCGAGCCGGCGGCAAGCCAGATACAGCACGGCGAAGAGGTCGAACGCCAGCGCCAGAACGTAGGCCGCGATGACCCCTCCGTAGCTGCGCAGCATCTCATCCCGATAAGGAGCCAAGTAGCGAAACTCGTCCAGCGCCAGCCAAGCTGCCGCCCCACCGATCGCCAGCGTCAGCCCGAAGGCGATCCGCGCCATGGCTCAGTCCTCGATCCGGTCCCTGCGGAAGTACGTGATCGACAGCCCCAGCGGATTGACCGCCAGCAGCTCGTGTGGCGGCTTCTCCAGAAACCGGAATTCGAACTCGGACGTCCAGCGCCTCACGCCGCTCGCTCGACCGCTCAGGTCGCGCAGCGTCTCGCTAAAGTCGACCCGCGCTTGGTAAGGCTCTTCCCGGGCTGGCTGCACTTGCACTGCGTCGATCGCGATCTCGATCTCCGGCCCCTCGCCGCCGAGAAACCGCACCAGCTCGCCACTGTCCTCCTGCTCCTGCATCAGCCGCCTGCCGAGCGGCCCGTCCAGGAACAGCAGCGAGCGCTGCCACGAGTCGAGCACTGCATCCCGCCGGCGCTCGCGATGCAGCACGACGAAACGCCTCAGGAAGTACTTCACCTCCGGCTTGGCGACATCGGGCACGTAGGCCGCGGCCTCGTAACGGACCGCCTCGGCGCGGCCGACCTCGTCGATGCGCACCACCAGCGGGGATAGGTTCTCGAAGCGATCAAAGGTGCGCCAGCACAGCAGCAACAGGCCGACGCACAGCAGCGCCAGCGCCCCCAGCGCGATCTTGAGATAGCGGTTCGTGGACAGCACCTCCGCCCAGATTTCTGCATAAGCTTCATGTGTCTTCACGGTATTCCCCCCTACCGTCCTACTCGGCGCGCGGCCGAAGAAACCACAGAGCCGGCACCGCTGGTGAAGCTGCCGCCGCCATGGAAGATGGCATTGGTCAGGGCATGCACCTTGAACATCGACAGCACAGCCACCAGCAGCACCACTGCCGAATAGAAAAACCAGGTGACCTTGGCGCTGAGGCCGGGCGGCACGGCCTGCCACATGCCATCGAGCATGAAGGTGCTCAGTGCCAAGAAGGTCCAGCCCACTGCCGTGTAGAACGAGAACTGCAGGTACGAGCGCAACCAGCCCCAGAAGAGGAAGTCCATCCTCGGCACGAACAGCCAAGGTATGAACAGCGGCCCCAGCACCACGCACGCGCCGGCCGCGACCCGGCCGGCGGCGATCGAGGCGATCAGCAAAGCCGTGCAGGCGGTGTTGAAGAGCAGGACCACGAAGGTCCAGATCAGCGACCCGGCCCCCATGAAGAAGTCGAAGAAGCTCCACGAGGTCAGCTCCGTCCAGCCCTCGTGAAACGACCGTGCGAAGTTCCAGCTGATGAAGCCATCGATACGCTGCGAGTAGAAGTCCGCCGCCCGGATCGGCAGCGTTGAGATTGGCATCCCGAGGCCGGGGGCGTCGACGATGTCGAAGCGCAGCATCGTCAGGCTGAACGCCATCGCCAGAACCAGCGGCAGCAGACGGTTCCACTGCACGCCCTGGCCGGAAAGAGCTGTCTGAATGCCGAACCACGCGATGGACAACGCGGCCAGAGCGCGGAACAGCAGCAGTCCCTCGCCGACAAACAGCGGAGCAAGGTCCGCGATCGCTGCGTCGATCGAGGCAAACGCCCACAGCAAAGGGAATTCGCTCGGGTCAGTCGGCGGGATGGGCGGCGGCGTGGGCAGCAGTTGCACGATCAGGCTCCTCTACGGCGAGAGATCAGGGCATGCGCCACTGCGGGGCGGGCTGGGCCGCGGCCAATTCGCTGTATTCGGCGGCGGCCCGCATCGAGCGGGCCAACTGGTCGCGCTGGCGTTTCGAAGTCGCGAGTTCGGCTTCCAGCATCGCGTCGAGGAGTTGGTTGGTCTGCTCCCCGCTGCGGAGTTGCCGCACCTGCCCGACCGTCAGCTTGCCGAGCAATGCTGGCATGGATTGGGAGCCATGGCTGGGGTCGAGCGCGGCGCGCTCGAGGTTGGCATGGGCAGCTCGCCGCTCGCCAGCCAAGCGGCGCGCTTCGCCCAAGACCGCCAGCGAGCGGACGCTGGCCGCGTCAGAGATTTCCAATGAAGCATGGTCGCGACGAATCGCAGCCTGCAGCTGCGGGTCCAGCGCGGGCATCGCAGCGCTCCAGTCCGGCACCGGCACGGATGCGCGGCCGTAGGCGTCCACCACGCTGCCGGACGGGCTGTCGCCGTTGATGGTGTCGACCCACCCGCCGGAGGTGCCGAAGCGATTCGCCGTGGAGCTGCGCAGCCAGCGCGTGGCGGTCGCTTGGAAGGCGCGCAGGTCGCCCAGGTCGCGCAGTGTCCCGACCACGCCCGAGAAGTGCTCGAGCGTGCCGCTCGCCATGCTGCGAATGTTCTGCAGTTCGCCCAGACGCTGGTTGGCAGCGTCGACCACCGGTTTGGCGGCCTTGACGGTCACCGGCATCAGGCCCGACAAGCCGCCGCCAAGCTGGGGGATGCCGATCGCCTTGCCGACAGCTTTGCCGATGCCAGCGAAGAACGAGCCCCAAAACGGGGTGGCCGGTGCGGCCAGCACTACCAGCAGGACAGAAAGGATAGCGAGTTTGCGAGTCATTGTGATTCTCCTTGCAATGCAGGCCCGACCCCTGGGACGGGCGGGTCGTGATACGGGCGCAGGGCCAGATCCGCCGTGAGGTAGATGCGAACGCGGTGGCCTTCGCGGATGGTGAGCTTCGGCAGGCGGTTGAGGTATCGTTCGAGCATTCGCTCCGCCGATTGCGACAGGCCCGCTCCTGCCGATTGCCGCGTCGCACCGAGCCGAGACGCCAGAGCCTGCTCGGGGCTGACCGCACTCGTGAGGCCTGCCAGCGCGCCGATCGCGCCGGCCGCCAGAAATGCGGACGGGTAGTGCCGGTCGACCAAGTCCAGCAGGCCGGTCTCTCCAATCTGGTTGAGCGCGGCGCTATGGTCCAGACGGACCGCCCGCCCGTCCGGCAGGACCAAGCGGTGAAATGTCACGGCCAGCCGCGACTGGCCCCAGTTCTCGACTTGGAGGGCCTCGCCAAGCGCTCGCGTGCCGCGCGGTATCAACAGCCGCTGGCCAGAACGGTTGTAGAGGTCGGCCGACACCATGGCGTTGACCGGGCCGGAGAAATCGCCGCTGAGCCGGTTGGTCAGGACTGCTTCGAGGAACTCGCCTTCGCGCAGGATCTCGGTACGATCCGCTTCCGCCGAAACCGGGGTTTCCATTTCCGGCGCGGCCTGGAAGCTTTCATAGGCCGCTTCCGTCGCAGGTTCACTTGCCGGACTTGCCCCAGCGGCGGCTGTGGTCGCGCCTTTTTCGCGATGGCTCAGGACCAGCGGCGCGGTGCTCAGAGAGCGGTATCGTCGCAACTGCTCCTCGCGCTTGATCTGTTCTTCTGCCGTAGGACCTTGCGCATTCCCATAGCCGTCGGAGTTGATCGGGCCCGACTGCACCAACGGGATCGGAGGATGCGGCAGGCCGTCGGCTCGCTCGGCAGGCATGCCCAGTTCACTGCGCATCCGCTTCTCAGCCTCGCGAGCGGCCTCTTCGCGCATGCGACGGGCCGCACTCTCGGTCGATCGGACACCTACGGGAGTACCGGCCCGCGCAGAATCGGGCACCCCTCCCTCGGCAACTACCTGAGACTGGCGGCCTTCGGGCTCACCCGGAAACAGCAGCAACGCCAACACCAGCACCCCGGTCAGCGCCAGCAGCACCCAAGTCTGCGCGCGGGCGGGCAAAGCGCCCGGCGGGCGTGGGATCTTGTCCAGAATTCGCTTCATCGCCATGCTCCGTTTCAGCGCTTTACCCGACGGAAGCGCGCCTTGCGCTTGCCGATTTGCAGCCAGCCGTCGGCTAGCGGCCGACGCGTGACATACAGGCCGTCCGAAAAGTGGTAAGGCACCATCGACGGCTTTCCGTCGCGCGATTCGTACAGAGCCGGAGCCTCCTCGGGATCCGCCCGGATATACGTGAAGCGGTCGTCGAGCCACATCGCGGCCACCCGGAAAGGCGCCTCTTGCGCGTCCCGGTCCAACTCGTAGTCGAAGCGCAGGCTGCGCGGGTATGCCGCGCGGTACGCCTCGACCCGCTCCTCCGCATCGCGCCAAGCCTGTTCTTGCGCCTGTTGCGACTGCTCGCGAGCCTGTCGGGCTTGGCGCTCGAACTCAGCCGCGGCACCCCGCGGCTCGAAACGCAACGGCTCCAATGCCGCCGCGCCCTCCGCGGGAGACTCCTTCGGCCGCACGAACAGCTTCAGGTCCGGCTCTGCTTCGGCGTCGCCGAGCTCGCGGAAGCGCAGCGTGTAGACGTTGCCCTTGTCGGTCACCAGCGTGACGTTTGTCTGGATGCCTTCGGCGCTCGGCTTGACGAAGGCGAGGTTGGCCGCGCCTTGCACGCTCCAGTACTCGGCATCCCCGCAGACCCAGTCGAGGATGCGCTCGGCGGGGTCTAGCACGATAACCGTCGCGAAGCGGATCCGCGCCCGGGCCTCGATCACCTCGTCCGGTCCGGCCGTGACCTCGCGCGCGAGGCCTCGGTTCGGGGCGACTGCGGTGGTCGCAAGCGCCGCGCAGAGCAGGAATTGGATCAGTCGGTATTGCATTGTTGTGTGTCCTCCGTGAGAGAGTCGAGGCCGCGCTCGAACCCAAGAGCGCGAATGGCCTCCCGGCGGCGGGCGGCCTCGACCGGGTTGGTCGTATACAGCCAGTAGCTGTGACGGTCGACGCTGAGCTCGAGCACTTGCGCGAAGCCGGGCCGGTGCAGCAGCAACTGGCGCTTGGGTACCAGCTCCCGGATGGCTTCCGCCTCGGCGGGCCGCAGTCCGAACGCTTCGGCGTAGCCGTTGGGATCGAGTTCCGGATTCGCCAGAAAGATCTTGGTCAGGCAGCTCTCGGCTACCGTGCGGCAAAGGCTGGCATTTCCGGTGGCGTCGCCGGGCGACTGGGTGGCCAATACCACCCCGGCGTTGGACTTGCGCCATGTCTTGAGCCCCTCGCCCAGGTAGGCGCCGATCTGTGGGTCGGCGAGAAACCGCCAGGCCTCGTCCACCACCAGAAGCTTCCAGCGCCCGAGCTCCTCGGGCGCGGTGATGACTGCCCCCAAGCGGTGCAGCAAGTAGTACAGCAAGGCCCGGGCCAGCTCCGGCTTGCCCGCCGCTCCCGCCATGTCGATGGCCTGCCAGTCCGCAAGTGTGAGCGAGTCCTCGCTGTTGTCGAAGATCGAACCCCACGCCCCGCCCTGGATCCACGCGCCCAGCGGCCCGCGCAAATTGGCGGGCAGCAGCCCGTGCAAGGACGACAGCGTGCGCGCCGCGGGTTCAAGCTCGTACAGCGCTTCGATTTGCGCGCGCAACTCGGCGCGCTCGGCGGCGTCGCACTGCGCACCCTCGATATCCAGTAGCATGCGCACGAACGAGACAAGGAACTGCAGGTTCTCGGCAGTCGGCTCGAGAGCGCGGAAGGGGTTGAGCTTGCAGGGCATCCCTTCGGAGTCAAGCTGCAGGTGCAGGTAGGCGCCGCCCACCAACTCGGTCAGTTGGCGGTAGGATCCGCCGAGGTCCAAGATGCACACTCGGGGGTCGTACTTGCGCCCCTGGGCCAGCAGGAAGTTGAGCAGGAAGCTCTTGCCCGAGCCGGTGGCTCCGACGACGAGCGTGTGGGCAATGTCGCCGGCGTGAGCCGCGTAGTAGAACGGCGTGCGGCGGCTGGTCTCAAAGATCGCCAGATGCTCGTCGCCAAGGTGCTGGTCGCGAGGCTCGCCTTCCGACACCGCCCACAGCGGTGCCAGGTCGGCCGCGACAACGGCGCTGAGGTAGTTGTGGCGAAACTGCCGACCGTGGTTGCCGGGAGCCATTGCGAACCACGCGTTGAGGCCGTTGTAGGTCTCGCGGTGGAACCGGGCGTCGGCAGCCGACGCGATGCGCAGCAGTTCTGGACGCATCGCTTCGATCTGAGCTTGCTCGCGGCTCCGCAGGGCGATGCTGAGGCTGTGCTCGCCGAACGGCATGCCCTCGACCTCGAGCTCGCGCAACGCCTCGCCGAGTTGGGTGGCCTCGGCTTCGGCGGCCCGGTCCTCCAGGGCTCCCTGCGCCTGGGGAGGCGCGTCTCCCGCCGAGGCGTGCGCCAGCATGCTGTAACGCTTCTGGTGGTAGTGCCTGCGGGCGGAGCGTATGCGGCGGCGGGACCTCGCCGTGTCTTCCCGGTGCCATTCGCAGGCTAGGTCGAGTTCGGCATCCAACTCGAGGATCTCGCCGAAGAGATGGGCTCGCGATGCGGCGGGAGGGTCTAGCAGTGCGTAGGTTTCCACGCGCTCTGCGTCCAGCCGAAGATGATCGCGGTAGCTCTCGATGTCACTGAGCGCAAGTTGCCGGTCAAGGCCGTGCGGCGAGTGGCACCGCGCGGTCGAGGCGGCAGAACGGGAGTTGGCTGACAGCGCCAAGGCGCGAAACAGGTCCTCGCCCTGCAGCGGTTCCAAGCGGGTCACGTCGTTCACCAAGCCGCGAAACGACGCTACTGCGCTCTCGAAGCGAACGCTGGCGGCCTCCACGTGCGAGGCCAGCACCTGCTTCGTGCGCTCCGGCGACAGCCACAGCGCCGCCCGCGAAAGCAGCGTGACAGCAGGGCGGCCGGCGGTGCCCGACGAAGGGGCCGGCGCCAGCTTGGGATCCCACGTCCAGAACACATAGGCCTCGATCGAATACAGCCCCTTGTTCAGAAGGTGGGACCGCCGCACGCGTCGCGCCCGTTCTGCCAGCGGGTCAGAGGGGATCCTCTGTGGCAGGGAGTCGAGCCGTCGCTTGCAGGCTTGCCAGCGAATGCGCCAACCCGGCGCCAAGCTCTTCAGGGCCCGCGTCCAGCGCAGGCTCGCATATTCGAGATCGACAGCCGCGCGGCACTCGAAGGGCGCTCCGTTGAGACGCGCACCGGAGAGCAACTCGCCTCGTTTGGTCATCACGACGCCGTCGTCTGCAAAGCCCATCCACGGGAGCTGGCTGTGCAGCGGGGCTGCGGCGCGCTTGGTCATACGTCCTCTCTCGCAACGATCTGGAGCGGTTCCGGGCCGCGGGACCGCAGCGCCGGATCGTAGCGCTGGCTAGAATTCGCCGACCGCAACAGCACCGTCGGCAAGCACGGGTCGAGCTTGGTGACAGCCAGCCCGGCCCCGTAGCCGGCGCTGAATAGCAGCAAGCCGGCGATGGGGGCGTTGAACGAGCTGAAAGCCGCCGCGCCCACGCAGACGACGCCCATGAACAGGCGCCGCTCGCAGCCGAGCACCGTCAGCGGGCGGCTGAGAGCAAGGTAGGTCCCGTGCACGGCGGGCATCTCCGCCGATTGGCTCACGGGAACAGCCATTGCATGAAGTTGACAGCACCGATCGCCATGCCGACGCCGAAGATGAGCCCTGCCAGGGCGCGCTTGCTGCCGCCCTCGCCAAATGCGAACATCAGCCCGCCGATGACGATCGCGACCAAGCTCAGACCGCGGGCGATAGGGCCGGTGAACGCCGCCTGCAGCACGGTGACGGCCTGCAGCCACGGGCTGACGCCCTGCGCTAGCACGACCTGCGGCAGCGCCAGGGTCAACAGCAACAGCGAACCGAGCCGGTGCCCGGCATGGGAGTGAAAACGTTGGAGCATAGGGATGCCTCCTTGGGGTCAAGTGGAAGGGAGAGCTCCGCAGCGTCAGCGCCTGGGGTCTGTCAGGCCCGGTCTCACTGTGTTTGATGCCTCGCACCCGCGGCTGCGCCCACTGCGGAACTCATCTGATGCGATAATACTCTATATATAGATAGTTTGTCAAGTGATCTGAAGAATTTTTGTGATTGCCGTGAATTCGTTTCCGTCATCGCTCTAAATCGTTGGTCAACAATGAGATATGTGCGTCGTCCTAGGACTTGGAGCTAGCCGAGACCGCTCTTGGGGATTCTTCGATGAGAACATATATTATCTATATAGAGATGCTAAGAGGTGCCCCGTGTGCGTTGAGCCTCGTGCCAGTGTCCAACTTCAACCCGCAATCGTTGTGGGTTGGCATTGAGCGCGCTGCTATCTTCGGCGCCCGCTACGCTCCCAACGGGGTCAGCAAGCCAACGGCCGTGCTCAGATCCCGCAGCTCCGTCTGACCGTATTCCCGAGGGTAGTCCCGGAGAGGTGCCAGATCCCCGTCGGTGAACATCAACGTCGCCTCACAGATTGGCTCGTTCGCAGTCCGTTGCGCTGGGCTAGCGACTGCTCGCAGTTGATTCCAGCTTCCTTGCAAGGGCGGTCGTCGTGGAGAATCGCGTAGATTGTCCGCACGAGCTTGTGGGCGGTTGCCGGGATAGTGCGCTTGTGACGGATAGGGGTCGTCGTGGCACCTTGGAGTCCGTGGAGCTAGCCGTCCTATTGGCGCTGTGCGGACAGGCGGGCGGGCGGCCGTTCCCAGTGGATCAGATCCTTCACCCCCCGGACGCGAGTGAGGCCCACGACCACTGCCTGCCGACTGCCGCATCCGGGGATTAGGGTAAGCCGGATAGCCGTGAATCCCCCATGTAAAATGTTGCCCGTGGGCTCGCGTCAACATCGAACAGAAGGATCCGAATCCGCCTGTGTGAGTCTGGCGTCGGACGTACTCGCTCACGAAGCCCTCTACAGTCTGGTGCTTAAACGGCAGGAAATCTTGGGCCGGGGCACGGTCTGTGCACATAGTCGCACCGCCGTCGGTGTGATCCTTCACGAAGACTTGTAGCGTCTCGCTGTGGCCGGAGGTGCGCGGTATGTCCCTTCCCGGCAGGAGCGTCTCGACTGCTGATCTGGCGGCTGCATTCCGCGCGGTCCATACGAGCGCGGAGAAACCGGTCTTCGTCGATCCGTTCGCGCGCGTACTCTGCGGGTGGCCCTTTCGGCTGGCACTGGCGTGCCCTCCCTTGGAGCACGCACTGAACAGGCTCGCCCATGAATCGCTGGCCCCGATCACGATGTCGATTGTTCTGCGAGCCCGTTATGCAGAAGCAGCTCTTGAAAGGGCTTTGGCATCAGGTATCGGCCAGTACGTCATCATCGGCGCTGGAATGGATTCGTTCGCGTTTCGGCGTCCGGCGATGCTGGAACGCATTGAGGCCTTTGAGATCGATCATCCCGTAACGCAGCGCAAGAAGCTGCTCCGCTCCCGCAAGGCCCGGCTCACGATCCCCCGGCAACACCATCTCATCCCGGCGGACCTGACCCGCACGCCGGTCGCCGAGGCACTCGCCGGGGCGCCGTTTGCCATGTCCCGGCGCGCGTTCCTGTCCCTCCTGGGCGTGGCGCACTACCTGCCCCGAGAGGCATTGGTTGCGACCGTTCGGTCGATCGCGCGGGATCTGGCACCCGGAACACGTCTCGTCGTCGAGTACCTCTTGGACGAGGCTTCCTGCGGCCAAGGGGGCATCGCGTTGCGCGCTAGGATGCTGGAGTTCGTTCAGAGGCGCGGCGAGCCCATGCGCGCGTCATACGCGATCGACGAGATGAACGCATTGATGGTCTCCGCAGGGTTTGAGGTGATGGAGAACCTCAGGATCGGGCAACTCGAGGGCGCTTGGCGAGTGCCGTTCAGCTCTACTCCGCCCGAGACACTCAGTATCTTTGCCGTTGGCCAGTTTCGAGTCGGTGGGCCGAGCGCCTGACCTCTCGGCCGCCCCGCCGTCAATCTGGTCGCCGCCCACTACGGGCCGTCGGTCGGCGCGAGAACGATATTCGCCGTCCAAGGTGGTTCATTGCAACGACCAAGCATCCGCCGACATAACGGACGTTCCAGCGGGATGCCGGAGCGCGGATTCTCAAGTCTTCCTCTATCCAACCTAGATTGCAGTTCTCTGATTCATCGGCACTCACCGTCGCATATGCAGCAACGTCAAACTAGCAAAGTCACGACGACGACACTGAGGCTGTCCGCTAGAATTGGTTTGTGGCCAAGTCGAAGGTCAGCAGGCGGCGGGCTCTGCAGGTTGGCAGCGCGCTCGTCGCCATGCCAGCCGCCAGCCAGCATAAGGACAGTGCCGACGACCTTGCCGGGGACGACATCACTGGCCTGCGTCGAGTCCGGCAGGAACTCGTCGACCCGCCCGCCGTTCCCCGGCACGACCAGGTCGCCCAGGGTGCGCCGGTCATCGTCGAAGTCGAGCTGGTGGCCCGCGAAGTGACGAAGGTGATCGACGGAATCGGCACCGAAGTCCAGGCCCTTACGTTCAACGGTTCGATCCCGGGGCCCCTGATCATCTGCCACGAAGGCGACTTCGTCGAACTCACGCTGAAGAATCCCGCCGGCAACGCCTTCATGCACAACATCGACTTCCATGCGTCGACAGGCGGGCTCGGCGGCGGCGCCCTCACCCAGGTAAATCCAGGCGAGCAGGTCGTGCTGCGCTGGCGTGCCATCAAGCCGGGCACGTTCATCTACCATTGCGCTCCGGGCGGTTCGATGACTCCCTACCATGTGGTTTCCGGCATGAACGGAGCTGTCATGGTCTTGCCGAGGGGCGGCCTCAGCGACCGTGACGGGAGCCCGATACGGTACGACCGGGCCTACTACATCGGCGAGCAGGATTTCTACATCCCCCGCGACTCCAGCGGGAACTTCCGGCAATACAAGGCTCCTGGGGAGGGAATCGCCGACATGCTCGGAGTGATGCGCAAGCTGACTCCGTCCCACGTGGTCTTCAATGGCCGGGCTGGCGCCCTCACGGGCGACCAAGCCCTGAAGGCGAGCGTCGGGGAGACAGTACTGTTCATCCACTCCCAAGCCAACCGCGACTCGAGGCCACACTTGATCGGCGGGCATGGAGACTACGTCTGGGAGCAGGGCTCGTTCGCGGACCCGCCCGCCCACGGGCTCGAGACGTGGTTCATCCGCGGCGGCTCGGCTGGCGCGGCCGTCTACACGTTTCGGCAGCCGGGAGTCTACAACTACCTCACGCATAATCTGATCGAGGCGGTCGAGCTCGGTGCCCTAGCCCAAGTCGCTGTCGAAGGTGACTGGGACGACTCCTTGATGACGCAGGTCCGGCCGCCGGCACCGATTCCCGGCTGACGCTGGCGGGCGCTCCAAGGCAGTCGCGGGCATCCATGTTGCAGTCAAGCGGGCCCTGCGGGGTCGAGAGGATTCGCCGGGCACCAGCATCCGCAATGCTCGCACGCGATGCGCTGCTGTTCAGCGCATCGTCCGAGGATGTGCTCACCGCGAGCCTTTTCCACAGCCGCTCCGAATGCTCGGGCGCGACCTCGCGTGAGAGCCTCTTATACTCTCATAGGATTCCTGCGGCAGCGGGATTCGCGGTTCTAGGGAGTTGCTGCCCTAGTCCCGGTTAGGGACAAGTCCGCTCTCTGTTTAGATGATGGGGTTGCCAGCCAAGCCGCCACAGCAAGGCAGGCGAGCGAACTTGTCCCCGAGAGAAACTCTAGCACCGTACTGGATTGTGTTCCAGCAGGAGCTGGGCGGATGACCTTGGTAGCGGCAGTGCGTGAGGGTGGGCTGTCACCCACCCTCACGAGCGCTCGCAGTAAACTGCTGCCAGACTTGCCAGTTCCTTCCGATCAGTTAGTTGCTGCTTCAATCGATTTCATTTGCCAAGGGCTGCGTCGCCGGAGCCGATCATGTCGGCGCTGCCGACGATCAGTGGGTCCGGTCGGTCTACGACGCGGGCATCCTTGTTGGTATAGGCCAGCGCGGCCAAGAAGTGCCGCATACAGTTCAGACGGGCACGCTTCTTGTCGTCAGACTTGACAATCGTCCACGGCGCGTCGGCCGTGTCTGTGTAGAAGAACATGGCCTCCTTGGCAGCCGTGTACTCGTCCCACTTGTCGAGCGACTGGCGATCGATCGGTGACAGCTTCCAGCCCTTGAGAACGTCTTTCTCGCGGGCTTCGAAGCGGCGTTTCTGTTCCTCCCTTGTGACGGAAAACCAATACTTGAACAGCAGAATGCCGCTGCGGACGAACATGCGCTCCAGTTCGGGCGCCTGACGCATGAATTCCAAATACTCCTTCCCGCCGCAGAACCCCATGACCCGCTCGACGCCGCCGCGGTTGTACCACGAGCGGTCGAAGAGCACGATCTCGCCGCCCCGTGGCAGGTGACGGATGTAGCGTTGGAAGTACCACTCGGTCCTCTCCCCGGAGGTCGGCTTGTCGAGCGCCACCACCCGGGCACCACGCGGATTGAGATGCTCCGTAAACCGCTTGATAGTCCCGCCTTTTCCAGCGGCATCCCTGCCCTCGAACAGGACGACGATCTTCCGGTTCCTCGCCTTCACCCAGTCCTGTACCTTCAGAAGCTCCACCTGCAGCGCAGCCTTCTCCCGCTCATAGGTCTTGCGGGCGAGCTTCCGCTCGTACGGGTACTCGCCGGTCTCGAAAAGCCGACGGATGACGTCGCGATCCCGGTCCGGCGCTGCGAAGTCCGATGTGCCACCATCGTCCCGGTCGACGCCAGCGTTTCGTGGCGCATCCGCCATCTGGCCGCCGCCGTTCTTGACCCACCGCTGATTCTTTTTCCAGTCAAGGGAGTGATTTGCTCGGTAGAGTTCTTTAGCTGGGCACAGTGGCAGTCGGGGGGCTGCCTGCAAGTGCCCCGTGGAATGCGGCACCGGACTCCGGACGGGCTGCATCACAGGCCGCTGGGGCGGTTCTCGGCCAGCAGCGCCGAGAACGCTCTTGCGCCCGGCGTGAGAGCCTGCGGCGCGGTGTCTGGCTGGGGCGGCCGTGGCTAGGCCGCTCGGGTGATCAGCCGGACTGCGGCCGCGCTGTTGGCGGCGTAGTGAATCTGCGCCGCCGGCACCGTCTCAAACTTGCCCTGCAGCAGCAACACGGCCAGAGCGGCGTTGTTCAAGGCCGCATTGTTGGCCGGTCCGTGACCGGTCCGCACCCGGCTGGCATCCTCCCCGAAGCTCAGGTCGCGCCGGTAGTGGTTGGCGCTCTCGACCTGCCAGTGCCCGCGCTGCAACTGCAGCAGGCGCCGCGCCGAGGCCTGCGCCGCGGGCAGCGAGCTGATCCCGTAACTGTAACTGCGCTGGATCGGCCCGCCCGGCCGCTGGCACTGCTCGTGCGTGATGCGGTAGGCCTGTTGCACGCACGGGAACGCAAACAGTTTCCGGTGCGGACTGAAGACCGCGATCGAACGCCGCTCGAAACTGCCGCGGTGCGTGCGCTGCCACTGCCGCCCGGCCCAGTGGCGGTAGCCCGGCCCCGCCCAGCTCAACTCGCTCAGCCGGCCGTAGGTCTCCGGGCAGTTGGCCTTGATGCGCACCAAGATGTGCCCCCCGTGCTGCTCCACCAGCGCCCGCATGGTCTCCTTGCTGGCATGCCCGGCGTCCAGCGTCACCGTCCGCCCGCGCAGCTGCACCTCTTCCAACAGCGCCCGCAAGGCCGCCTGCTCGCCGCCTTCCTCGCGGTAGCTGCGGCTTGCCACCGGCACCCCGCTGCAATGGTCCACCAGCGTCACCGTCTCCCAGTGCTGGCCGGCCCCCGACAGCCGGTTGGCACCGCGCAGCCGCTTGCCGTCCCCGGCCAGCGCCGCGGCCTGCACGCGCCCCTGCGTCCAGCGCTGGATGGCCCGTTCCAGGGCGGCCGGGTCGGTCCGCTCCATGACCCGCTGGAAGGTCGTGTCCGACGGCGTGATGCATTTGCCCGTGGTGTAGGGAGTCACATTATTCCGGCAGTAGGGTGGGGTTTTTTCTCACATTGCTCTGACGGCAGAATGCATGGAAATCGGTGATAGTGCGGAAATCCGAGAGGATCGTCGAGGGGCAGTGAGGCTGGCGCGGGAGCGGAACCGTCTGGCGGGAACCGGATTCTTCCGGCAGTAGTGTTTGCAAGCAACCGGCCGGGCTGGAGGGGGGCCGTCGAAGGGGGCGGCAGAAGGTGTTTGCAGTCCGCCGGCCAGGCCGGCGCGGAGCGGGGCCGGGTGGCGCCGCGGGGCGGCGCTGGGGTAAGACAGAGGTGGCCCGCACGGATGCCGCCGCCGGGCCGTGGCCGGTTCTGCCGTGCAGCTACGCTTCGCAACCCAGCTGACCGACAAGGAATATGTTAGCCAACGGGCTTGGAACGCTGTGCGGGCTCCGCGGTGTCCGTGGTGTCAGCCGGGCAGGTGCGAGCTGTCCCCGCACGGGTTTTACGCGCGCGTGAAGCCGCGGGGGGCGCTGGTGCGGCGCTTCATCTGCCGGACGGCGAGGCGGACGGTGAGCCTGTTGCCGGACTGTTTCGCGGCGTGGGTGCAGGGTTCTCTGGAGGAGCAGGAAGAGACGTTGCGGAGCGCGCAGGGGGCGGCGACGCAGGCGGCGGCGGCCGAGCTGGCGCGGCCGCCCGGGGAGTGCACTGTGGCGAGCGCGCAGCGCTGGCTGAAGCGGCGCAGGCAATGGGCGGATGAGCTGCTGGCGACGGTCAAGGGGCTGTACCCGGAGCGCTTCGCGGGAGTGGGTCCGACGCTGGCGGGTTTCGGGCAGCAGTTGGGCAGCGAGACGGTGCTGCGGACACTGCGGGCAGTGGCGGCCGCGCATTTGGGGCAGCTTCCGGCACCGGTGGGCTTCCGTCCGGCGAGGGTGGCGGTGAGAACGGGGGGCGCGGAGCGAGAAACACAAGAAACGGGGCTGTCGCCGCCGCCGGGCAGCGGCTAGCGTGGGGCAAAACGGCCATTCGGCCCCCCACGGAGGACACCCAGCGATGCCAGAAGACCCGCACGACCCGCGCCAGGCGGTGGCGCTGTTCCGCTTCCGCCTGATTGCACCGGCGCTGCATCTGCAGCCCGGGCCGGAGCGAGCGGCCGTGCTGCAGCAGGCAGCCGGCCGCGAGCACGAGATTCCCGGCAGCCGGCGGCGGCGGGTGGCCGTCTCGACGCTGCAGGACTGGCTGCGGCGCTACCAGCGGGGCAAGCTGGAAGCGCTGTACCCGAAGCGGCGCAGCGACAGCCGCCAGCCGCGCCAGCTGCCGCCGGAGGTGGCCGAGCTGCTGAGCTCGATCAAGGAGGGCGAGCCGCGCCTGACGGTGAAGGCCGTGATCCGCCAGGCGCACGATTCGGGCCGGCTGCCGCAGGGACAGCGGCTGGCCCACTCGACCGTCAACCGGCTGCTCAAGCAGGCCGGGCTGATGGACCGGCCGGCCGAGCAGCAGGCGGGCGGGGACCTGCGGCGCTACCAGTGGTCGGAGGCCAACGCGCTGTGGCAGACCGACGTCATGCACGGCCCCAAGATCGCCGCGGCGGTGCCGGGGCGCAGGCAGGCCAAGGTCTACTTGCTGGCCCTGCTCGATGACGCCACCCGGGTCGTGCCGCACGCGGCTTTCGCCTACTCGGAGAACGCCGACAGCTTCCTGGCCGTGTTCCGCCAGGCAGTGCTCCGGCGCGGCCTGCCGGTGCGCCTGTATTGTGACAACGGCTCGGCCTTCCGCAGCCAGCAGCTGGACGCGGTGTGCGCCCAGCTGGGCGTGAATTTGATCCATGCGAGAGTTTTTCACCCGGCGGGAAAGGGCAAGATCGAGCGCTTTTTTCGCCGCGTGCGGGCCGAGCTCTTGCCCGCCTTGCGGCCCGAGGACCGTGCCAGCCTGGCGGCCCTGAACCGCCGTCTGGCGGCCTGGATCGAAGGCGAGTACCACCATGCCCCGCACAGCGGCCTCGACGGCGAAACGCCCTTGGACCGGCTGGCGCAGGCCAGCGGCAGCGTGCGCTACGCCGGGCCCGACATCGACCTGGGGCGGATCTTCAGCTACCGTTTCGCGCGCCGCGTCAGCCGCGCCCGCACGGTCAACCTGCACGGCCGGCAGTACGAGACCGTGGCCGGCCTGGCCGGCCAGAAGGTCACCTTGCTGGTCGAGCCTGAAGCGCCCCCCGAGCGGCCCCTGACGGTGCTGCACGAGGACGGCGAGAGCAGCCGGGCGAGCCCGCTCGATTTGCAGGCCAACGCCCGCGCGCGCCGCAGTCGGCCGCCCGCCGAGGGCCGGCCGGAGACTCCCGCCCAGCCCGCAACCCGCGCCCAGCCCCGCGCCCCGCGCAAGCAGCAGCTGCGGCTGCGCCAGCTGGGGTCCCAGCCATCCGCCCCGCAGGAGAAACCCTGATGTACCGCCAGCATTTCGGCCTCGCCCGCCTGCCCTTCGAAGCCCCCGCCCACAGCTCCGAGCTGTTCGTCTCCGAGGACGCCAGCGAAACCGACTCGCGCCTGCAGCACTTGCTCGACTTGCGCGGCATCGGCCTGCTCACCGGCGAGCCCGGCTGCGGCAAGACCAGCGCCTGCCGCCGCTTCGCCGACGGCCTCCATGACAGCCTCTACGCGGTGGGCTACGTGCGCCTCACGACCGGCACGGTGATCGACACCTACCAGGCGATCGGCTGGGCCTTGGGCCTGGAAACGCCGCGCTACCGCGCCCCGGCCTGCCAGCTCATCCGGCGCGAGATCGAGCGCCTCTCCGAGGCCGGCAAGCTGCCCCTGCTGATCATCGACGAGGCCCATTACCTGCGCCACGACGTGCTCGACGAACTGCGCCTGCTGGTCAACTTCGGCCTCGACTCCAAGCGCCTGCTGTGCCTGCTGCTGATCGGCCAGAGCGAGTTGCGGCGGCGGCTGGGACTGGCCCATCACGAGGCCCTGACCCAGCGCATCGTGATGCGCTACCACCTCAGCGGCCTGCGCCGCGAGGAACTCGAGCCCTACCTGCGGCACGCCCTGGCCCGCGCCGGCTGCGAGCTGGAACTGTTCGAGCCCGCCGCCTGCCAGGCGCTGTTCCAGGCCTCGCACGGCCTGCCCCGCCAGGTCAGCGCACTGGCCCATTTCGCGCTGGCGGCCGCGGCTTTGGACCAGGCCCGCACGGTCAGCGCCGAGCACGTCCGCCGGGCCTGCGAGGAACGCCGTCCGTGACCCGCCTGCCCTGGCAACGCCTGCGCGAGCAGGCCGACCGTGTCCGCGACTGCGCCCTGGAGCCGCTCGCCGAGCGGCTCGGCTACCGGCGCGACCCGCGCCATCGCCAGCGCTGGCGGCGGCACGGCTCGCTGCTCAGCATCCGCGGCAGCCAGTTCTTCGACCATGCCGGCAACCACGGCGGCGGCGGCGCGATCGACCTGGTCATGCACGCCCGTCGCTGCGGCTTCCGCGAGGCCGTCGAATTCCTCGCCGACGGCCCGTCCGTGGCCCCGCACTGCCAGGCTCCCGCCAGCGCACCGCCCGTCCTGCGCCTGCCCGACCCGGTCGCGGCCCACTGGCCGCCCGTGCGCGACTTCTTGGCGAGCGTCCGCGGCCTCGACCCCGCCCTGCTGGAATCCTGCCGGCGGGCCGGCACGCTCTACGCCGACCGCTGCCGCAACGCCGTCTTCACCTGCCGCGACCGCTGCGGAACCCCCCACGGCGCCGAACTCGTCGGCACCCGCCCGCGCCCCGACGGCTCCACCTTCAAGGGCCTCGCCCCCGGCTCCCGCCGCGATCACGGCGGTTTCTGGCTCAGCACCGGGTCCGCCCCGCCCGCCGCCGTGCTGCTCGTCGAGAGTGCCGTCGATGCCCTCTCCGCCGTCCTGCTGCCCGCACCCGGCCTGCCGCCCGACTGCCTCGTCGCTTCCACCGCCGGCACCGCCCGCCGTCGGCCCCGCTGGCTCGACACCTTCCCCGCCTCCGGCTTGCTGTGCGGCTACGATGCCGATCCACCCGGCGACCAGGCCGCCCGTGCCCTGAGCCGCCTCCATCCCGGCCTGCGCCGCCTGCGCCCCATCCACGCCAAGGACTGGAACGACCTGCTCCGCGACCGCCGCCCGGCCATCCCGGACCGCAACCACTAACAGCGGCCCTCGCTGCGCCTCAACGCAGCCCCAAGCGACTGCTGCCAAAACCCTCTCCAACCCCACCGCCTCCCCCTGCTGCAAATCACAAATAATCCGGCAATACGTCCCTTCCTGCCGCCGGAATAATCTGAGAATCTACCGCCGGAATATTCCGGCTCTCTACACCGTGGCCGCCTCCCGGCGACTGCGCAAGGCCCGCAATTCCTTCTGCTTCAAGGTCTTGCAATACGCCTCCGTCGCTCGCCCGCCCACATGGCCCGCCAGCCGCGCCAGCACCAGCAAGGCCAGCACCGTGGCCAGCCGGTGGCGCTTGCCGTGACCGCTGCGGCTGTCATCGACGCTCTCAAACTGTTCCAGCAACGAACGCAACTCGCCCCCCGAATAGCGCACCTCCGCTGTCGGGCAGGCCCACTCCGCTCGCTCCTGCGGGTCCGCCAGCCGATGGCGCGCATCCGCCCGCAACGGATACAACAGCATCTTGCGCCGCTCGCCGTGCTTGGCGGTGTACTGGCCGTTCGAACGCGCATAGCCCTTGCTGCGCCCCACCGCGATCCAGTTCGCCGCCAGATACGCGCTGCCGGCGAAGCGTTCGGCCACGAACGTCTCGGCCAGCTCCAGCGGGTGCCCCCAGTGCTGCTGCCAGTCCCCGCTCAGCCGCCGCAGATTCAACCCCAGCACCCGCGAGGCCAAGTTCTTCAGCCCGCTGCCCGCTGGCAAGATCAAGAACCGCGTGTTGTTGCCGATCAGATGCAGCCGCCGGAACTGCAGCGCTTTGTGCCAGCCCAGCCAGCGGTCCCGCGGCCGACACTGGAAGACACCCGTTTGCCAGCCCACCAGCGCCAGCCACTCCCCGTCGCATTCGGCCACATAGCGCAGGCCGCGCCCGGCAAACTGCTTGAAGCCCAGATAGTGGTGCGCGTTCATCAGCGCGTCCCAGCGCAGCCGTTCGTGCGCTTGCACTAACCGCACGCTAACCTGCTTCAGATCGATCTTGCTGGTGTGCGCTGGTGGTTGCTGCATACCCCATGCATACACGAATCGCCGCCAAAAAGCCAGTCCCTTCTCCCGGCCGGGTGTACGACACGATTCTGATTTCGGCATGAGAGCGGACTGATTGTTCTTGCTGGAAACCGATTACGCTTTACAGGGCAAGCTGATTGCTGAATGCTTGTCTGGAAGTGTATAATGCTTCCAGACAAGGAGGCCCCGTGTCCGCTACCCTGCCCGCCACCGATTCCCCCGCTGCCCGCCGCCAGCAACTCCTCCAGCAGATCGCCGCTCTCGGCGACTTGCGCCCCGGCTCGCTGGTGGCCTCCTACCGCAAGTGCGGCAAGCCCAACTGCCGCTGCGCCGACCCGGACCATCCCGGCCACGGCCCGCGCTGGATCCTCACCCACCGCGTCCACGGCAAGACCCGCACGCGCAGCATCCCTGCGGACCAGCTCGCCGCCACCCGCGCGCAAATCGCCGAGTGCCAGCGCTTGCGCCGCCTCGTCGCCGAGCTGATCGAGGTCAGCGAGCAAGCCTGCCAAGCGCAACTGGAAGCCGAGCAGCCCGCCCAGCACGCCCCCAGCGACGCTAAAAAAAACCCTGCGCGCAGGATTTCGTCGACGCCGTCGAAGCCGAGCTCGAGCGCTTCGTAGGCCCCGGCTGTGCCGACCAGCTCGACTTCGAGGCCTTGGAAACCTACTTGCGCAACAAGGCCCTGGAGTTCGTCGGCCGCATGCTCGCCGAGCGTCTCAACCGCGACGGCAGCGACTGGCAGGGTGCCTGCCAGCCCTGCTCCTGCGGGGCCCCGGCCCGCTATGCCGGCCGCTTCGCCAAGACCTTCACCACGCTGCTCGGGCCGCTGCTGCTGCGGCGGGCCTACTATCATTGCCGGCGCTGCGCCAGGGGCTTCTTCCCGCGCGACCGCCGCCTCGCACTGGCCGGCACCTCGCTCTCCCCGGGCGTGCTGCGCGTGACCGGCCTGACCGCCGCGCTGGTCAGCTTCGCCGAGTCCTCCCTGCTGCTGGCCGAGTTGGCCGGCGTGAGCCTGGACGCCAAGCGCGTCGAACGCGCCGCCGAGGCGCTGGGACAGCAAATCGACGCCGCCGAGCGCTCCGGCGAGGTCTTCGCCACACAGCCGCCTGCCGCTGCCACCATGTACCTCGGCATCGACGGCACGGGCGTGCCGGTGCGCAGCAGCGAGACCGCCGGCCGGCCGGGCAAGCAAGCCGACGGTTCGGCCAAGACACGCGAGGCCAAACTGGTCACTGCTTGGACCGCCGAAGGGCGCCACCCCAAGACCGGCCGCCCCCAGCGCGATCCGGGCTCGGTCAGCTACTGCGCGGCGATCGAGAGCGCGGCCAGCCGCGACACCGACCGCGCGCCGAGCGCCTTTGCCCAGCGCGTGCGGCGCGAGGCCGAGCGGCGCGGCTTCCCGCAGGCCCAGCGGCGCGTGGTGCTGGGCGACGGAGCCCTGTGGATCTGGTCGTTATGTCAGGAAATGTTCCCCGGCGCCATTCAGATCGTCGACCTGTGGCACGCCCACGAGTGGCTGTGGGACGTGTCCAAGGAACTGCATGCGGGCCACGAGGCCGCCATCGAGGCCTGGGCCGAGGCGCGTTGCGAGGAACTGGACAGCGGCCGCTTTGAAGCGGTGCTGGCGGCCCTGCGCTCCGTCGGCGACTGCCCGAAGGCCAGCGACTGCGTCCGCTACATGGAGCGCAATCGCGACCGGATGCGCTACGCGGAGTTCCGTGCCGCCGGATTGTGCGTCGGCTCGGGGGTGGTCGAAAGCGCCTGCAAGAGCATTGTGGAGTCACTTTCATACTGCCCCCCAGTCTCATGCGGTCCCGTCGAACAGGCCGGGACTGTCTCCTAACACCCGTATTCGCAGTCCTTTACGCCGCCCCCGGTACACATGGACCGCTTCCAGCTTGCCGTGCTTGACCCACTGCAACACCGTCTGGCGAGACACCCCGAGCCGGCGCGTGGCGTCCTGCATCGGAATGTATCCGGGGGGTGCTTCGTCCACAAAGCGGGACCGCAGTTCGTCATTCATGCGAATCCGCCACGGCGCTCCCGGCGTGAGTTGCTCTCCGGCAATGAATCCGTCGTTGAGCCAGCGATGGATCGTCGAGCCCGCGATGCCCAGTTCCCGCGCCGCCTCGGCCACCGTGACCAGGTCACCCTCCGGCGGATCATCCGGAGCCCGATAGCATGGAATCCCCCACGACGTGCGCAAGACGGCGACACGGTTGCGCGTGAAGCGCAGACCCTTGACGGTGGTGCGGCCCTGGCGGTTGAGAATCGCAGAAATCTGCCGGTCCGGATAGTGCTCCGCCAGGCGGCGCACCAGCTCGACGGTCTCTTCCCCGGTGCACAGAGGGGCTGGCCGGCCGCGCTGGCGCTGGAACTCCAGCTCGCTGCGCAGCCCGCCGCGCCAGCGCAGCACGAGACGGATCCGCTCCCCGTCCCCGGGCAGCTCGATCACGGCTTCCTCCAACAGCTCCCGCAGCAGTTCCTTGCGGTCCCGCGCGGTCGTCGTCTCGGCGTGCCACACCCTCGGCAAATCCTCCCCCAAGGCCAGCACGGCCGCGCGCTCGGCAGCGCTCAGCCTCCGCTGGCAGGTCCGCTCGCGTGCAGCGACCGCTTCGCGCGCCTGCTCCAGCTCCTCCAAGCGGCGCTCCCATTCCCGTTCCAGCCCTCGCGCGACGCGCCGGTTTTCCGGGTCCACCGCGCGGTAGGCCCGCTCGGCTCGCATGGTCTCGTAACCAGCTCGCTCCTCGGCCAGCCGCAACTGCTCCAGCGCGGCGTCCCGGTCGGCTTCCAGTTGCTCGGCCGCCTGCAGGGCGGCCTCCACACCCGCCGGGCGCAACGCTTCCAGCACGGCCTCCTCCACCGCGCGGTCGATCTGGCTGCCCGCAATGCAGAGACAGCTCCTGGTGGCCCCGTTCCCGCCCGTGCAAATGTAATCCGGCTTCGATCTGCCGTTCCGGTACTGGGTGTACATGCGCCGGCCGCAACGGCCGCAGGCTGCCAAGCCCTGCAGCAGCGCCGGCCCTTCCCGCACCGCCCCTCCCGGGCGCTTCAGATGCGCCGGGCGGTTCGCTTCCAGTCTCTGCAAGTTGGCCTCGTAGGTCTCCCAATCAACATAGCCCGGGTGATGCTCCGGAAGGAAGACTTGCCAGTCCGAGCGGGCCGCGATCGCGACGCGCCGGCAGCGCACCGCGCCGGACGCATCGAGGCGGCGCTCGGTGCGCGTCTTGCCGAACACGTAGGCCCCGGCGTAGACCGGGTTGGTGAGCACCTGGCGCACCGCGGCCAGCGACGGCCGCACCCAGCACAGCGGGCCGGCGGCCGGCCGGCGGGCCGGCAGCGACAGTCCCTCCTCGACAAACCATAGCCAGACCCGCCGCGCTGCGCCGAGCTCGGCGAACCGCGTGAAGACGTTGCGCACGGCGTGGACGACCTCCTCGTCGGGGTCGAAGCGCACCTCGCCGGGCGCTTCCCCCCAGACATAGCCGACCGGCAGGGGGATGCGCAGCTCGCCGCGCGCGGCCTTTTGGCGCAACCCCTCCAGCAAGCGCGTGCGGAAGGCGTGCAGCTCGATCTCAGAGAAGGTGCCCTTCAGCCCTTATGTAGGGCACGTTGTTATGTTGGGCAGCATGCGGAGACTGCCGTCAACTAGACTCCTTTCCCGAAATTACATGACATAATCTTCCTCCTTCAGATTGCCTTCAGTTGCTCAAGCAGGCCACCTCTCGTCTTCCATCGCGGTTCATCTCCGGCATCATCAGGGCTGGTGGATTTCATCGCCTCTTCCTTCGCTCTTAGATCGACTTCGGCGTAGATGTTGGTG
>JAJDZN010000336.1 GCA_022824585.1 Bryobacterales bacterium | reverse complement strand
GTAGCCGAACTGCAAGACCCGCTCGCGGCTGCCCAGCTGCGCGTCGAAGGAGAGCGTCTCGCCCAAGCCGAGGAAGTTGTTGGTCGAGTAGCCGAAACCAATGAAGCTGCCCGCGAAGCCCGACACGCCGCCGTTGAGGTTGATCATGTTGCGGCCCCGCTCCTTGACCTTGAGCGTCAAATCGACCGATCCGTCGCGGGTGTTGCGCGTGACGACCGTGTCGGTCTCGGGCCCCTCGGTCTTGATCGGGTCGAAGTAGCCAAGCTGGTTCAGCCGCAGCATGCTCACGTCCCACAGGCGCGTGTTGAACATGTCGCCCTCGTCGATGAGCAGCTCGCGGCGGATGACCTTGTCGCGGGTGGTGTTGTTGCCCTCGAACTCGATGCGGCGGACGAAGAACTGCTTGCCCTCGTCCACGGCCAGGTTGAGATCGATCAGCGGCGGGTCCTCGTCCTCGCGGAACTCGAAGCTCGGCTCGGCCACGAAGTCGATATAGCCGAACTCCCCGTAGAGCTTCTTGAGGTTCTCCATGCCCTTGCGCAGCTTCTCGATGTCGAAGATGGCCCCCTCCTGCATCGCGAAGACCGGCCCCAGCACCTGGTCCGGCACGCGGAACAGCTCCACGTCGGTGAAACTGAGCTTGCCGCGCGCGTAGCGCGGGCCCTCTTCCACCAGCAGGTCGATATCGGCCATCTTCTTGGGCTTCCTGAAAATCATGGACCACGGCAACAGGAACGTCCCGCGCGCGGGCGCGTCTTGGATGTCGAGTTCGTGCCTGAGGACGCTCGCCTTGAAGTAGCCGCGCTTCTGGTAGGCGTTGCGCAGGCGCTCCTTGTCCTCTTCCAGCTTGCGGATGTCGAACGTGCGCTTGAACAGGTTCTCCAGCACGAAGCTGCGCGGGATGCCCAGCGGCTTGGTGTTCTTCATGGCGCGCCGGGCGTTCTTGGGGCTCATCACCTCGAGGCCGTCGAAGCGCACGTCGCCGACCTTGACCTTCGGGCCTTCGTCGATGTTGAAGACGATTTCCACCGAGGCGGGCGGGATCTGGCGCACCTCCGGGTTGATCTCCGCATACTGCCGGCCGCGCTCGCCGAGAAGCTCGCGCAGCACGAAGGTGGCGCGGTTGACCGTCGTGGGGTCGTATCGCGACTCGACCGTCAAGCCGACGTTGCGCTCCTTGAAGCGCTCGAGGATGTCGGACAGGGTGGCCGACTTGTTGCCCTCGTAGCGAATCGTGCGGACCACGCGCCGCTCGGTGACGACGAAGCGCACGATCTTGCCTTGCTCGCCGTCATCGATCTCCAGCCGCAGGTCGTCGAAGTAGCCGGTGTTCCACAGCACCATGAAGTCGCGCCGCAAGGTCTGGGAATCGAACAGGTCGCCCCGCTTGGTGAAGATCCGAGCGGCCAGGTTGTCACGAGGGATGCGGCGCGTGCCGCGGAACTCGACTGCCTCGACGATCTCCTCGTCGGGCCTGCGCTCCGCTTCCGCCGCCTCCTCCACGTCCTGGAACGGGGAGGGGGCGTCGGGCTGTTCCAGAGGGATGTCCTCAAACGGCGAGGGGGCCTGCTGAGCGGCCTGTGCCAGCAGGTACGGCACCACAGGCGCGCCAAGGCGGGATTCGCCGGCGTCTGCCGGACCCGCCGGCCCGGCCGCCGGGTCCGGGCGCTCGGCGGAGCCACCGTCCTGGGCTGCCAACGGGGCAGCCAGGGACAGGGCTAGCAATGCGGCAAGCAGTGTCAGACCGATTGGGCGCATAGACAGGTGTAGGCGGCGAATCCACGGTGGCGCGCTAGGCTGGCTACCGGTCTCAGGAACGAAGTACGCATGCTCCCATGTGGCTGTTTCAGCACTAGTGCTTCGAGCTACAGATTGGAAACGGGCAGCCAGACCGGCCGGCCCATACCTCGTCTGACAGAACAGACCGTCGCGGCGCGTCAGAGAGTTCGAGAATTCACTCGGGCTTCTTGAATTCGATGAGGAACTCCCCCAAGATTCCATCGTAACTCAATTCCAAGTGCTTGCGCTTGATCTTGGCGGGCATCTCGAAATAAAGGTAGCCGGCGCCGGGCTCGTCCTCGAACTCGAGCGGCAGCTCGAGCGACTGCAGACGCGCGGCGCCGGAACTCTCCGCCGCGGCCCGCTGCGTGGCCGTGATCATTTCCTCGGACGACCTGCCGCCGCCGATCTGGTCTGGCGGCCCCCCCAAGCGCCGGGGCCGCGACCCCGTGCCGGGCACCCCGCCCCAGATCGGGCCGGACTCGTTGGCGAACAGATCCGGGGCGGACTCCCTCGTCTTGGCGCTCAGATCCAGCACGGCGCTGCCGGCGATGCGATCGGGGGTCTGTGCCGGGGACGTTTCGTTGTTGTTGCGCGCGCGCATCAGAAAATCGGCGCGCCGCAGGGAAATCTTCGAGCCATACAGGGGCCGCACGCGGACTTCGATCAGAATCACCTCTCCGTCGAAGCTATCGCCCGCGACGCGCTCGATCTCCGCAGCGTCCTGGACCAAGCGGGCCTCGAACTCCGCGTCGGGGAGCTCACGCGTGTACCATTCCGGAAGCTTCGCCGCCGGCAGGCCGCAGGTCAGCAGCGCCACGGCTGCCGCGATGCGCATCAGCACGCCAGGCACGGCCCAATCTTAGCTCATCCGGCAGCGCGCCTAGCCCGCTTCGGCCACAAGTTGCTCGGAAAGCTCGGTCCATTCGTCTTCATGGCGCTGCATCTGTTGCTGGCTGGCCTCCAGCTCATGGAGGACGCGCCGTCGCAGGATGTCGTCGGAACCAGCCGTGGCCAGCTCCGCCTGCAGCCTGTCGCAGGCCTCTTCCAAGCCCTCCAGCTCGTCCTCGATCGCGCTGATCCGCACCCGGATCTTCTCCGCCCGGTAAGGATTCATGCGCCGCTTCCCCGCGACCTGCCGGGCGGCTCGCGGCGGCGGCAGCGTCTGGCTCCGCGAGGCTGGCGCCGGCCGCTCGGACTCGTCCTCGGCGCGCCGCTGGCGCGACCAGAGGAAGTCCTCGTAGCCGCCTGGGTATACCTCGACGTCTCCGCCCTCGATGTGGATCACCTTGTTGGCCAGCCGGTCGATGAAGTAGCGGTCGTGCGAGACAAACACCATGGTCCCCTCGAACTCCAGCAGCGCGGGCAGCAACACCCCCTTGGCGCGCAAGTCTAGGTGATTGGTCGGCTCGTCCAACAGCAGCAGGTTGCTCGGCCGCAGCAGCAGGCGCGCCAAGGCGTAGCGATTGCGCTCGCCGCCCGAGAGCACGCCGATCCGCTTGAAGGCGTCGTCGCCGCTGAACAGGAAGCATCCGAGCAGCCCGCGCATTTCCGATTCGCCCATCAGGGGCGCGTGGGCCACGAGGTCGTTGATCAGGACGGCGTCGGGATCGAGCTCCCTGTACTGGTCTTGCGCGAAGTAGTCGATCCCGACGCGGTAGCCTTCCTTCCGCGTGCCGGCCGTTAGGGGCTCGGTGCCTGCCAAGATGCGGATCAGGGTGGACTTCCCCGCCCCGTTGGCGCCCACCAGCGCGATGCGGTCCCCGCGCTCGATGCGCAGCGAGACATTGTCAAAGACATGCGTGTCCCCGTAGCTCTTGGCCACCCTGTCCAATTCCACCACCACCCGCCCGGAGGGCCGCGGCTGGGGAAAGCGAAAGTGGATCGTCTTCTCCTCCGGCGGAACCTCGATGCGTTCCAGCTTCTCGAGCTCCTTGACGCGGCTTTGCACCTGCTTGGCCTTGGTCGCCTGGTAGCGGAAGCGGTTGATGAAGGCCTCGACCTGCTCGATCCGGGCCCGCTGATTGCGGTAGGCGGCGCGGACTTGAGCGATGCGCTCGTCGCGCAGCTTCTCGAACTTCGTGTAGTTGCCGGTATAGAAATGAGCCTTGCGATTCCAGAGGTGGACGATCTTGCGCACCGTGGCATCCAAGAAAAAGCGGTCGTGCGAGATCAGCAGGAAGGAGTGCGGATAGTTCGACAGGTAGTCCTCGAGCCAGTTCCGCGCCTCCAGATCGAGGTGGTTGGTCGGCTCGTCGAGCAACAGCACGTTGGGTTTCAAGAGCAGA
>JAJDZN010000313.1 GCA_022824585.1 Bryobacterales bacterium | reverse complement strand
AGCGATTCCAGGGCGACGCGGAAGCAAATAACATGCTGTATCGCACCATGCGTGCGCCATGGAGGGTCTGAGCATGGAGCGCGACCAGGTACGGGCTGCCGTACAGGCCGTTGCCGAGTATGACTTCGGCAGGACCGCGGCTGCGCTCTTCGAGCTGGACCGCCTGATCAACGCATCCCACGGTGACAGCGATGCCCGGTCATGGATCGAGGCCGAGTTGGCGCAGATCTTGGAGTCGGACGCGAGCTTGGCCGCCAAGCAGGAAGTTTGCCGGAGACTGTGGCGCATCGGCACGGATGCTTCGATCGGGGCTCTGGCCAAGCTGCTGGAGGACGACGATCCCAAGCTGGTGGCCGCTTCCTGCTACGCGATCGGCAGGCGGCCGTCGGCGCGAGCCGACGAGGCGTTGAAGTCGGCGCTGCGCAAGGCGCCGCAGCCTTGCCGGGCTGCAATCGAGAGCCTGATCGAAGACCGGATCTGATTGCCGCGCGCCGCTGCGCAGTTCGCGCTAGGCATTCGGCATAATCGATTTGATGCGAGCCGTTACAAATTTCATCGCCGGCGAGTGGAGCGCAGCCTCCGCCGCCGATGTTTCGCCGGTGATTGATCCCGCCACGAACGAATTGCTGGCCACCGTGCCTGTGGATGGCAGCGATGCCGTTGCCGAGGCGGTCTCGGCCGCGGCGCGGGCCTATCCGGATTGGCGCAGCGTCCCGCCGGGCGAGCGCATTCAGTTCCTGTTTCGTTTCAAGCAGCTGCTGGAAGAGGACTTCGACGAGATTGCTCGCCTCGTCTCGCGCGAAAACGGCAAGACGTACGCCGAGGCCGCCGGAGAACTGCGGCGAGGCATCGAGAACGTCGAGGTCGCCTGCGGCATTCCGACGATGATGCAGGGCTACAACCTTGAGGACATCGCGCGCGGCATAGACGAGACCATGATCCGGCAGCCGCTGGGGGTGGTCGGGGTGATCACTCCGTTCAACTTCCCGGTGATGATCCCGCTGTGGTTCCTGCCGTACGCAATCGCGTGCGGTAACACGGTGGTGATCAAGCCGTCCGAAAAGGTGCCGCTGTCGATCCGCAGGGTCATCGAGGTCTTGGAGCGAACCGGCCTGCCCAAGGGCGTGGTCAATCTCGCCCATGGCGGCGTGGCTGCGGCCAACGGCTTAGTGGAGCATCCCCAGGTTCGGGCGATCAGCTTTGTCGGGTCCAGTCCGGTCGCGCGGCATGTCTACGCCACAGCCGCCCGCCACGGCAAGCGCGTGCAGTGCCAAGGGGGCGCGAAGAACCACGTAGTCGTCCTGCCGGACGCCGACATGGAGACGACCACGAAGATCGTCGGTGACAGTGCTTTCGGCTGCGCCGGCCAGCGCTGCCTGGCCGTGTCCACCGTGGTTACCGTTGGCGACGCGCACGAGCCGTTTCGCGACGCGATCGCCACCTCCGCCGCTGCGCTGAAGGTCGGCCCCGGCTTGTCGGACGGCGTCGAGATGGGGCCCGTCATCACCGCCGAGAGCCGCCAGCGCATCGAGGGTGCCATCGGCCGCGGAACCTCCGACGGAGCTGCGGCGGTTCTTGACGGCCGCGGGATTCAGATCGACGGATGTGCGGACGGCAACTTCGTCGGTCCGACCGTGCTCGACAGGGTAATGCCGGGCAGCTACCTCGCAACGACCGAGGTCTTCGGGCCGGTGCTCGGCCTAACGCCTGTCAAGACCCTTGATGAGGCGATTGAAGTCATCGCCGGCAGCCCGTTCGGCAATGCGTCCTCGATCTTTACCAGCAGCGGGGCCTCGGCGCGTAAGTTTCGAAGCGAGGTCCCGACCGGTAACGTGGGCGTGAATATCGGCGTTGCGGCTCCGATGGCCTACTTCCCGTTCAGCGGCTGGAAGGACAGCTTTTTCGGGGTGCTCCACGGGCAAGGCCGGGATGCGGTCGAGTTCTACACCGACAAGAAGGTCGTGGTCGAACGCTGGCCGCAGGAATGGTCGCGCAAGTTCTGACCTGCCGCCTGTCACGGCCGCATGGCTGACGGAGGCTTTTCCCAGTACTGTTCGTGGCAGGCAGTGCAGGCGACGTACAACTCTCCCCCTGTATCGAAGACCCCTTGGTCGTCGCGGTTATCAGCTGCTTCCAGCACTTGCATAGCGGCGTCGATCAACCCGTTGGCGTAGGCCATCCAGTCCTCGGTGTCACGCGCGCGCCCGTCCATCATCAGCAGGTTGCCTGCCTCCGCGAGGGTGTAGGCGCTCTGCATGACGCGCATCCATTCGTCTTCGTTGCCCGGCCGTATCTCGTTGGTGCCCTCGACTGTGATGATCGTCCCGACCGAGTCCCAGACGACCTCGGCGTGGGGGTAGACCACGTCGTGCATCACATCTTCTACGGTCCCTACGGGCCTGAACGGGGGTCCCGTCGGGGACGCTTGCTCGCTCGGTCCACAAGATGCACAGATCCCAACTATCAAGATCCCAGCGATGAGTGCCTCGTGCTTCCAACGGTTCCCGAGTTTCATCCGACTTACTCCGTTCCTAGTGTTCGTGCTGCCGACTCCCGGTGTCCGCACAGGCCGAACACTGCTTGCGCGCTGCATACACTTTAGCGCTTGCATAGGGTGACTCGCAGTGGGTCCATGAAGCAGATGGACTCGTCGGAGGTTGCGATCGAGTGTTCCGGGAAGCGAGCCTCGGGCGGTTTTCTGATAAAGTCTTGTTCTGGTCTAATCCGCTTAGCTCGCACTCGCGTGCGGTCAGGAACGGACGCGGACTGGGGAGTCGAGTCCAGCCTTGTCGCTGCAGATCCTGTTGGAATCTCTGGAAGCCTCTTGGGCCAGTGTCTCGATCCGGGAATCGATCCTGTTCTACCCGTTGGTGGAGACCAGTCACGTGCTGACGCTGTGCCTGTTCTTGGGAATGACCGCAGCGTGGGACCTGCGCTTGGCCGGCTGCGCACTTCGCAGCGTGCCGGTCTCCCAAGTGGTTAACAGGCTTTTTCCGTGGGCCATCGCCGGATTCGTCCTGATGGTCATCAGCGGGGGGCTGCTGTTCCTCTCCAGTCCGGTGCGGGCTTCGCAGAACATCTTCTTCCAGATCAAGATGGTCACCATCGCCTTGGCTGGAATCAACGCGTTTGTCTTTCACAAGACGGTCTTTCGCTGGGTCGAGGAATGGGACGAGGCCGACACAATCCCGACACGAGCCCGCATGGCTGGCATCTGCTCCCTCGGGTTGTGGAGCATCGTGGTCATCTGCGGGCGCATGCAAGCCTACAACTGGTTCGACTAACGAGGCTTGGACGTGGATCTTCTAGCGGTGTTTGAATGGCTCGAGGCCACAACCATTGGCGTTGTGATCCGCGAGTCGCTGTGGCTCTTTCCCGTAATTGAAGCAGTGCATCTGCTCGCACTGGCTCTGATCGGGGGCATGATCCTGGTGGTGGACCTGCGCTTGCTTGGTTTCGGCATCCGCAGCCAATCATCGGCTGCATTGGCCAAGAGCCTGCAGCCCTGGCTGGTTGGCGGCTTGATCACGATGGTCGCCACCGGCGTGCCGATGTTTCTATCCGAGGCGATCAAGTGCTACTACAGCCCGCCGTTCTGGTACAAGATGGGTTTCTTCGTGGTGGCGCTGCTGTACACCTTCACTGTTCGCAAGCGCGTTGCCGCTGCGGATGCCGTATCGCTAGGTCCGGTTTGGGGGCGGCTCACCGCGGTGGCTTCGCTCGGCCTGTGGTTCTGCGTCGGGTTCTCGGGTCGCTGGATTGCGTTCTATTAATCGGCGAAGAATTCGCCTTCGCTAGGATTTGCTGGTCTCAATCGCTCTTGGGAGTGACCCTTCCAGCCGCTCATTCGTAATGGCCGTTCTCGGGATCCGGCAGGTACATCTGCATTTCGATCAATTCATTCGCGAACTGCGCGGAGGGATGATCGGCGGCTGCACCACACTGGGCGAGAGCAATAGCAGTGGCCACGAGTCCCGGCAAACGCATCAGCCAGATCATAGCCCACCGCGTGCGGCGTGCCTTCCGGCGCTCTCCCACAGCCCAGCCCCCGCGCTTGAGCGAGTCGGCAGCGACCCCAGCCGAAATGGTTGCAGCAGTCTAAGATGAACTTCGGTCAGCGCTCGAGCGCCACGCGCCAGATCGCCAGAGACCGTCTCGCCGAGTCATGCTGCTACGGTACCCGCCCATCGCGGAGACCACGCGACCAGGGCAGGGGCGAAACCCTCATGCAGAGCGAGAACTTCAGCTGACCCGGCCAAGCCAGCCATGAGAAAGCAAGCACAGATTCCATCCCCATTCGAACCGTCATCTTCCGCGCCCGGCACGCCGGTCAGCGAGGCGCGGGCCCAGCAAACGCCAACGGGAGCCGCTACGACGAACCGTTTGCCGCCATCCGCCAGAATGACCCTTCTCCACGCCATCCCTTGCGCCCTCTCGCTGATGACTTGGACCGCTCTCGCCGGTGCGCTGATGACAGTCTGTGTCTCGGTTGCTTCGGCCGAGAACTGGCCCGCCTTTCGCGGGCCGACACGACAGGGCGTTTCGCTCGAGGACGGCCTGCCGTTGCACTGGTCGCCAGACACCAATGTGGTGTGGAAGACTCCGATGACCGGGAGCGCGTGGTCTTCACCGATAGTCTGGGAGGACCGTGTCTTCCTTTCCACCGCCACCAACGACGGCGCGTCCTGCCATGTCCTGTCGCTCGACGCTCGGAAGGGAACGCTCCTTTGGGACAAGCACGTCTTCGACCAGGAGACATTGATGAAGCGGAGGCAGAATTCTTACGCTTCGCCGACACCGGTTACCGACGGCGAGAGCGTCTTCGCGGTGTTCGCCGACGGCAGCATCGTCGCCCTCGATTTCGAAGGCAACGTGCTGTGGAAGAATCGCGACTTCGATTTCTTCTCCGAGCATGGCCTCGGCGCTTCACCCATCCTGTACGAGAACCTGCTCATCATGGCGTTCGACCCATCCAGCCGGACGCGGCGAGAGGAAAAGCTCGGCTGGAAGGTTCCTTGGGACGGAGCCGCCATCTGGGCTCTTGACAAAGAGACGGGCGAGCTGAAATGGGAAGCGAAGCGAGGGCTTTCGCGACTGGCCCACGTCACGCCCAATCTCATGCAGGTCGACGGAGCGCCGCAACTTGTCACTGCAGCGGGCGACGTGATCCAAGGGTTTGACCCGAACACCGGCGAGCGGCTCTGGTCGGTCTACGCCCAGGGCGAAGGCGTTGCGCCCTCGATCGTCGTCGGAGGCGGCCTGGCTTACTCAATCTCGGGTTTCGAGGCGACCGCGATCCGCGCGGTTGCTCCGGGCGGAAAGGTCGTATGGGAGCAGACGCGCTCCGCCTCGCACATCCCGTCGATGATCTACGACTCTGGGCTGCTCTACAACGTGCACGAAAACGGCGTCGCTACCTGCATGGATGCGGAAACGGGCGAGGTCATCTGGCAGGAACGCGTGGGCGGCAAGCACTGGGCATCCCCCGTCCTCGCCGAGGGGCGGATCTATTTCCTCTCCGAGGAGGGCGAGACCACCGTAATCCGAGCAGGCCGCGAATTCGAGGAATTGACGCGTAACCGCTTGCACGAGCACACGCAGGCATCGATGGCAGTGTCAGGCGGACGCTTTTATATCCGCACCGCGAACCACCTTTGGGCAATCGGCCCCGAGTGAATGCGCGGTCTGGTGGCGGGCGGAGACAACAGGCCGTGCGACAGATGGAAACGGTGCCAGTAACACCCACTTCGCCGCGAGATGCTTGTGACCGCACCGCAGCTTCTACAGCCAAGAATTCGCCGTTCCGTTGGCCATTGGCCTGCCAATCGTGATGCTGTGCGGGTGGAGCCTTGTTCGAAAACCCTTCCGAACGATCGTCGTCGTTGGCGTATTGAGCTGGATTGCGGGGCCGGTGATATCCCAATAGGCGGGCCCGGAAACACAAGGCCTCGCAGTCCAGGCGGCCGTCGTGGCAATCCTGCTCAGAATGCCATTGCCCTTGGTAACGCAATGGCCCAGGGCGAGGAGGAAGCGCCATGCCCTAGAAGATCGCAGCACGGCGCTGTCCAGCTCCGCTCCCTGCCCGTTTCGGGCCCCGACCTCGCCCGATCAGTCCCAAGCCGAAGCCAGCCGGCGGCGAACATCGACTCTCCAGAAACTCGCTGTGTGACGGGCCCTGGCGGGATGCAGTTCATGGGACATTAGGTTCGTCATCGCAGCTCAGATTGCCGTCAACCCAAAGTTCTGAAGGATTTGGGCACAAGTGCTTGCCTTCCAAGCGGACTCACGGCAACTGTTGGCGTTGTGCTGCTCCAGAGTCGGCTGTTTGGCGGGTTTGAAGTGGGATTGCAGCGAGTGATGATGGAAAGCGGAACGGGGACGCCGCGCCCGTTCTAGGGCCGACACGCCGTTCTCCAGCTGGGCCATCTATGGTGTCTCACGCTGCGCTCGTCGCTTAGGATGAGAACAGAATGTTGCGAGTTCTTCTTGGAGCCCTTGTCGCCGCCACGTTGTTGTCGGCGGAGACCTATCACGTCTACTATCTCGGCGGTCAATCGAACATGGACGGGTACGGCAAGGTCGGTGAGCTGTCCGCTGACCTCCGAGGGGTAAACAATGCCGTGCCCATCTTTCATGGCAATCCCACCCCTGATGGCGCGGCAGGCGGAGGCCTGGGCGTTTGGGCCAAGCTGCGCCCGGGACACGGCGCGGGCTTCAGCGCTGACAGCACCGCGAACAAGTACTCGAACCGATTCGGCGTCGAGGTCACGTTCGTGCGTCGCTTGAGTGAGCTTCGCCCCAGTGAGAAGATTGCGCTGATCAAGTATTCGCGCGGTGGCACCTCGATCGATGAAACGGCGGCCCGCTGGTTCGGCAGCTGGGAAGCTGACTTCATAGGGGGTCCCCTGCAGTACTCCGGCGTCAATCAGTACGACAACTTCTTGAGCACGTTGAAGAACGCGTTCGCCGAGCGAGATATCGATGGCGACGGGGCAAGCGACACACTGATCCCAGCCGGGATCTTATGGATGCAGGGCGAGAGCGACGCCGGCACCGCCGTCGTCGCACGGCGCTACAAACGCAATCTCAAGCGCTTGATGGACCTCATGCGGGCGGCTCTGCGGGTCGACGATCTACCGGTTGTGATCGGACGCATCTCCGACTCGGGCGAGGACAAGGACGGCAGGGTCTGGAATTACGGCGATGCCGTCAGGCAGGCCCAACAGGATTTCGTCGACTCCGACACGGCTGCCGCCATCGTTACCGAGACGGACGAGTACGGCTATTCCGATCCCTATCACTACGACACGAACGGGTACATCGAACTCGGCAAACGCTTCGCCGAAGCGATTCATTCGATTCGTCCGGAGTAGCCCCGCTGCGGGTGGCGATCTGAGCTAAGGCGCGGGCACCATATCGCGATCGCCTCTGAGCACGCGGAGACTGCCCGTTTAGGCGCCGTACACGTTGCCTTCCGATCCAGTGGCCTTCGCCGGTTTGCCGTCTCGCCAATCTCAACGTCGTGATGGATCCACTTGCGCGACCACTCTTGTCTTGCTACGGACTTGGCGAGGGGCTGGAGCGTCCGAGGGTTCCGGAGCAGCGCTTCGAGGGCGTACCCCAGGCCGCTTGTACAAGCTCCTGCGGGTTAGGGCTACAGTTCGAACCGCAGAGGATCTCCCGCAGTGTGTGCGATCTTCAATTGGTCGCCCGGCAGAGCCTCCCTTGGACTTGCCATTGCCAACTTGGACGACAGTGTCGCTGATCCAGATGTTCATCGGTGCCCAAACCAATACCCTGCGGGAACCGAGAGCATTTCCGACACCGGAACACCACCCTTGCCAACAATAAGCGAGCGTGCTTTAGGGTGCCGCCGCTCAAATTCTTTGAGGCCGCCAACCCGATCGAGTCGCGATTCCCCCGTGACGTCAATTGCGACAAGCTCGGTCCCACGCTTCAGGACGAAATCGACTTCGTGTGGTGTGTCTCGCCAGTAGTACACTCCGATGTCACGCGTCGTGGAATTTACCAAGTGAGCGCCTGCTGCGCTCACTGTTAGTCGACTCCAGTGGCTCCTGTCCGCACGGGCCGCGTGGAAGTCGTAACCGCACTTCGCTGCCAAGAGCGCGGTATTGAGGACATTGAGTTTCGGGCTAGGGGCCTTCCGTCTCGGACGGTTCTCCTCAAACTTGTCCAAGCCGCATAGCAGGCCGACTCCTGCCAGCAGCTCTAGGTAGCGGGCAAGCGTTGTTGCATTGCCAGCATCGTGAAGTAGTCCGAGCATCTTGTTGTAGGAGAAAACCTGTCCGGAAAACCCCGCGCCGAGACGCAAGAAGCGCCTGAGCAGTGCAGGCTTGTGAATTCTTTGCATGGCGAGGACATCCCGGTCAATGGTCGGTTGGAGAATCGACCTCTCCACATAGGAGCGCCAACGGCTATGGTCGGCAACTACGTGTGCAGGTCCGGGATAGCCTCCAAAGTAGATATATTTCTCTAGGCTGAATTCAAAGGCCTTGGACATTTCGCCGAACGACCAGTGTGTGACCGGAATGGTCTCAAACCGGCCGGTAAGGCTCTCGGTGAGGCTACCCTGCCCGAGCAACGGGGAAGACACCGGAATGACAACGTGAAGCGGGCACCCAGCATGACGGTCGGCGTCCCAGAGCCCTTTTACTGTTGCTGACCAGTTCGGAATCTCTTGGATCTCATCCAGCGCAAGTACGAGACCGTTCGGATATCGATGCGCTACTCGACGAGCCCAATCCCAAATCCGAAGCAGCCAGGTCCGGTCTCTCGGTTGTGCCGAGAAACATGTCTCCTGCGGGTTCGCTGACAAGTCTGTGAATTCGGGTTCCTTGAGGCTATCCACCTCAAAGTAGATGCTCGGCAGCTGAGACCGTCGCAGCGCTTGACGGACGAGTGTCGTCTTCCCAGACTGACGTGGCCCTGACAGGATGATGAGCCACCGCGGGCCTTCATGAATGCGGCTCAGAAGGACTTCGAGCGTGTCGCGACAAAACTCCGACATACCTTTCGATTACGATACTGAATGAATTTGTTCAATTTAGTAATCGAGATGTGCGGAACGACTTAGGCAAGCACGACCGGCCAAGCCTAGTCGCCCACCATATGCAGCACTAGGGTCCGCCGATGCGGACGGCGTCGGTGCTCGAAGAGATAGATTCCCTGCCAGGTTCCGAGCGCAGGCCTGCGCTCGACTA
>JAJDZN010000264.1 GCA_022824585.1 Bryobacterales bacterium | reverse complement strand
CATTGGATTCACCGGAATGGACTTCGAGACGGCGGTCCGGGAGCGCATCCCGATCCTCTCTGTGCTGTCCAACAACTTCAGCATGGCCATCGAAATTCCCGTCATGCGAGTCGCGACCGAGAAGTTTCGCGGCACTGACATTTCAGGAAACTACGCGGAGTTCGCCAACGCGCTCGGCG
Organism: Bryobacterales bacterium; assembly: GCA_022824585.1. Taxonomy (GTDB): domain Bacteria; phylum Acidobacteriota; class Terriglobia; order Bryobacterales; family UBA6623; genus VXMF01. Next base: position 34,135 of record JAJDZN010000264.1, on the reverse strand, counting down.
GCTACGGCGAGCGCGTCACAGATCCCGCAGAGATCGTGCCCGCTATCAGGCGCGGCATCGCCAAGACCGAGCAGGGCGTGCCCACCCTGCTGGAATTCATCACCTCGAAGGAGCTTGAGATCTCCAAGTTCTGAGCGAACGGCGGCCCAGCGCGCGTCAGCGGTTGCAGATCTTGACGCGGAAGTACGGCTTGTCCTTCTCGTCCGCATCCATGACAAAGGCCTGATGGGTCATCAGCGGATCATAGTCGCGCCATAGCCAGGTCATCGCGGCGGGCAGTTCCGCATCGCCGTAGGTGGTGCTGTGCTGGGCGTTGCCGAAGCTGAACTTGAAGTCGTACTCCTTCATCTTCAGCGAGTTCGCCAGCTGGATGTTCTGCAGCGGCCAGCTGCCGTGGGCATTCTCCAAGTCGTACGTGCCGTCCTCGAGCCAGATGCGGATGTTCTTGCGATCACGCTTGCGAATCAGGAACGGCCAGATGTTGCCGCCGTCCAGGGGCTCGCACGGATCGCGGTCACCGAAGCGTCCCAGCGGATACTCGCCGAACGGATTTTCCTGCCCCCAGCGCCACTGGATGCTGGCATAGCTGCCGATTCTGGACAGCACCCGGCTGAAGGCGTGGGGCCTGAACCAAGCCGAGTTCAGCGAGCAGATGCCGCCGGAAGACTGCCCGCCGATGGCGCGGCTATAGCCGTCGTCCCGCAGGCGATAGGTCTTGTTCACCTCGGGAAAGATCTCGTCGACCACCATCTTGTTGTAGTCGTCGTTGAACGTGTCGTAGAGCAGGCTGCGCATGTGCCCGATCTCGCGCGGCGCGTAGGAGGACGAATTATCGTGGCTGCCGATGTAGCCCGGCGCGATCAAGACCAAGACCATGGGCGGGATCTTCTTCTTGTGAACAAGGTTCTCCACCACGACGGCGATCCGCGAGCGCTGGTCGCGCTGCAAGAAGCGGTGCCCGTCCTGCCACACCATGACGGCCGACGGCTTGGCCGGATCCACGCCGGGCGAGGCGTAGAGCCAGTAGGAGACCTTCCAGCCGCGATAGGTCGGGCTCTCGTGGAACAGCTCGTCGGAGTACTCTCCCTGCGGCACCCCGTCCTGCGCGTACGAGTCCTCGCCGTAGGCGGCGGTGTCGAACCGCCGACCGCCCAGCACCGACGTGTCGACGCGGTAGTAGTGGGCGTGCGAGGTGCCGGTGCGGATACGACGACTGTGCACCCACAGGTTGTCCGGCAGCGGGTCCATGGGCGGTGCCGGCTCGTCGTCCACGTAGAGATGCGGACGGCTGTCGGACCGGACCGCCCAGACGAACTCTCCGCCATAGGCGGACACAGCCGCTCCGCTGGCTAGGTCGTCGGTTTCGAAGTGGGAGGTCAGGGCCGTGGCGACGGCGGTTGGGTCCGAGTCGGAGTTGACTAGTTGAAACAGTTCGTGGCGTTGTGCGTCGGTCATGCGGGAAGCGCGGGTCTGGCGCGATCTCAAGCAGGATACCAGCTTGGCCGGCCCGGCCTCGCTGTCGAGCAACCGCACCCGCGAGCGCTCGGATCCGCTCTCCAGTGCCCGCAGAACCTGTCGGCTGCACTCCGCGGCGGACGCTACCGCTGTACCGTCGGGGGGCATCGGGTCTGGCTATACTTGCTTCCAAGATGCAACTACGAATCGCGTGCCTCCTCATGGCAACTGTCTTTGCGTCGGCGGCCGCCGCGCAGACCAGCGAGGACTGGATACAGCTCTTCAATGGCAAGAACCTAGACGGCTGGACGCCCAAGATCCGCGGACACGAGCTCGGCGAGAACTTCGGCAACACGTTCCGCGTCGCCAACGGGGCGATGCAGACCGGCTACGAGGCCTACGGGCCGTTCAACGAGCGTTTCGGGCACATCTTCTACAAGGACCCCTTTTCCTACTACCGCCTGGCAGTGGAGTACCGCTTCGTAGGAGAGCAGTCCGAGGGAGGCCCAGGGTGGGCCGTGCGCAACAGTGGCCTGATGCTGCACTCGCCCGCCCCCGAGACCATGGGCAAGGACCAGACATTCCCCATCTCGATCGAAGTCCAGCTGTTAGGGGGGCTGGCGGAGGGCGAACGCACCACCGCGAATCTCTGCACGCCCGGCACGAATGTCGTGCGCGACGGCAAACTGCTAACGCGCCACTGCACGAACTCGACATCCAAGACCTACCGCGGCGAGCAGTGGGTGCGGACAGAGATCTTGGTCTTGGGAAGTTCCTCGTTCCGGCACTACGTCGAAGGAGACCTTGTCCTGGAGTACGAAATGCCCCAATACGGCGGGGGCAACGTGGAGGGGCACGACCCCGAGATCAAGCGGGACGGCGAATTGCTCGCAGGGGGCTACATCTCGCTGCAAAGCGAGAGCCATCCGGTCGAATTCAGGAAGGTCGAGCTGCTCAACCTAGCTGGCTGCATGGATGCCAAGGCCAAGAACTATAGGGACTACTTCGTCAAGTCCGAACCGGCGACCTGCCAGTACTAGCAAGTCCAGCCCGTTTGCCTGCCTCGATTCCGAGAAAAGGGACATCCGGGGCTGCCGCAACGATGAGGGTGCCTTTCCGGCGAGCGCATCATCGAACTTCCCTCTCCCGGCGGGGACTCAAGGCGTCAGCGTCTCGGCACGCTACGGCCTTGCCTGCGAAAATCTTCCATCATCGCCGTGAGCCGCTCGACCTCCAGCGGATGCTCGTCCCACAGGTCGGTCGTCTCGCGCAGATCCGTTTCCAAGTCAAACAGGTATCCGGCGTCCTCCATGGGCTGGACGACCTGCTCGCCGCGGCCGAACACGATCTTCCATCGCCCGTCGCGCAACCCGAACGCGCCGCCCCCGGAATGATGCACGATTGCCGGCCGGGGCGCCGTGCCGCTCTCCGATCCTTCCAGCGCTGCCAGCATGTCGAAGCTGTCCTCTCCAGCGTCGTCCGGCAACATCTCGCCCACGGCTGCCGCGAATGTCGCGAACAGGTCGACCAATGATCGCGGCTCGTCCCTGACAGCACCCGCCTGGATCCTTAGGGGCCAGCGGGCGATGAACGGGACGCGGTGGCCGCCCTCGTAGATCCGTCCCTTGAATCCGCGCAGCGGGCCTGCGGACCGGTGCCCGTTGGAGACGGTCGCCGTGCTCTCGCGGGCTCCCGGCTCGAGGGAGCCTCGCAACGGCCCGTTGTCGCTGGTCACGATCAGCAGGGTGCTGTCCGCGGCTCCCAGTCGCTCCAGGGTGTCCATGATCTGGCCGACCGCCCAGTCGACCAGCCAGACCATGTCGCCGCGCACTCCGGCCTCGCTCCTGCCTGCAGCGAACTCCGGAACCAGATGCGGCGAGTGCGGCGCCGACAACGCCAGATAGACGAAGAACGGTGTTTCGGAACCGCTCTCATGGGTCCGTGCAATGAAGTCGGCAGCCTCTTGCGTGAACCGCACGTCGACAGTCTCATTCACCCAGTTCTCGGCCGTCATTCCCGATCGCCAGCTCCCTGTTGGATGCCGGTAGCTGGCATTCTCCATCCCGAGAAACACTCCGTTCCGGATGAAGCAGAACGGCTCCTGGTCGGTCGAGCAGCCGGCCGTGTAGAACGCCTCGTCGAAGCCCAGGTCAGTGGGCCCGCCCGAGGCGGGCAACGAGAAATCGATGCTCGCGCCCACTTCCGGATCTGGATCCGGCCCGGCGTGCCAAGGCAGGGGCCGCTCGAAGTCAACGTGCTTGCCCTCCGTGACGGCGAATTCGAGCCCCAGGTGCCACTTGCCGAACATGCCCGTGCGGTAACCCTTGCGCTTCAGCAGCGATGCAAGCGTCAGGCGATCGGGCTCGATCAAAGGCGGTTCGTAGTTGAACAGCACGGTGCGTTGCAGACGGGTGCGCCAGCAGTAGCGTCCCGTCAGCAATCCGTACCGGGACGGCGTGCAGACCGCATCCGGCGAGTGCATGTCGGTGAAGCGCACCCCCTCGGCGGCCAGCCGGTCCATATTGGGCGTCGGGATGCGCGACCCGGAGTTGTAGGACCCCACGTCTCCGTAACCCATGTCGTCGGCGAGAACCAGCACGATGTTGGGTAGCGCCGCGTCCGCATGGCCGTTCTCGCCGCAAGCTGCGAAGACGAGCGTCGCCCCCAGGGCGGCGAGGGCCAGTCGCGGGCCGGGCCATCGAGCCCTTGGACATCTCCTAGGCAGGGCCTGTGGCGTCCGCCGGGCCCTAGGCGACGGCGGGAAGGGGCGGCTACCTCGGCGCATCGGTGTCGGCTTGGCCGGCAGCATCTTGGGCGTTCTTGAACCGGTCACCGTCCGTTCCGAATGGAACGATGCTGTAGGATTCGTCCGTCTTGCGGATCACCATGTACGAGTCCAGACGCGCTTGGAGCCGTTCCCGCGCATCCGCGTGGGCTGACTTGCCGGCCAAGGAATCCATGCTGTAGCGCGTTTCGTTGGCGGACACCGGGATGTCGTACAGGCGCCCGTCCTCGTGAAGCCGAAAGCGCTTGTCGCGAACGAAATACACATCCCCCTCGAACGCCATCGAGAAATACTCGCGATCTTGGCCAGGCTTGCCCAACAGGGAATGGGACAGGTCCATGCCGTCGACGGGATGCCCCATGGGGATTCGCGCCAGTGCGCTCAACGTGGGCATCACGTCCAGCAGTGAGAAGAACGCATCGCGCGTTCCCGCGGGTATCGTCCCCGGCCAGCGCGCGATCAAAGGAACCCGGGTTCCGGCCTCGTTCATGGTCCGCTTGCCACCCATGAGCTTGAACGCGCCGAGCCGACTCTCCAAGTTTCCGGCAGTGCCGTTGTCTCCTGTGAACACGACCAGAGTGTCTTCGTCGAGGCCGAGTTCCTCGATCTTGTCCAGAAACTTGCCGACGATTGCGTCCATGTACGCAATCATGTGTCCCGCTCGCCGCTCGTTCGGCCCGAGGTCATCGGGGTATTTGCTCTCGGCGAGGGCTTTCAGCCCCGGTGGCTCGACGAGGGGGCCGTGAATCAGGTTCATCGGATAGTAGGCCAGGAACGGGCGGTCCCGATTGCGTTCGATGAAGTCGATAAGGAAGTCGCTGTAATAATCCGGCCCGAACGTCTCCTCGCCGTGAACCCGATACGTTCCGTCTTCCCAGTTGTGGGGGCCATAGTATCGGCTGCGTCGCTCGCCGTCCCAGTACTGCACCCACAAGCAGTGCTCGTCAAAGCCGTGCGACGCCGGCTGGTCGGAATGGGCCTGAAAGTCCCCCAGGTGCCATTTCCCCGCGATGGCAGTGACGTATCCCGCAGCCCGAAACACGCTCGCGAAGGTCGGCAGGTGCGTGGGGAGCCGATTCTTCCTTTCGGTGTCGAGAGGACTGTCGAGACGTTCCAACACACCAGTCCTGTTCGGATGCAGGGCGGTCAGGATCATCGCCCGGGTGGGGCTGCAGACGGGAGTGGCAAACGCGTTCTCGAAACGCGCGCCTTCCCTTGCCATCTGGTCCAGGCGCGGGGTTGAGTTGACCGTGTTCCCATAGCAGCCGAGCGTTTCCGCTCCCAGGTCGTCCGCCATGATGAGGACGATATTGGGCTTCCTTCCGGACGTGCGGTCGGCACCGGTCTCGCCCGGACCGCAGGCGAGCGCTGCGCAAGCCAAGGCCGCAACGATGGCGTTGACTTGGCGCATGGGCTAGATTCTCGTTCGACGCGAAGTCTGGCTGCGGGACGCCGGTCGATTCGCCACTAAGGTACACCAGCCAGCTAGGGCAGCCAATTCCGGTCCGAGGTCCGGTCTCCGGCCGCCCAAGATGGATGAAATCAATTTCCGCCGGGCACACTAGCGGGCTCGTAGGAGCCCAGCACCGCCAAGAACTCCGTGACCTCCGCTAGGTGCGCCATGGCGTTGGCGCAATTCTCTTCCCGCGGCGAGGCCAGGATATCGACGTAGAAGCAGTATTCGAACGGACGGCCCTTCAGCGGGCGCGACTCGATCTTGGTCAGGTTGATATCCCGCAGCGCGAAGGCGCTCATGCACTTGAAGAGAGCCCCGGAGACATTCTTGGTGATGAACACCAGCGAAGTCTTGCACGCGCCGGCGGGCTCGGCCGGCGAGGGCTCGCGACCGAGCAGGAAGAACCGCGTGTAATTCTCCGGATCGTCCTCGATCGAGGTCTCGATGATCTTCGCGCCGTAGTACTCCGCAGCGGCGGCCGAAGCCACCGCACCCAAGCTCGGGTCGTCTCCCTCCATGACCGTCTTCACGCTCCCGCCGGTGTCGTAGTGCGTCTCGGCGCTGATGCCGGGGTTGCGGCGGAAGAAGTCCAAGCACTGTGCCAGCGCCACCGGATGGGAGATGGCCCGCTGGATCTGCGAGCGAGAGGCCTCGGGCCGCCCAATCAGGTTGTGGACGATCCGCACATGGGTCTCGGCCAAGATTTCGGGGCGGTAGTTCAGCAGGTGGTCATAGTTCTCGTGCACGGAACCGTGCAGGGTGTTCTCGACCGGGATGACGGCGTAGTCGACGGCGGCGTCGCGCAAGAGCTCGAAGGCCTCGAAGAACTTCTCGCACGGCTCGAACGACAGTTCCCTGCCCGCAAGGATCTGCTTGCTAGCCTGCTCGCTGAATGCCCCGCGCGCCCCTTGGAACGCCACTCTGGTTCGACTCATGCGCTTCTTGGGATCGCGGCCGGGCAGCGTCGCGCGGTGCCGCGTCGCACACGATTATAGGGGGCGGCTCAGACGAGCGGGGAAGCCTGCCTTGCGGGTGCGGAGAGGCCTCATGCCACCACCGCTTCCCTCTCCTGCGCTCCCGCTCCTTGCGGCATTTCCGCGATCCTGCTTCCGGCCATGCGCACCGACACCAGCTTCGAAACCCCAGCCTCGCCCATCGTGACGCCGTAGAGCGCCTCGGCCGCCTCCATCATGGTCTTGGAGTGCGTGATCACGATGAACTGGGTCTCGGGGGCCATTTCTTGGATCAGGCCCCGCAGCCGTATGGTGTTGGCCTCGTCCAACTGCGAGTCCACCTCGTCCAAGACGCAGAACGGGCTGGGCTGGTAGCGGAATGTCGCCAACAACAGCGCCATGACGGTGAGCGACTTCTCGCCGCCGGACAGCAGCGCTATGTTCTGCAAGCGCTTGCCGGGCGGCTGCGCGACGATCTCGATCCCGGAGCCATCGGCGTCTGCCGGGTCGGACAGCCTCAACTCGCCAATGCCGCCGCCGAACAGTGTTGCGAACACGCGCCGGAAATTGTGATTGATCGCTTCGAACGCAGCCTCGAAGCGCTCGCGGCTGGCGGTGTCGATTTCCCGGATTGCCTCGCGCGTGTTGCGGATCGAATCCAGCAGGTCCTGCTGCTGCGTCTCGAGGAATAGCTTGCGCTCGGACACGTCCTCGTATTCCCGCCGGGCGAGGACGTTGACCGGGCCGAGGCGATCGATCTTGTCGCGGATCGATCGGTGACGCTCCTCTGCCTGCCGGACTTCCTCTTCCGAAAGGGTCTCCGGCGCTCTGTCGGCGATCTCGGCGATCGGCTGGTCCAGCTCGGCAGCGCAGTTGCTCTCCAAGTGCTCGATGTCCGACTGCAGCCGCGCCAAGGCGACCTCCTTGGCCGAACACCGCTCGCGCGCCGCCTCGACATCGGCGCGCTGGTCGCGGATCGCTTCCATCAGGGCGCCCGTGCGGGCCCGCGACTCCTTGAGACGGTCGGAGGTTTCGCTGATCTGTGCTTGCAACGCCTCGCGTCGCTCGCCCGCGCCGACGACCTGCTCTTCCAGTGTCCGGTTGCTCTCGGTCAATTCCCGGCTCTCGTCGGTCCAGCGCTGGATCTGGTCCTGCAGGTCCTTGGCTCGGTCGCGCTGCTCGGCCAATGCCGCTTCCGCTCGCCGCACCGAGTTGATGCCGGACCGGAGCCGCTCGTCCATCGCGGCAGCCTCGGTCCGCAGGGTCGTCCGCTCCTCTTGCAGGCTTGCCAGAACTGCCTGGAGGGCCTGAGCCTGTTCGGCGAGATCGGCTGATCGGGCCCTGGCGTCGGCGTACTCGCCCTCAAGCCTCGTGCGGTCATCCAACGCCCGCTCGCGGGCGCTCTCGGCGCTTGAGCGCTCGGCCTCGAGCCGTTCGATGTCTGCGGCTGCTTGCTGCGCCTGTTGCTGCAGGTCCGCGACGACACCCTCGGACCGACTGACCTCGTGCTGGACTGCGAGCGCTTCCTTTTCCGTGTCCTGCAGGCTGGCCATCACGGTCTCGAGTTCGCCGCGGTCGCGCCTCACCGCGTCCTCGGCGCTTTCGATGTCCTGCTCTGCCTGCGCCAATGCCTGTTCGGCGCGCTGCAGCGCGGGCACCAGTTCCCGCAGTTGCTGCTTGAGGACGAGTGGGCCGCTGGAAGATTTTCGGCCCACCTGCACGACCGGGCCGCGGTACCACGTTCCGTCTGCCAGCACGAAGTACAGATCGGGGTGCAGGCCAGCCAAGCGTTCTGCTGTCGCCTGGTCCTCTACCAAGTACGCATCTCGCAGCTTGGGCAAGAGGGCGGGCACCGCCCCGCCGCCGCGCGTGACCAAGCGCACGTGATCCGTCAAGCGGACCGCAGATTCCAGCCCCGGCGCTGCCTGAGGCTCTCCATGCGCCTCGCGCTGGACCAGCAGGAAGGCTGCCCGACCGGCGAACTCATCGCGGACCAGCTGCGCTCCGCGCGCTGCCTCGGCCCAGTCACCCACAACTACGTGCTCGAGTTCTTCGGCGAGGAATTGTTCCGCCACCCGCTCATAACCGGCGTCAACCTCCAAGAAGTCTGCCAGCACGCCCAGCGGGGCGAAGCCCTCGGCGGGCTCGCGCTCGAGAGCGTCGAAGATGTCCTTGACGGCTTCTGCGCCATAGGCGCGATGCTGCAGCATCTCGTGGACAGAATCACGCCTCGCCGCGAGAGCAGAGCGCTCTGCGCGCTGGCCGTCGGCAGCCTTGCGCAGCGAACCCAGGCTCGATGCGCCCTGCTCCACCGCCTCGCGTAGCGCATCGCGTCGAGCGCGCAGCTCACCGACCGCGTCTGTCATCTTCGCGGCTTGGGCCAGCAGCGCCTCGCGGCGGGTGGTGGCCGAAGCGATGCCGCTCTCGGCTGCTGCGTTGCTGGATCGAGCGCGCTCGAGGCGCGTGTCGCAGCCGGCCAGAGTCTCGTCGAGCTTGCCCAGGCGCCCCTTGGTGTCCGACAGCGCGTTGAGCGAGTCCAACATCCTCACACGGCAGGCTTCCTGCTCGGCATGCGTGTCGGCCAAGCTGCTCTGCTGAGCGCTGCACTCGACCTCCTTGCCTTCAAGCCTGTGCCGCAGCGCGCTCGCGGCGCCCTCTAGCTCGGTGACTTCGTGCCGCTCCCTGTGCGCGCCAGCTTCCAGCCCGTCGACGCGGCTAGAGGCCGTCTCCAAGTCCTCCACTGCCCGCTGCTGGCGGGCGGCGTTGTCGCTGATGGTACGGGTCTGCTGTTGGATGCGCTCGCGCATCCGCTCCTCGTCGATGCGCAAGTCCGACAGTTCGGCCCTCTCGACCTCCAACCGCGCCTCCCATTCCTGCTCGCGCTCGCGCTTGCCGGAGAACTCTGACTCCAGTTCGCGAGTCTCGTCCGAGACCGAAGCCAAGCGCTGCTTGGCGAGGGCAGTCTCGGCCTCCAGCGTCACGCGGCTGGACTCCAAGCGGCGGAACTGGCCGGCGAACACTAGGCTGAGGGCCTCGCGCAGCTGTTCGCGGTACGTCTCGTAGCGCTCGGCCCGTTCCGCCTGGCGCTTGAGAGAATTCGCCTGGCGCGCCACTTCCTGAAGGATGTCGTGGACCCGCTCGAGATTCAGTTCGGTATTGGCGAGCTTTAGCTCGGCGAGCTTGCGGCGGGACTTGAAGCGCGTCACGCCGGCAGCCTCCTCGACGAAAGCCCTGCGGTCCAGCGAGCGGGCCGTCAAGAGCTGTCCGATGCGGCCCTGCTCGATGATGGCGTAATGGTTCGGGCCGAGACCGGTACCCAAGAACAGGTCTTGCACGTCGCGCAGGCGGACGCTCTTGCCGTTGAGGATGTACTGGCTCGTGCCGTTGCTGAACAGCTTGCGGGTGACCGCGATCTCGCCCGGCGTGGGGCTTGGCGGGACCTTGGGTCCGCCGGAGCGGCCATTGCTGGAGAAGAGCCGCGCTAGTGTGTCGTCGGGGTCGTGCAACGTCAGGGTGACCTTGGCCATGCCTGCGGGCTTGCGGTGGCGGGTTCCGGCGAAGATGACGTCGTGCATGCGCCCGCCTCGCAGGGACTTGGCCGACTGCTCGCCGAGCACCCAGTTCACGGCATCGCAGATATTGGACTTGCCGCAGCCGTTGGGGCCGACCACGGCGGCCAGGCCGTTTCCGGCGAACTTCAAGTGTTCGCGGGTGCAGAACGACTTGAAGCCGACCAGATCGATCTGCTTGAGCCTCAGCATGTGCCGTTCGCCTCCAAAGATCCGTGCCCACGGCGCCCAGCCCGCTGGCAGCGAAGAAAGCGGCCTGCGATTGGCGGAGCGAGCGTGACAGCGGTCACTGCACGCTTAGCCTAGCGGAACGATGGGCAACTTCGCAACTACACACAGTATATTCGGTGGCCGCCAATACAATCTATTCTGTGTCTGTGGAACAAGATGCGTCTCGCGGCACCGCAGCCGACATGCCGCCGGATACCTGCCCGCCCGTGTTCGCGCGGCTTGCATCGCGGCGCTTCAGGGCCCGACGCCCGCTTTCGCAGGCGCGGCGAATCCGCGCTAGCGCAGGGCGTCCGTGGAGTACTGATTCTTGGGATTCCACAGCAGGAATCCGCGGTAGTCCTCGCCCATCGCGTCGGAGACGGCTCGAATCTGGGCCCTGACCATGTCTGCGTCGTATTCCGCGCCAATGCTGAAGTCCTGCAGCCACGGAATCAGCGCGGCTCTCTGGGGCGCAGTCGCCGCATGCGCCCGGAGTCGCTCGCTTGCCAGCCTCATCGAATAGTTGACGACCTCGTAGGGGTGCTCGGCGGGGTTTTCGAAGCCGTCGAAACCTTCCGCGTAGTGCGAGGGATAGACCATGGGGCACAGGGCATCGAAGTATGGCAGCGCGTCTTCGATCACTTGGCCGATGCCAAGGTCGTCGTGAGAGACGGTGACGAGCCCGAACAGGTCCGCCGACAGGCGCGCGTCCGGAAGTTGTTCGCGGAGATGCTTGAAGAAACGGACAATGACGTCGCGCTTGGCTTCGTCTGCTGCAGTGACAGGCAGGTGCATGTCATCCAAGCTGCCGCCCGAAGGAAAGCGGATGTAGTCGAAGTTCACCTCGTCTACGCCGCGCGAAAGCACGTCCTTGGCAATCGCGATGTTGTAGTCCCAGGCCTCGCGCGACCCCGGATCGACCCACAGCAGGCCGCGCTCGTCTTGCCAGAACGTCTCGGCAGACAACTGCGTCCCTTCTTCGTCCAGCAGAGCCTTGCTGTGCACGGCCAAATCGGGTCGGGCGCGGGCCAGCATCGGGTCATTGAACGTCACCATGCGGGCGGCCACGTGCAGTCCGCCCGCGTGGAGTTTGCGCACCAAGGCGCTCAAGTCCGGAATAATCCGTTCTCGCGACCGGTATTCGACGACCTGCGGCACGCTGGAATCGAAGCCCACGCGCCCCATGGCATCCTTGACATCGATCACAACGGTGTTGATGAGCCCGTCCTGCGCGAGCTGGATCGCGTTGTCGACCCTGCTCGGCAGGGTCGCCGACCAAAACGAGAGGTAAATGCCCTTAAAGATTTCGGGGACATTCGCCCGGCCTTGCTCGCCTAACGGGGCAAGCGCCTGGCGCGCGGCCTCGACACCCGAGCCCGGGACTGTCGACTGCAGCTGTTGTGCAACTGCCGGGCGAAACACCGCTGCCGCTAAGGCCAAGATCAGAGCCGCAACGCGGAGATAGGGCAAGCGAATTCGCATCAAGAAGAAGGGTTCTTTGTCAATGAGCACAGAGGCCCCGGCGACCAGCCATGCCTGGCAGCGGGCACGGTCAACTTGAGGCTCACTTGCACTGCGCCCCTGCGATCTGAATCGATGATCCAGGCAAATCCGCTGCCGGCCATTCGCAAGCGCAGGTTGGGGCGGAACCATCCCTGCCATCAGCCACAGAATGAGCCCTGCCCCTAGCGGAACTGTAGGGTACCAACTCGACGATGACGGGAATCGCATGAGGACTGCCCCCCACCCTGCGGATCGTGCGAAACCCCTTCGATGTGCGCCTCGAGACCACCACCGCCCCAAGCATCTTTCCGCTTGTCCCGGCCAACCGCTCGCAAGAAGGCTGGTGGCTCGGTCCGATTCAAGAACCGAGACTTGACTCAGTCGTCGTCCCTTCGACGAGCCCGGAAGACGAACGAGTCCTACGTAACGGGATGCGCCGCCGCTCAGCCTGGCCGTTCGATACCTAGCTCCTGCCAGATCCAACCCGTGTCGTAGGGCGAATGTCCCTCTGTCGCGGCACGGCGGTGCTCCATATTCTCCAGCTGCTTGAGCCAGTCGATGGCCTCTTGGCGGCCGTTCTTGGTCGCCGCTGCCTTCCGCAATGTCTTGCCGCCCAGCATTGGGAGCGGCTCGTCGAGCGTTTGCCTGTAATGGTCGTCGAGGTGCAAATGGATAGCCTTCACCTCTTCCTCGGTCGGAATCCGGACCACCTCCTGTCGCTGCTCAGCGCGGTACTCCTGCAGCGCTTGACTCGGCTCTTGGCTCGATGTCAGCGCCGACCCTACGAGATCTCCCAGATGAGAGGACAACAACTTGTGTCCCCGCTCGGCTCGCTCCATCGAGTTCACCCTCAACTTCAACACTCCAGCCTCGATTTCTGCGAATCCGAGAGCCGTCGTGGACGTTGCGCCCCCTGATGCTGCAACCGAATCTCTTCCGCGAACTCTCGCCCTACGTTGCGTCGGCGAACCGGGAGCGCACCACCTCCAGTGCCCTGCACCCTCGCTGTCCCGTTCGAATCCCTCGATTCCGTCCAACAGGACCGAGACCTTCGCCTCGTCTCCGACAATTGGGAAACGCACTTCGCAGAGGAGCATCACCTCGTCGTCGGTGTTTCGCAACTCCGGCAACGGGGCCATGACCTGTGACAGGACGTCCGTCACCCAGAAATGCGTGAGTATCCGGGCGTGCGGCAGATGGTGGATGAGTTCCTCTCGCTCTCGAAGTGTCGCCGCTGACCTCCCACGCCGCCTTCTGTGCTTGCTGGACTTGCGGCGTGCCCGGATCGCCTTCTTGAGCAATTCGTCGAACGCCCACAGCACTTGCTTCGCGGCGGCGTAGCGAAAAAGAAGAACGGCACCGGTAAAGACGCTCTCCCCATCCAACGGCACGACGCGCGCACCAATGCGGTCCCACAGTGACGCTGCCTGCGAAGCTCGGTGCTCCCGTACGGTCACCTTCTCGCGCGGCACGAGCAGATCGCGCACAGTTATGCTCTGCCCGGAGTCGACGCCGACGACTTCGTACAGTGAGGCAGTGGAGTCCCGTAGCGCTTCAAGATACTTTCTTGCCGGTTCCGACGCCCTCGAGCCGTGCCCCCTGAGATACTCGTCGATTATGTTCAGTTCGCCGTGCTCGCCGAACCGGGCAGTGAAAAAGTCCTCAGCGATGAACGCGGTCAGCGTAGCGGCAGCCTCACCGAGCGTCTCCAACAGTTCATCCCCCTCAAGATCGAAGATGTCGAGCACCGCTTCGAGGTGCTCCATGTGAACCTCCATCAACTGCGGCGTCCACTCGTCTGTGGCTGCCCAGTCCAGGAGATCGTTCGTGACTGCGTCGATATCGGTCATTCACATCGGCGGGATATCCGTTGGCCACCTAGTGCCGTCGTTCGGCCCGGTCCCATCTTTGCATCACTGTACCGCCATCTGATTGCCCACTGGCTCAAGACGCTAGGCAAGAGTGGGATCGAGGTGTTTCGGCAGGCTCTTGCGGGAGGTCGCTACGCCAGACCGCACCTGGATATGGCGATCGCGAGACCCCGAGGCGAGCCGCTGAGCGACGGCTGCACGCTCCATCGGGGGATCGGTTCAGCATGCCTGGTTCGCAGACCCCGAAACGCCACTACTAGAATGGTCCGAAAGGGAGTCACATGCGCATTCACTGGTCAGCGTGCTTGGCACTCGCGCTCTGCGCGGCCTGTGCCGGGCCCCAGCAAACTCCGGCCGAGGACGCTTCGGCCGAATCGGGTCCGCTGCTGTCGAACATCCGCCAGCTCACTTTCGGCGGCCAGAACGCCGAGGCCTATTGGTCGCCGGACGGAAGCAAGCTGGTCTTTCAGGCCACGCGCGGCGAGGCGTCGTGCGACCAGATCTACGTCATGAACGCGGACGGTTCCGACCAGCGCATGGTGTCCACGGGCAAGGGGGTCACCACTTGTGGCTACTTCCTGCCCGATGGCGAGAGCATCGTATATGCATCGACCCACCTGGCAGGCGACAGCTGCCCGCCGCGCCCAGATCGCAGCAAGGGCTATGTGTGGCCCGTGCACGCCGGATATGACATCTTTCGCGTCGACTTGGACGGTTCCGAGCCCGTGCGGCTCACCGACGCAGACGGCTACGACGCCGAGGCAACTGTCAACTGGAAACAGGAGAAGATCGTCTACACCTCGATGGATTCCGGCGACTTGGATCTGTGGTCCATGGATCTGGACGGTTCGAACAAGACTCGCTTGACGACCGCGTTCGGATACGACGGCGGGGCGTTCTATTCGGCCGATGGCGAAATGCTGGTGCTGCGGGCGAACCATCCAGCGGAGGGATCGGCGTCCGACACGTACGCGGAGCTGCTCGCACAGAACCTGACGGCACCGATGAAGATGGAGATCTTCGTCGGCAACGCCGACGGCAGCGGCATGCAGCAACTCACCGAGTTCGGCTGCGCCAGCTTCGCCCCGCAATTCACTCCAGACGGCAAGCACATCATCTTCTCGTCGAACAGGAACAACTGCGACAGCCGCGAATTCGACCTGTTCTTGATGCGCACCGACGGCTCGGGCCTGCGCCAAGTGACCGAGTTCGGCGGCTTCACGTCGTTTGCCGAGTTCTCGCCGGACGGCTCGCAGCTAGTGTTCGCGTCCGACCGCAACGCCAGCTCGCGCTACGAGTTCAACATATTCGTGGCAGACTGGAACGGCCCGGGCGCAAAGCCCTGACCGGCATCTGACTAGCGCTCCACGTCGCGCTCAAGCGCCTCGATGTCGTCGGCCAGCCGGAGCGCCTGCCTGCGCAATTCCGCCAGACGGCGGGCGACCGTGAGGATCGCCGGCTCTTCCGCCTCAGCGCTGGGCTGTCCCGTCTCCGCCGCGGCCGCGGAGAGCAAGGCTGCGGCGTCTTCGGCCTCTAGGTCTCCCAGCGCGGTCAGCGCATCCTCGAAGGTGTCCTCGTACACCAGCCTCTCGCCCATCGCCAGCACAACCTTGCGCAGCTGCGGCATGCGAGCCGCCTCGGCTTGGATGTAAATCGACTCAACGTAGAGGAAGTTATCCCCGACGGGCATGGCGATCATCTCGCCGCGCAGCACGCGCGAGCCTTGCTGGTTCCAGAGCGTCAGATCGCGGGCGATCTGCTGCTCTTGGTTGATCTGCGCTTCGATCTGGTTCGGCCCGTAGACAAGCTGCTGCTTGGAAAGCTGATAGAAGATCAGTTCCCCGAGCCGGTCCCCGTCGCAGCGGGCCGCCATCCAGCCGTTGAGATTGTCCTTGTTGCGCGGCGTGAACGGCAGCATCAGCAGGAATTCCGGCTCGGACTCGCCCGGCAGCGTCGCCACGATATATGTCGGTTTCATGCGCTCGGCGGCGCCGGTGTCGCCGGCGAGGCTCCTGCCCACGTCCCAAATGTCCTCCCGGTTGTAGAACACGGTCGGGTCACGCATGTGGAACGTCCTGTAGAGCTCGGCCTGAATGTCGAAGATCAACTCCGGATAGCGAGCATGCTCGCGGGTCGAGGCTGGCATCGCCTCCATCGGCTGGAACAGGTTAGGGAACACCCTGGCGTAGGACTGGATAATCGGATCGGTCGTGTCGAACATATAGATCGTGGTGGTCCCGTCATAGGCATCCACGGTTGCCTTGACGGCGTTGCGGATGTAGTTGACCTGGGAGCCGAAGCTGCCCACCCGGATCGCCTGAGAATACGGATGGGCGTCCGAAGTGGTGTAGCCGTCCAGTATCCACACCAAGCGGCCGTCGTCGGTAATCGTCAGGTACGGGTCGGGATCCCATTCGATGAAATCGGCGAGATGCTCGAGGCGCTCGC
Organism: Bryobacterales bacterium; assembly: GCA_022824585.1. Lineage (GTDB taxonomy): Bacteria > Acidobacteriota > Terriglobia > Bryobacterales > UBA6623 > VXMF01. Next base: position 17,885 of record JAJDZN010000264.1, on the reverse strand, counting down.
TGACATTGCGATAAATCATCATGCGGCTCGACGGATTCGTCAGCCCGGTGAAGAGGATGTTGTAGTCGCCCTGCAGGATCGCGGTCAAAAGGCGGGTGGCGATGGAGTGGATCGGAATCCCGCCGGTGCCCTCATAGTGGGACATCACGTTCTGGTCTTCCTTGGGGTAATCGAACTCTTCCTGCTCCGTGCTGACAAACACCGGGTGGTTGGTCAGCTCGCCGTAGTAGATTTCCGGACGCGCGATCGTGATGTCCTGGATCTCGACCTCGGGGGGCGCATCCTTGATCAGCAGCACCGGCAGGCCGTCCGGCGTCGTGCGATTCACTTCTGAAGTGACCACGCCGTAGCCGTGCGTGTAGACCCAGTGACGGTTGATCCAGTTGTCGGCAGCGGCATCGAGGGAGCTGACATCGATCTCGCGGGGAGAGAGGAGCAACTGCTTCACCTTGTTGTTGATCTGGTAGCGATCGATGTCCATGTCGGCAAAGCGGTAGTACAACCGCAGTGCCTGGATCTGGGTGATGGTGTCGGTATAGGCCTTCTCGTCCCAAAGGCGGATGTTGTCGACCAGCGTCGCGTTCGCCTCGACATCGAGTGACGGGACCTCGCTGAGCGAGAGGAACTCTTCCCGGCCGGCGTTGAGGGCGTAGGCCTGGCGCGTGGCCTGGATGTGGCGCTCGATGTACTCCTGCTCCAGCTTCAGTTCGTTGGGGCTGACATACAGCGCTTGGACTGCCAAGGGTACAGCGGCGTGCAACGCAATGGCGCCGCCGGCGATGTAAGCCATCGCCTTGAAGCGCGACGTGGCGATCAACGGGATCGACAGCAGCAGCGCGATCACGACCACCCAGCGCAGGGGCAGCCTCCAGACCTCGTCCAAGTAGTCCATGCCGACCATGAAGTCGTGGTTCGACAGCAGCAGCCCGTACTGGCCCAGGTAAAACCACGCTGCCGCTCCAGCCAGCGCGATGCAGGCGATGACCTTGGCAAAGCTCGTCTTGGTCGCGCCTTCCAGCAGCAGGGGCTGGGGGCCCAGGTCGAATTCCTCCAGGTCGCCGCCGCCGGCACGGAAGCTGGTGAATTTCTGGAACACCTGCCATCCGCGGCCCGTGGCCCAGAAAACGGCCGTGCCGGTGAGGGCGAGGGCGAACAGGTACTGCACGAGCAGTTGCAGGAGCGGGAGGTCGAAGAGGTAGAAGGACAGCTGCTTGCCGAAGATCGGATCGGCCCAAGACTCGACGTTCGGGCCCAGTCCGCGCGAGCCGGCGAACTTCATCACCGTCTCGGGATCGACGCGGGAACCGATGAACACCGTCGCCACAACGAGCAGGACGAGCGGCACGGCTTTGCGATACAGCGAGTAGCGGGAAGTGTCAGCGCCGGCGAAGGCAGCCCCGCGGCGGTGTGCCCACAGCAACGCCAACCAAGCGATCAGAGCCGCAGCCACCGTTGGAAGGATCTTGTAGCCCAGCTTCGTCAGCCAGGTCGAGAGCTGGCCGACTTCAGTCCACCACAGGTATTCGATCGCAAAGTCCGCCAACCCCCGGGCCGTGCCAAGGATGAGAACGAAGGCGAGAGCAGCGAGCAGCAGCCGCAGCTGTCGAGGTTGCATAGTCCTTCTAGCATAGCCGCCAGCCTTTGACGCGTTCCTGTCGGCAGCGCGCTTCGGCTGCTAGAATGCGGCTCGATTCGGACCGGCTCTGGAGGGCGGCAAGACGATGGCAACGACTCGACGGAAATTCGTGACCAAGACGGCGCTGGGAGCTGGGCTTGCGGCTGCGTCCGCCCAATCCGGCGGGGCCCAAGCACCGGCGAGCGACACCGTCAACATCGCTGTCATCGGCATCCGCGGCCGCGGCCGCAGTCACTACCGGGAGTTCGCCGCGATGCCGGGCGTGCGGGTCACGCACCTGTGCGATATCGACGAGCGCCTGTTTGCCGACGCACTCGCGGAAGTCGAGGGGGCGGCTGGCTACCGGCCGGAGACGGAGACCGATTTCCGGCGCTTGCTGGAGCGCGACGACGTTGACGCGATCTCGGTGGCAACGCCGGACCACTGGCACGCCCTGATGACCGTGTGGGGGTGCCAGGCGGGCAAGGACGTCTACTGCGAGAAGCCGTGCTCCTACACGCTGGCGGAAGGCCGCAAGATGGTCCAGGCGGCCCGCACGTACGGGCGCATGGTCCAAGTAGGGCTCCAGCGGCGCAGCTCGCAGCGCGTGCAATCGGTGACGAGCTACGTGCGGAGCGGCGGGTTCGGCAAGGCCTACCGCGGCAAGGCGGTCATCTACCGGGGCAGGATCAACATCGGCAAGGTACAGGAGTCATCGATTCCAGAAGGCGTCAATTGGGACCTCTACCTCGGACCGGCGCCGTACCGCGCGTTCGACCTGAACCGTTTCCACTACGGCTGGCACTTCTTTTGGGACACTTCAACGTCCGAAGTCGGCAACAACGGAGTACACCACCTCGACGTCCTGCGCTGGGGCTTGGACAAGCAGGTCCACCCAGTCAGAATCCACTGCGCCGGCGGCCAGTTCGTGGAGGACTCGGACTCCGAGGTGCCGAACGTGCAGGTGGGCACGTTCGAGTACGCCGACGGGACGCTGCTCGAGATCGAGGCGACCACGCTGTATAGCCCGTCCTTCGGAGGCGTGCGCGTGGGAGGCTTCTTCTTCACCGATCAGGGGTATATCGGCTCCCACGACAACTGGAAGGCGACCCGGGGGCAGTTCCTGCCGCGCGACCGCCCGGACTCGGAAAGCGGCGTGTCGTACCGGACCAACAATCTCAGCTTTCCGGATATTTCCTACCCGCCGGGACCGGAGATCCCGGATCTCGACCTGCCCGAGGTGAGCCACTTCCAGAACTTCATCGAGTGCGTGCGCTCGCGCAAGCGCGAAGACCTGAATTGCGAGGTAGAGCAGGGCCACCTGTCCACTTCCCTGTGCCACTTGGCCAACATCGCCTACCGCGTCGGCCGCAAGCTGGAGTTCGATCCACAAAGCGAAACGTTCGCCGACGACGAGGCGGCGAACGCGCTGCTCACTCGGAAATACCGCGAGCCTTACGTGATGCCGGACCAAGTGTAGGTGGAGCGCCCCAGAGCCTCCAAGAGTCTGAGCCTATCGCTATGGAAGGGGCGGCCATTCCAGAGTGAACGGACAAACCCTGCCAGACCGACTGGATGGGAAGAAATTCACCTATGAATGATGGCCCGATAGGGATCTGACAGTCTGAGAAATCACCCGCTCGGGTTTCGGACACACGACGGAATCGCCTCCGCCCGGAGGGCTTCGATTGGCGGCACTTGAAACCCTCGAAATGGCGGATACCGCGTGACAGCACTCCATGGACCGAAGCTACAACGACCCCGATTCCGGAGCGGCTACGATGGCATCGCTCTCAGCGCACCCGTCCGCGGCTGTGTCCCCCACTTCGGGCACCTCTTGCTGAATCCGCGCGGATTTCCGATACGCCTCGCGCCTGTGGAGCACGCGCAGGACACGGACGAGAGCGGGTGCCATCTCCAGAATTACTCGCCAGCTTCCTACCCTGAGGCGGCTCCGGGGCGGATCGAATCCTTTCAAGACTAGGACATTCCCACGACGTGTCCTTGCGAATTCTCCAACAGCGGCCTGAATGCGATCAACTTCTTGGCTGGAGAGCTTCGCGAGATCAGCACTGGCCTGCTTGGCCCACTCGACATACCGACCTCGACCCGACCTATTTGAGGCCGTGCTCACGCATCACCTCATCGTGGGGTATGCCTCTCCCGCCGTTCTGCTCGAGCCATTCCAATGCTTCGTCCATGGCCGCGATATCCTCCTCGGTTACCGGCTCGTCGTCGTACGGGGCTCTTCGTACGACAGCTCCGAGTTCGTCCGGATAAGTCGACAAGAACTCCTTCAGCCCGGCTAGGTCCGCCTTGGCCATTCGATCAATCTCTTCGTGGAGCTCAGCGCGTAGATCAGACATCTCCTTACCTCCACTCGGTTCTTCGACCACCATGACATTCCGCAGTAGAGCCGCTACCAGAACCACGCCCCGTGCCGTGACTGACTGGCCGACTCGATCTGCTCCTTAGGCTAGCAGTCGCCCAGACGCTGCCCGCAGGCTGAGGGGCATGTAGATTGTGGCACCATTGGCTCTTGACACCAGCCGCGCCATCTAGTTTGTCCACCGTTGAACTCGCCCAGCTTCCGAAGATCGGACGGAGAGGTCACCACCCGGTGGCTCTTCAAGGTCGGGCTTCTCCTCGCCCGCCCGAATCATCGTCGCCCGCTCCCAGGCGTCCACACCTGCACCTTTCGCTGGCGCGCCGCATCGGTGGCGGGTAGTACGTGACGCTACAGCCTAAGTGCTCCAAAATCAACGTCATACCTGCATTTCGCCCTCGTGCGCAAAAAACTACCGCCTACCGTGCTGCAGACGGTGGTAGGTTCGCTTTCTGAGTTGTTCTCGGGCGCACGTTCCTGAAGACCGGCCAGTCCCGAGCGTTAATCATGCTAAGATCGCCCTCATAGGATTCAGGATCTTCGACTAGGGGTTTCAAGAAGATCCGAACCCGCAAATCCCTGATCTCTGACGCGTAACGAGGCATGGACCATTCTCAGTCATGACACCACAAACTGCAGCCGAGACCGCAGCCGACCAGAAGAAGCCTAGTCGAAGCCGAAAGACGAAACCATTCCCGCTGTTGCCGCTCGAGAACACGTTAGCGTTGCCAAAGACAATCCTTGAATACGGCATCGACGGTCAAATGAATCGGTTGACGGTGCTCGACAAGATGGGCAAGTCGCCATCTAGTAGCGCAACGCGCACCCTTATTGTGACTTCGTCAAAGTATGGTCTGACGTCTGGGAGTTATGCTTCGTCATCCTTGACGGTTACGAAGGAAGGCCGGGCAGTATCTGCGGACCATCGGTCTTCTGAAAGGACTCAGAAGATGTTCGACCTCGCAATAACGCGCTTTACACCGTTTAATGCGCTGTACGAGAAGCTGCGAGGTAAACGCCTGCCGGACGCGTCTGTGCTGCAAGATGAACTTGGCCATGCAGGGATCGAAGAGGAGGACCGCGAACGGGCTGCTGAAATATTCGTTGCCAATGTTCGATACGTGGAACTAGTGCAGGAAGTCGGCGGTGTGGACTATGTCAGAGGAATCGAGGATGCGATGGGCGGGATAGGCTCCTCTAATCCCAGTGAAGAAGATGTGCCATCCGCCAGTGTTGAGTCGCATGGCGGTCAGGAGCGCACAACAACCACGAACGGCACCAATGCCGCGAATGGAAAGACCGTGCGTGAGCCTTCGCTACACATAGACGTGCAGGTACACATAGATGCGACAGCTTCAGCGGAGCAAATTGATCAGATCTTTGCGAGTATGGCGAAGCATTTGTACGGCCGCAGCGAATGACTGGAATGCCGCAGCACTCTCGTGGTTATGGGCGGTGGTACGGGCTAGCTGCCGGTCTCCAACGAGAGTTGGCCGAAATAGGGCTGGATCGCGTTCAGGCAAGTCGAGAGGTCGATGGCGGGACTTTGTCGTTGCTGCACACATTTGACAAGTTCATCACAAATCCTTCGATTCGCGAGGTAAGTCGTTCGCTGTTTCGCGACAACTACTACGCACGCGCTGTTGAGGAGGCATTCAAGTGTTTGAATAATGCTGTCAAGAGCAAGTCCCGACTGTCAATAGACGGAGCCGACCTAATGCGCACCGCCTTCAGCGCGAATGATCCGGTTCTTGGCCTCAATAACCTATCGTCGCGCTCTGAGAAAGACGAACAACGTGGGTACATGGACATCTTCGCGGGTGCGATGACCGGAATAAGGAACCCCAGAGCGCACGATCATGAGCTCAATGACGATCCAAAAGTAGCATTAGACTTGCTGGTTTTAGCGAATCACCTCATGGACAAGCTTAACGTAGCGACGAAGCGGAACAAGGGACAACGAAGAAGGTAGGTGAAGCAACCGCAAGAGTGTGGGGCTGGCACCTGACGCAATGGGCGGAATAGGGTGTCTCCCGCTGCATTGCATCGGTGAGAACAGATGACAGCTGACCACCGGTGGAAGAACTGCAACCTTCGGTAACTTTGGAGCTCGGTTCCGCGACTGGCCCCACTACAGGAGAACCGCGGGGGGCCCACAAACCGCCCCTTGGATCAGCAGCATCGAGCCTCCCGAGAGAGCGGGGCGGAACCTGCCGGTCAATGCAAGAGCCGCAGTGATATCACCGTGGCTCCCTCTACTCCACCCAGATCGGCGAACTCCACGCCACCTGCCCGTCGTTCTGCACCACGCGGATGTAGTAGTAGTTCGACCCGGCCTCGAAGTTGCGGTCCGTGTACTCGAACGAGTACTCCTCGTGGTTGGGGTGGCTGGTGTAGACGATCTCTTGGTTCTTGACGATCACGAACTGCTTGATCCGATCCGTTCCCAAGGCCCGGATCAGCAAGCGCGGCGCCTGCTGGGAATTGACGATATCGCCCATGATGTGGTGCTGCCCGCTTGCGTCCACGGCTTGGAAGTCCAGCACGATATTGTCTGTGGCGCCGTAGGCATGGCGCGCCTTCAGCGCCGCGAACATCGACTCGCGGGTAAACTCCTCCGCGACGATCATGGCGTACGAAATGTGGGTCGACCAATGGTCAGAGGAGGCTTGCACGCCGATCTTGTAGCCCTTGCGCAGGGCATCCCACCAGTACCCGATCGGATTGAAGCCGGAGCGCTGCTCGCGGAGCTTTTGCGCAGATGCGGCCAGCGGCGCGCCCATGTACTCGTAGCTGGCCCGGTACCCCTGGAAGATCTCCAGCAGCGGCTCGACCTCGGGATCGTTGTTGAACCAATCCGTGCCCTGTGCCGTGCCGGAACTGTGCGGCATGGAGATGCCGTCGTTTTCGTGCAGGTAGGCATACAGCTTCTCGGCGCGCTCTTCGCCGCGCCGTTCGGCGTCCGGGATCGGCAGCGTCCGCGTGCCGCGCTTGCCGAAGATGATGTTGCGGTGCCCGTTCGGGAAGTTGAGCGACCGCTCGTAGCCGAACATGGGCACGAACGTCCCGGGCACGTGGAACAGGTCCGTCAGCTTTTCGTCCTGCCACCAAGTGAACTCCTGGTCGTAGCCCAGCTGGTGGTCGGTCGGCACGATGTAGTCAAAGCCGACCGCGTCCAAGGCGTATCGATACACCTCGATCAGCGAGCCGTCGTACTTGAAGTCCTGCGAGATGTCGGTATGGCGATGCATGTCGCCGCGATAGATCTTGAACTGCTTTTCCCCCGCATCGACAACATATCCGCGAATCGTCTCGATGTTCCGCTCCTCGAAGGGATGGACCGGCACTGCCTCGGCAAATGGCTCGGAGTATTGCCCGAAGTTCCCAGCGGAATAGTCGGGCTGGCCGGCGGCCTCGCCTAGGCTGGCCGCATAGATCTCCGCGTTCTGCGGCACGGCATTCGCGAAATTGCGGTTGTCAGTCATCCAAGCCGCGACCAACTCCCCGCCCACAAGCGCCATGGCGGGACGCTTCTCGATCGATCCCTGGCTATGCGCCAAAGGCACCGGATGCGACCATTCGGTGCCATCGAAGCGCGTCAGAAACGTCTCCCACATCATGCGCGCCCCGATGCTGTGCGCCCGCTGGCGCGTCCAGTGCCGGAACAGCATCGTCAACGTCCCGCTGCCATCGAACGCCAGTTGCGGGTTCTCGAAGTTCGGGTACAAGCGGTAGACATAGAACGGCTCCAGTTCCGCCTTGGGCTCCACCCACGACCCGCCGGAGCGCTTCACGATCTGGATCGAGCGCTCTTGGTGCAACGGCACGGCCAGCGGCGGGGTGACTAGGTACCCTTGGTCCTTGCCCCAGTTCGTGCCCGATTCGTTCCACGCAAGCCATGGCGTGCCATCCGGAGCGACCGCCACGTTGGCATGCGCCTGGAAGCGCGCGCTGCTGGTGACCTGTTCGATATCGCCAAGCTTCCCGCCGGCATACGAGCGGTAGAACACGTCGTAGTTGCCTTCGTGGTAGCCGTCCCACACGACATGCGCCTGGCCATCCGGTCCGCCGGCCACCTGCGGCTCCCAGTCATTGGCGGGCGACTCGCTGACCTTCAGCGGCTCTCCCCAAGATCCGTCCCACACGCGCATCCAGATATCCGTCTGCGCACCGCCAGCCGCGCCTTGCGCACTCTGCCACGCCACGACAACCTTGCCGTCGGCGGTCGCAGCCGCCCGGTGAAACGTATTCGAGCCCGCGGTGCTGATCTTCTGCGGTTCCCGCCAGTCGGCGCCGTCCAGAAGCCTGCCCCAAAGGTCCCAGCGGTCGTCGTCCCGCTGGCTCCAGAACACCCATAGCCGCCCATTGCCATCGGCGGCCGCTGACGCGCGCCAGACATCGGCCGGCGCGGGAGTGACTTCCTGGGCGCTCTCCCACGATCCGTCGCGGCGCAGTCGCACCAGCACACTGTCGGCCCGATCCTTGTAGGCCACCCACGCTGCCGCTACGACGCCGTCGGAGACGCGCGCGATCGCAGCCTCGTCATCCTCGTACTCAGACCCTGACAGCTTCTCGACCGTGGGCGTCAGGCTGGCCCTCACGCGTCCGTCGAGCAACGATCTAGCCCCTCCTGCCAGATCCCCGATGCGGAACGCAACGTTGCCTTGCTTGGTACGGATTCGCAGGCTGGTCGATTCATCCCCGTCGACGACCGCGAAAAGGCCCACGGGCGAATACTGTGTTGGCGGCAACTCCGCCGGGCTCATCTCGTTGTAGTTCACGCGCGGGAACCCGCGGATCTGCTCTTGGCGGGTCGTAGCTTTCCATGCGTTCTCGCCGGTAAGCTCGTCCTCGGTCATGAAGTGGCGCTCCTCCAATAGGAGCAGCTCCCCTCCGGACACGCGAATCGAGCCGTCCCAAGCCTCCACGGACTCGGCGTTTTCGCCCAAGCTGATGTAGATCGTCTTCGGAGCCGACTCCGCGGCTAGCTGCGCCGCACACAGGAGGAAAAAGACCAAGGGACTTCGCATGCTGCGGCGATTATATCCGAGCAACCCGGGCTCCGGGACGGCTTTGCGTGCGGCAAAATGACCGCAACGGTGCAAAGACTGGGCAAGCCCGTGATGTAATCGGCGTCACCAGCAGTTCTGCCGTCGTGGCCCGGCAACGTCGGCAGTCTTCGGTCTGCCACAATCACTTTGAGCCAGCGTGCCCCCTGCGGCGGAGAAAACACCCCGGCTCACCAGCTGGCGAGCCCCCTGCCCCACACTCTGATGCAACTGCCCGACCCACGCAACGCCGACATCCTGGTTCACGTCAGCGGCCAGCTCTTGCCCCGCCGCGATGCCAAGGTTTCCGTATTCGACAGTTCGGTTCAAGGCGGCGATGCCGTGTGGGAGGGGCTGCGCGTATACCGAGGCCGAATCGCGGACTTCGGCCCCCACCTAGACCGCCTGTTCGCCTCCGCCCACGCGATGCGCTTCGCCGGCGTCCCGTCCAGGTCGGATGTTCGCAGCGCCGTGTTCGAGACGCTGCAAGCCAATGGGATGTCCGACGAGGCCCATGTCCGGCTGACGCTGACTCGCGGCGAGAAGGTCACGTCCGGCATGAGCCCGCATTGGAACCAGTCCGGCTGCACGCTGATCGTGCTGGCCGAGTGGAAGTCACTGGTGTACGACCAAGCCGGCATCCGGTTGATCACCGCCTCGGTACGACGCAACAGCCCCCAGTGCGTCGATTCGAAGATCCATCACAACAACTTAATCAACAACATCTTGGCGAAGATCGAGGCAAACCTGGCCGGAGTTGACGACGCGCTCATGCTGGACCTGCACGGCTACGTGTCAGAAACCAACGCCACGAACATCTTCGTGGTCAAGAACGGCACGTTGTTCACGCCCCACGCGGACAGCTGCCTGCCCGGCATCACGCGCGCCGCGGTGCTTGACGCGGCCCGAGACGAAGGCCTGGGCCCGATCGAGAAGAACCTCTCGCTCACGGAGGTCTACACCGCCGACGAAGTGTTCACGACCGGTACCATGGGGGGGCTGGCACCAGTCCTAGAGGTCGATGGCCGCATGGTCGGCAACGGCTCGAGGGGACCCCTCACGCTGCGCTTGCAGCAAGCGCATGCTGATCGAGCGTTCGCCAGGGGCGAGCCCATTCCCTGAGCCGCGAGCCCTGCTTGCGCTGCGCCCGGGTCAGTTTATCTGTTAAATCTTCCCTATATAATCTCTTGTATCACAGTAAATTTAATAGGAATTCCTATTAGTGGTATATGCTAAAGGCTAGTTCCTAATCGGTGAGTCGACGACGGGGATTCACCCCTGCGGAAGCACGTGGACTGATCGACGAGGCTGCTTACGACGCATGGGCGGCATGTCGCAGAAACGCGCGCTTCAGTTCCTGCTGGTACCAGACACCAGCGCCGGCCGCCGGTTGCGACGCACACTGGCCACCGCCGGGGCGCGATCTGGGATCGCCGTGGGCACGTGGCACGATCTGCTGAACCGGGCGCGGGAAGCGTACTTCATCCCTGTCCCGGCAGACGATGAGACACAGTTCGAGCAAGCCTTGGCAAGAATTGACGGTGCGTTTTGGCAGGAAAGCCTCGGCTCCGCCCCAACCGAGACCACCCGCGCGCTGCGCCGGGAGTTCGTTGAGGCAGTCTCGGCCTCGGACCCCGAAACGGCGCTGGCCGGCCTAGAACTCGCCGGATTGGCCGATCGTCCGCGACGAGCGATGGGCGATTTCAAGCGGCTCTACCACCAGCTCGAAGCGCGCCTGCCCGCCGACCTGGAGGCCATCAGGCGCTTGCTGCGGGTCGATCCCGAAGAGGTCCGCCAGCCGCTCTGCGTACAGCGCGTCAAGGAATTGCCGCGCACCTCTCGCTGGCAGGACGCCCTGATCGAAAAGCTCAACAATGACGCCGCGATAGCTGGCGTCTCGCCAGAGCGGGAGCTGTCGCGGGCGCTTCAGGCGTGCCTTCAGGAGCGTCCCAGCGCCGATCCGGATTCGGCTCTTGGCATCCTACAACGCCGACTGTTTGAACCCGGCGCCGCCAGAGCCCCCGTGGACGAGACCGCGCAATGGCTGCGAGTGCGCGACTTCTACCAAGAAGCCGAGACCGTGGCGGGAATGACGCAGCAACTGCTGGCCGCCGACCCATCGCTCCAGCCCCGGTCGATCGGCCTGCTCGTGCCGGACAGCTTCGAGTACAGCGTGGCGCTCGAGGACGCCTTCCGGCTGGGAGGGCTGGCCCTGTCAGGATTGGCCATCGAGCGCTGGCAGCGCGACCTTGGCAGCGAGGCTGTGTTCCACTTCCTGTTCTGCCGCCAAAGGCCCGCTCCCGCAATGGCGCTGGCGGTCTGCTTCTCCTCTCGGCTCATGCCGTGGTCGGCGGAAGACGGCGCACAGATGGCCCAAGCTGTCATGGACGGCGACTACAGCCCGCGCCTGCCAAGTCGGCGTGGCGAGAGTGCCAAGCGAATGCGGGACCTGCTCCTGGGTGGAGATGCCGAAGCACCCACGCTCTCGCAAGCCCTAGCCGACTTTGCCTCCCTGCTCAATGGCGGCGATCGTTTCGCCGCGCACGCGCACCGAGCGCGGGAAGCGGTTGAACGCATACGCAGACGACTGGCGGGAGCGCAGACGATCGAGTGGACCTCGCTACGCCGCTCCATCAATCCCGAGCTCATCTCCGGTGGGGCTAGCCCGAACCACAATCTCGAAGGCGTCACGGTCTGGCGGGAATGCGAGGAGCCTTGGAGGCCCGTGCAGCACTTATTCGTGTTGGGCTTCACCGATGGCCGCTATCCGGGCCGCCAAGGCACTTCGGCCGTGTTCTCTGAGACGGAACGCCTCGAGATCAAGAACGAGCTCGGCCTTCGGCTCGAACTGAGGGCGGAGCGCCAAGTCCGCCAGCGCGAGCTCTTCCGCAGACAGCTGGGAGCCGCGTCCGGCACGGCCACGTTCTTGGTGCCACACCGCAACCCCGACGGCACGCCAGCTGCTCCGTCAGAAAGCCTGCCCTTTATCGAGCGCTTGCTCACGGCTCCCGCGCTAGCGCCGGGCTTGATTGCGACGCTGGACTCGGCGGCTGAGCGCGGGCGGATTCGGCATGTAGCCCTAGCCAAGAGTTGCACAGCGACTCCAGCAAGGCAGCTTTACAGCGCACCGCTCCGGCTTGGTAGGGACCTGATCGCCCTGCGAACCGACAGAGCCGGCAACCCCCGCCCGGAATCCCCCAGCAGTCTCGAGACCCTGCTGACATCACCGCTCGCGTGGCTGCTTAGGAGAGTCCAGGCCGAGCCGCTGCAGTGGGCACCCGAGGCGGCCGATCCGGCCGTCCTGGGCAACCTCGCCCACGGAGTCTTCGAGGACTTGTTTCCCCCCGGGCGCGAACTGCTCGCCGATCAGGAGATCGACGTAGGCGTCGAGGCCGCACTTGACGGCCGCATCCAGCAGCACGCCCCGTTCTTCCGCAGCCCGCACTGGCGCGTCGAGCGGCGCGAACTGGCCGCAGGGACAGCTCGCGCGGCGAAGGCGTGGCGCAGGGTACTGGACGATCTCGGGGCAAGCGTCCTCGCCAGCGAGCAGTGGCTTCGCGGCAAGGCACTGGGCATCTCGATTGTCGGCAAAGCCGATCTGATCCTAGGCATTGGCGACGACTACGCGTTGATCGTGGACTACAAGTGGTCCAAGTCCTACGACCGACGCATCCGGATGGAGCGGGGCTATGAGAGCCAGGCAAGCCTGTACCGCGAGATGGCACTGAACGGCGACATCCAAGCCCGCCGCACGGCACGGCCGGACCCGACGGCCGACGCTCCCCTCGCCAAGCGTCCGGTATCCGCCAACAGAGTCGGGATTGTCTACTTCACCATGCGTGACGAAGTCTGCCTCTCCGATTCTGAGCCACCGGGCTCGAATCGGGTCATCGGCTGGCATGCCGTCGAAGGCGACGTGGCCCGGGAGGCCATCAGCAAGATCCGCCACCGCCTGGAGCAGGCGCGCAAGGGCGAGATTGAGATGAACAACCAACAGGACCGGGAGGCATTCAAGAAGGACTGGGGGGTCACCGCCTTCGCATTGGATTTCAGCCCGCTCGTCGAATTGTTCGCCACAGAGGCGGTTCCTCGGGATTGATGAAACCGCTGCAACCACTAACCATCGTTCCCGCCGGGGCCGGCTCCGGCAAGACATTTGCGATCCAGCAGCAGCTGGGGGAGTGGGTCGCGGCAGGCAAGGTCGCTCCCGAGAGGATCATGGCTGTCACTTATACCGAGGCAGCCGCCACCGAGCTGCGCGAGAGGATCAGCGCGAAGCTGCTGGAACTGGGCCGCGTCGACGACGCCTTGCGCCTGTCGGAGGCCTATATCACCACGATCCATGGCTTTGGCTTGCGAGTGCTCGCGGAATTCGCGTTCGATGCCGGCGCTTCACCACAGCCACGCCTTCTGAACGACTACGAACAGAGCACGCTGATACGCCGGGCGCTGGCACGCACCGACAGGTCCGACACGATCGCCGAGCGGCTCGAAGCCTTCGGCTATTCCTACGACTTCTCCAACAATCGCGCCGCGGTCGACATCTTTCGCGACGACATCTTAGCTGCGATTGGGCTCCTCCGCTCGATTGGCGCCGTTTCAGATGTCGAGACCGGTCCGCTGATCGCGAGAACGGCGAAGAGCATCGTCGGGCGCTACGGCAAGACTGCGGACGAAGAAGCGACTCGCAAGACTGTCCGGGGCGCGGTCTCCGCGCTGCTGCGGGAGTTCCCCGACTCCATGGACCGCGTATACGGCCGGAGCAAGGCAGCCCGAGAAGACTTTATCCGTGACTTCCGCAACCTCACCCGGGCTGCGCGTACCGACGCACTGGTACATGACTGGAGACTGTGGCAAGCGCTCAGGACGCTGCGCACGTCAAACAAGCGCCTGGAGTTGCCGGAGCGGTACGACGAGCTAGCCTACCGAGTGATGCAGGCGGCCGCACGGCTACGGACGCACCCGGGACCGCTCGAGCACTCTGTCGAGCATGTCACCGCACTGCTCAGCGCAGCCAAGGAAGCGCTCCGGGACTACGACGACGCCAAGCGGGAAGCCGGCTTGGTCGACTACGACGACATGATCTCGATGGCGGGCCGCCTGCTGCGCACGCACCCGGCCGTGCTGGACACACTGGCCGGGCGCGTCGACTGCATGGTCGTGGACGAGTTTCAGGACACCAACCCACTCCAGTTCGAGTTGCTGTGGAGGCTGCGCGATGCCGGCGTCCCCACGCTGATCGTGGGCGATCTCAAGCAAGCCATCATGAGCTTCCAAGGCGCCGATCCGCGCCTGTTTGAAGCGCTCATCGACAACAACCCGGAGCAAGCCAGCCCGTTGACCCAGAACTGGCGCTCCCAGCCCAGACTGATGCACGCCATCAACGCCTTCGGCCGGGCGCTGTTTCCGTCCAATCCCGAATACGCCCCGCTCGAGGCCCAAGCGCCGGCCAGCCCGATGGAGCCGCTGGAAATCGTGTGGTTCGGAAAGAACACCAGATCTGGAGGTCGCCGAGCCAGGGCCTACACGATTGGCGTGCGAATCCAGCAGTTGCTCGCGGATCCGAACCAAACAGTGATCGACCGGGAAACGAAGCGCCCGCGCAGCTTGCGGGGCGGGGACATCGCCGTGCTCTGCCGGACCCACGCTGCGCTGGCGACGTACGCAAGCACCATGCGCGCGGCGGGGTTAAGAGTGAACTGTACCGAGGATGGGTGGCTGGAGTCCCGGGCGGTGCAACTCGCGTGGTACGCGCTGTCGTACCTCGCCAACTCCGCCGATCGGCACGCGGCGCTTTATCTCGCCGTCACAGAACTCGGCTCTCTGAGCCTGGAGGAAGGCCTGCGCCAGCTCATGGAGCGCGGCCGGGTTGAGGATCCCTTGCTGCGCGAGTTGGATGGTCTGGCCGACGGCGTCGCGGACCGGACCGTCTATGCGCTGGTGGCGGATACGCTGGCGGCCATCAAGCTGTTCGACCGCGTCTCGCTCTGGCCGGACGGCGAACAGGCCCGTGCGAACCTCGTCCACCTGATGGGCTTGGCCGCGGAGTTCATGAACTCCAACCGCGAGGCACTCGCCCACGGGGGCTATCACGGCTCGGGTATCCAGACGTTCCTCGCCTGGCTGAGGGCGAAGACCGAGCAGGACGACCGTCAGCCCGAAAAGAAGGTGTTGGACGAAGACGCCATCGTGCTGCGCACGTGGCATAGCTCCAAGGGGCTCGAATGGCCGGTTGTCGCAGTCTGCCAGTTGGATCACAAGTTCGGGGCACGTCTTCCGGAGCTAGCGCTTGGATACGGATCCTTCGGCGACCTCTCCCGCCTCCTAGAGCAAATACGCATCGTCTACTGGCCGAACTATGCGTGTCCGGAGCAAAACGTTGCGGCGCGAATCGAACTCCGCACAGCCGCCGAGACCGAGGCTCGCCGCCTGCTCTATGTGGCCCTCACGCGAGCTCGCGACAGCTTGATCCTGGAATGGCCCGAGTACCTCGAAGAGCAATGGGAAGAAGAGGCCGGCGCCCTCCAGCGGATCGCTGAAGCGCTGGCCTCGGACCAAGGCGGAGAGGCAGCTAGGAGGACCGTCGCAGACGACATCGGCACGCAGCTAGCGCAAGAGGTCCCGGCCAGCAGCAGTGTCTGGTCACTGCTGCGCAACCACTGCTGGCTTGTGCGTGGCAACAGTCAGAACGCTGACGAGCGAAACGCCGCGCTTGTGATCGATGGCAAGCAGATCCCTTGCCTAGCGTCCGAAGGCCACATCGAACTGCCCGATGAGATACGCAACGCCGACCCTGAAGCGCCGCGGGATCTGCCAGTCACGGGGAGGCGCGCGATTCGGCCCGCAAGTGTGCCGAGCGAACTGACGCCGGATTCGCGCAAGCCGTCAGAAACAGACGAGGGATGCGCCGCCGCCTTCAAGGTGCGCCAAGAGCGCTACAGCGACGGCCTGATCTTGAACCTCGACCTGGGCGGCGCCGAATTGGGCACGTTCCTGCACCGCTGCTTCGAGGTGCTCGGAAGCCGCCCCGACCTAGCGCCGCGGATGCCGGAACTAACGGGAGTGGAGGCAACTCCGGCCGCGATTGGGGCGATCGGCACGGCCGTCGAACGGTTCGAGTCCTGGCTTGCCCGTCACATGGGCAGCCAAGAGGTGCTCAGAGAGTGGCCCCTGCTCATGCTGGACGGGAACGGTTCCGTGATTTCGGGAACTGCCGACCTGATCGCCCGCACGGCAAGCGGCGTCTGGGTCATCGATCACAAGTCTGACAACATCGACGATCCGGCCGAAGCCTTCCAGAAGTACCGCGGCCAGCTCGACGCCTATGCCACGGCCCTGACTGCTCAGGACATGCGCGTGCTCGGCGTGGGAATCAACTGGATCCGGCTCGGAGTGGTGACGCTGCGCGATGTCGCGCCCGCCGGCCGCAAGGGGAGTTGAGACCCTACAGGACAGGCTCGTAGCGGGCCATCAGCGACTCCAGCTCTTTCACCTCTTCCGGCCGCACGTCCGGCAGGGGAGGCCGGACCGGGCCCGCCGGCTTGCCCAAGATTTCCATCGCTTTCTTCATGATGCTGACCTCATAGCCCTTGCGGCGGGCACGCATGGCGTACAGAGGCAGCACGTAGTTGCGCATAAGCCGTCCCAAGCTGGGGTAATCAAGCATCGAAGCTCGCTCGTGCAGTTGCAGCGAGAGCCGAGGGGCAATCGTGGCAATGCTCGAGGTGTAGGTGCGCACGCCGATCGAGTAGTAGCCGGGGACCATGTCGTCGCCGATCCCCCCGATCCAGTGCAGCTTGTCGCCGCAGCGCTCCATGACGCGCTGGTAGTTGCGAATGTCTCCCTGCCCTTCCTTGAGCGCGATCAGGTTCGGGATTTCTGATGCCAGCCGGAAGACCTGCGAGGGACTCAGGTTGACGGTGTCCCGCGAATACAAGAACAAGCCTAGGTCTACCGCCTCGCCAATCGCCTTGTAGTAGCGCACCAGTCCCTCGAAATCGGCATTCGGGTAATAGGGCGGAAACATCAGGATGCCGTCGGCGCCAGCCTCTTGAGCCTTCCGCGCAAGCTCGACAGACAGCCCGCCTCCGAACCCGACCCCCGCCAGCACC
Source organism: Bryobacterales bacterium (assembly GCA_022824585.1). GTDB lineage: Bacteria > Acidobacteriota > Terriglobia > Bryobacterales > UBA6623 > VXMF01. The sequence continues at coordinate 725 of JAJDZN010000264.1, read as the reverse complement.
GCGGTCTTGCCCCCGGCTTCGGCCACCGTGGCTTCGACCAGTTGCAAGTGCTCTTCCGGCGTCACCGAGTACAGCTCTCCCGTGCCGCCTGCGGCGACCACCGCACAGAGCGGGAATTTCACCATCTCGGCGACGTTGGTCCGGTAGGCATCGATGTCCAGCGAATAGTCGGACTTGAAGTTCGTGACCGGGAAAGCGATCACGCCCTCCAGCCGCGAGCGCAGTTCAGACGGCGTCATGGGACCCATTGTCGCACCCGCGGTTTGGGAGCTTCGGCGCGGCGGAGACCGCCGCTGGCCGCTCATGCACCGACGATTTCGGAGATGTCGATCAGGTGCAACTGCCGGCCCTGGCCGCTGTGCGGCGAATCGATGACTACCTTGGTGCCGTCCGGGCTGAACCTAGGGTGGGTGTCACATCGCCACTCCCCGCTGTACTCAGGCGGGGAATAGAAGTGCCCCAGCGGCACGCGCCTGCCACTGCTGACCTCGTACAGGTACGGGTGCTGCAGGCGATCCTCGTCCGGGTAGGTGTCGTTGAGGATCCACGCGTTGCCCGGCAGATAGGTGCAATGGCCGTTTAGGGGCATCACCTCGGGGCCGATGACCTCTGTCTCTTCCGTGCGATCCCCATACAGGTAGAACTTGTCCTCGTGCGTCGGGTGCCACGCCCACGCCAGCACGGTTTCGGGGTCGCGCCAGATGAAGTGCGAAGTCTTACCGTAG
>JAJDZN010000271.1 GCA_022824585.1 Bryobacterales bacterium | reverse complement strand
ACGGGAACTGGCTGACGCGCGACTGCCACAAGAATGGCCTATTCTGAACCTTGAGACCACCGTTTGCCCCAATGACCCCTCGAGCCTTGGGCGTTATTTGCGCTGGCCTTGCCGCGCTGGTTCTTGTTGCGGTCGCTGTCCCGTCATCTCCGGCGCAGCTTGAGGTTTACCCGGATCTGACCCGGCTGCCAGTCGGCGAGCAGATCCGCTATTCCGTGTTCCTAATCCAAGACGGAGAACGGAAGCCCGTCAAGAACTACAGTCTCCGGTCAAGCGACCCGGCGATTGTTCGCGTGGTTGACAAGTGGCGGCTCTCTGCCGTGTCACCCGGGACCGCGGAAGTGCTCATCCACAGCGATGTCGGCAACCTCGTGGTGTCAGTCGATATCAGTCCGGAGGCACGGCCCGCGATGCCCGCTACGCACCACTCGAAGGTCGATCGTCTCGTCGGAGACGAGCTGCTCTTTGTCGGGCACGCCAATCAAGACGGGTACGACCACACTGCGGTGGCGAAGCCTGGAATAGACCGGCTGGTGCGAGACTTCAAGGCGCGCGGGCATCCGGTCATCTATTTCGTCAGCGAGGACTATCCATTCTGGTACACCGATGACCGCCAGCCCGATCTGGCAATCGTAAGCGAGGGTCAGGAACACGAGATCTTGGTCGACGCCAACCGCATCGTATTCAGCGGTGGCGATTTCATGTTTTGCACGCCGCGGAACGCCCAGATGACACTCCACGGCATGCTCAAGGCAGCGGATCGGAAACGCATCAATTTCGTGTTTCCTCCGGATGCGATCTGGGCCGTCGACATTTTCGCGCCCGGGCGATTCCGCCCGTACCCAGCCCCCATGGCTCTGCTCGCTCACCTCATGTCCGAGCATCCGTCTCACGAGGATCGATACGAGCAGGTGGTGGTTCCGTTCCTGCAACGGCTCCTTGAGGAGTTTCCGGTCACCGGCTATCCGGCGGTCGCGCCGGGGCCGCCGCTCACGGAACTCGTTGACGGCTGGACGATTGACGTGGCGATTGACGACGAATTCACCCGGCGCTATCGATCGGGCGATCCAAACAAGGTTATCCGCTTCGATTTCCCCTCGATGTAGATGCATCGAGGCTAGGGCGCACTATCGGGGGCACACTTCGAGGCCTGTACACCGACTTCACGGTCTCGGCCGGGAGCGAGACTCGCTGCTTGATACGCCTCTGCCGGCCTCAAGACCGTCCTTGGTGACGACGAGCTCGCCGGCATGCAAGCGGGCATATGAGGTCCTCCGGCCTAGGGACAGCATGTCCCGGGCATGGCAACCCCTGCTCGCGGCTTCTCAAGCGCCCACGGGCATGCCCAAGGACCACTCCCAAGCCGTCTGGACAGACACACCCTCCGGAACTTCCTGCGGAAAGCCGTCCGCGGTCAGCGTCAGGACAAGCTTGCCTGCCTCAGGCATTGCAGCGCCTGCCGCTTGCAGGGCGCGTATCTCCCGCTCGGCCGTGGCCGGGTCTGACAGGTCGATACATGCTTGGATGAGATTCGCCTCGCCGCTTGCGCCGCGGGCAAGGAAATCCACCTCGAATCCTTCCCCCGTGCGGACATAGGTGATCTCGCACCCCCTGCGCTCGAGTTCGACGAGCACGGCTGTCTCCAAGGCGTGGCCCAGGTTCGCCTTGCCCGTCCTGTCGAAGATTGGAATCAGGCCGGTGTCCACGGGGTACGCTTTGCGCGGGTTCACCATCCGCTGGCGCTCCGACACCGATTCCATCCAGATCACGCGGATCAAGAAGCAGTCATCGAGATATCCGAGCATCTGATGCACGGAGTCTTTGGAAATCGCGATCCCTTGCGACCTTAGGGAGCGGTAGAATTTCTCGACGCTGAAGAGTGACGCGGCGTTGCCGAGCAACTGCCGGACCAGCCAGCGCAGGCCGGTCACGTTGCGTACGTCATGGCGCTCCACCACGTCCCGGAACATAGCGACATCCACGTAGTCCCGTAGCAGTTGCCGCCGCACGGGGCCTTCGAGCCCTTGGGCTTCGGGGAATCCTCCTGTGCGGAGCCAGTCGATGTAGGAGCGCTCCATCCGCGACCTGACCGAGGCCCTCGGGCTGCTCCCGTCCACCAGAACCTTCGTGCCGCGATGCCGCTGTGCCTCTTCGAAGCTGAACGGGTGCAGGAGGATGCGCCAGCCCCTGCCGTGCAGTGCGGTCGCGATCTGCCGCGATAGCAGGCCTGCTGACGAGCCCGTGACAACGACATCATCCCCATCGGTCTCCAGAATCCGCCGCACGAATCTCTCCCAGCCCCTGACCAATTGGATTTCGTCAAAGTGCCAAGTCACGGGAGCAGCCTCTTGCGCAGAATCCGCATACAGCCGGCGGTACTCGTCGACCAAGAGGCTTAGATCAGAGGCGTCTAGGCCGACGAGACGCTCGTCTTCGAACGAGACGAATGGCAGCAGGCGCTGCGGAGTGCCGTCACGAAGCTTGGCGGAGCGCAGCTGATGCAGGAACGTGGTCTTGCCCGCGCGGCGGACTCCTACGACGGCGCTGACCTTGCCGGGAAAGTGGACTCTGCCATGAACGGTGCGCGTGGTCATGGCCGGCAGCGGATTCCCAACCGAGTCCGCGAGCAAGTCACGAAATACCTGTTTCAGCCTTGGACGCGAGACGGTCATGCCTCGTATATTCTCCTTTTAATAGGGATAATACTACAAAAAGTTATCACTATAAAAAGGTGGTTTTGCGACACCCCAACATCCGCACGGCTCATCTTTCGAGACCGCTCCGGAGGCGGGACCTGGATGCGGAACCCGGACTGGCCCCAGCGACATCGCTGCCCTTCGGCAGCCTCACAGACCACCGTTCGGAACCGCAGCGGGCCTGCCGAGCAGGAACTCTGGCGCGTAGGTGGAAGGACCTCCGAGTGAGGCGGATCGAAGCCTATCCTTTCAGGCTGGCGATCTCTCCGAAGTACCGCATCACCTGCTGTTGCGCCCAGAACCACGACCCGCTGCGACCGAGAAACGCTACGTGCCCGCCATGCGGCGGAGCCAGCAGGGCAATCCACGGATTCCGTTCGAATGCGTCCACGTCAAACGCGCGGAACGGGATGAATGGGTCGTCCTGGGCATGCAGGACCAGCGTGGGAACCCGGATGTCTTCGAGGAAGGCAGCGGACGAGCACTGGCGGTAGTAGTCGGCGGCGTCCGCAAACCCAAACGCCGGCGCCGTGATCTCGTCGTCAAACTGCCAGATTGTATTGATGGATGACAGGTCCCGTTCGGGGAACTCCCGCGGCGTCAGAGCCATCTTGCTCCGCAGAGCAGCGCGCAACCGACGCATGAAGCGCTGCTCGTAGACCCTGTTCCGCAGCCTGCCGATCTCGCGCGAGCACATTGCCAGTTGGATGGGAGGCGAGACCGCGCAGACGGCCCGGACATGGCTCGGGGCGTTCTCGCCCCATTCCCCGGCGAGCTTGAGTGCGATGTTGCCCCCCATCGAGTAGCCCAGTATGCATACGGGGCGCGGAGCGAGTTCCTCGACTACCCGCCGCAAATCATGCGTGAGGCCGGAGTGATAGAGCGTCTTGCAGAGATGTTCCGTGCCGCCGCAGTTGCGCATGTTCAGGCGGATAGAATCGAATCCCGCCGAGAGCGCGGCCTGGGCGGACGTGACCATGTAGGGGGCCTGATCGCACGCGGTCAGGCCATGCAGCGCGATAACGGTCGGACGTTGGTCTGCCGCCAGGCCGCTGTCCAGCTCGTTCACTTTCGCCAGCACGGTCGTGTCGGCATCCGTCGTGAAGAACCGGGACTGTGTCGGATATCGCTGGGGGTCGAGCGAGCGCGGCCAGTAGCGCGCTACGATCGTTTGCACGTCACCGTGCCGGATCAGCGGGTAATAGGGAATCAACCAGTCCGCCCGCCTCAAGATGTCGGCGGAGGGGCGCTCGGTCGAGACGGCCTCAGGGAGAGGCACTGGCAGGCTCCGCCAGCAACTCGGCCAGTTCCTCGCGCAGGCGGTTGACTTGATCGCTCCAAAACGCTTGGTCGCGGCCGGCATGCTCGTAGCGAATGACCCCGGCACGGTCCACCAGCATCATGTACGGCACGTAAGGCCGCGCCATCACGGACAGGTCGGCAAAACGAACCCAATCTGATCGCAGCGAGACGCCGATCGGGAACTGCACGCCGTGCTTGCTCTTGAATGCGTCAATGTTCCCGGGCGCCCTGGGATTCACTGCCATGCCCATGATTTCGAACCCCTGGCCGGAAAACTCGCTATAGATCGGAGCCAACGACTCGCAAGTCTCCTGGCAGTGCGGGCAATCCGTAGAGATCCACAGCACGGCAATGACCTTGCCCTTCAGCTCGGCAAGGGACACTACTTGGCCGTCCGTGGTCTTGAGCTGAAGCGCCGGGGCCTCGCGGGGCACCTCGCCCGCGACGAGTCCGAGCGCTGAAACGAGGACAATCAGGATGCAGGTAGCGATGCGCATGAGCCTTAGCCAACGTACCGGTGCCGGTATCCGCAATTTATCACAGGCGGCTCGGAGGTTCGCTTCCGCAGGACACCCGACAAGGTCAGCGCGACACGACGGACTCGGCATAGAGCAACTCGCCGGTCAGCCCGTCGTAGTACTGGAACACCGCCTGGGGGTTCTCGTAGGCAATTAGGCGGTCGCCGCCCTCCGAGGGGTTGTTGAAGACGTTGTTCACCTGTACAACGCAGTAGATCGGACGCCGCCGGTACTCGTTGGGCGTGTCGTTAACGATAAAGCTGGACCAGCGGATCTCGCTGTCTCGGCCGAAGGAGTCGTACATGCCGGACTTGGGCCTGTTGCCTTCCGAGCGCAGCGGGTGATTGGTGGAGTTGTGCGGGCCGGAGGCGAACTCCCACACGCGGTCGGTGAGCTTGATGGCAAAGCTGTTGTGCAGGTCCCCGGTCAGCACGAACACCGGCTTGCCCAAGTTGTCCCAGAAGTTGATCATGTCCTCGCGCTCCCACAGGAAGGCGGTCCACGCATCGTCTTTGTTGGTTTCCGAGATGTTGGCAGAGCCGGTGCCGCCGACGTGCGAGATCGTGAAGTTCACCGAGGAGACGACGAAGAAGAAATCGGCATCGGAGGCTTGCATCGTCTGCTTGACCCAATCCTTTTGCTTTTCGCCCAGCATGGTGCGGCCGACCCTTTCGCGATCCTTGGTGTCGTGCATCATGCGATACGAGCGGGTGTCCAAGTACAGGAACTCGGCGTTGGAGACGCGCTTGCTGAAGTAGGAGCGCCGCCCGATCGAATAGACCGGCTGGCCGTCCGCAACGGCGGCCGGACTGATGCGCAACCGGTTGGCGTCCAAGACCTCGACCACTTCGTAAACCTTAGAGTTCGGAACCCCGCCCTCATCGTCCGGGTCGGTGCCGTCGGGATTCTCGCCCAGCAGCATCGCGCCCCAGTCGGGCGTGCCCCAGTGCACGTGTAAGGTCGCCTCGGCTTCGAGGCCCGTGAAGTCGGCCTCCGGGTCCGTCAGGACATCGCTGCCAGCCTCGAGCTCGGCGCGGCCATAGACGATGCCGGGCGTCTCCGGGACGGGATTGCTCCAAGCGAGGTAGTCGTACCACGCCCGCGTCCCCACGTCGCGGAACACCGCCCGCCGGTTGCGCCGTCCCGGCTCTCCCGCGCCATAGATGTCGTTCAGCAGCTCGTGGTCATCGAACGTGTAGTACGAGGGCACGTTGCGGTGCCACGCGCGCAGATTGGCGCCGTTGTTGTAGAAATTCTTGTAGTTCTCCCAAACGCCGACGATGGCCGGCATGAATTGCACCTCGCGGGGCGTGTCGGCCTCGGCGGTGCCGGTCTGCTCGCGCCACTGGCCAGCCGTGTAGAGACGCGTGTCGTTCTCATAGAGCCAATCGCCGTCAAGGATCGCGAAGTCGACGGCGCTCTTGTCGGTGGCGCTCGTCAGCTCGCGCAGCATGGTGCCGTGCGTGAGCAGCGCCCGGCCGATAGGGCTGCCGCTGGCGTTCTGATTGTTGCCGCAGGCGAACTCGAAGCGGAAGTTGAAGCGCCCCTCGGGATTGTGCTCGGTCACTAGGGCGGTCGGATCGGGCAGGGTGTGGAACGAGCCGGAGCGCTCCTCGTCGCCGGCGGCTGCGCCGCCTGTGCCGATCTCATAGAAGTACTTGGTGCCGGGCTCCAGCCCTTCAAGCATGGTCCAGCCGGTGTTGTCGTCGCCGAGCAGGGTGGTGCCGGTGGCGGTCATCGTCAGCGCATCGGCGGACGTGCCGTAGAACACATTGAACTCGCCCGGCTGGGACGTGCGGGCCCAAACGCCCACGTGGTTGTGGCCCAGCCGGCCTAGGACAGGGCCGTGAGTGACTTCGGTGCCCGTCTCACCCGAAGATTGAGTGCCGGGGCCGCATCCCCAGACAAGAATCGAGCAAAGGATGGCTGCAACTGCGATCTGTTTCATGCAAGGGAGAGATTAGCAAACTGCCGGCGACCGGCGGTGCGATGCTGGCGAATCTGTCGCAGCCAAGTGCAGTCCTGCGGAGAGTTCGCGAACGATGCGCGCGTCGCCCTCCAAGAAATCGTAGGCTGGCAGCGCCTCGCAGGCCTCCCACTTCATGTCCGCGAATTGCGCGCCCTGCGGCGAACCGGCGTAACGGTCGACCCTGAAGAACGCCAAGCAGATCGCCGGCTTGCCCGGATAGGCGTACTCATAGCGACAGACTTCTTCGAACGCCTCGGCAAGAACGCCCAGCTCTTCGCCGAGCTCGCGCACCAGGGCTTGCCCGGGTCTCTCTCCGGGCTCCACCTTCCCGCCGGGGAACTCCCACTTGCCGCTGTGAGCCTGATCGTTCCTCCGGCGGCAGATGAGGACCTTGCCCTCCCGCTCCAGCAGCGCGACAGCGACTGTCGTCATACCGCCTCTTGAGCCACCTTCACGTCGATGCTGCGCCAGCAATACCAACTCGCAACGCTGGCGTAGGGTCGCCACGGCGCGGCCAGCTCGATGGCCTCGGGCTTGCGCGGGAGTTCCGGCAACCCGTGAAAGTTCCGTAGGGCCTGCCGCACGCCGAGATCGTCGTACGGCAAGACGTCAGGACGTCCCAGGCAGAAGATGAGATACATCTGCGCCGTCCAGATTCCAATTCCTCGCAGCTTGGTCAGCCGCTCCACGATCTCATGGTCCGGCCGGGTCGCCAGCGCGCCGAAATCCAGGCTTCCATCCAAAGCCTCTTGGGCCAACCCAAGCAGGTACGACGCCTTGCGCGCCGAATAGCCGGCGCTCCTCAAGCTCTCCTCGCTGCTGCCGGCGATCGTGGCCGGGGTGATGCCGGCAGGTTCGATCGACGCTTCCAGTCGCCGCACGATCGAGCGGGCAGCAGCTGCCGAGATCTGTTGCGCGGTGATCGAGCGCACGAGCATCTGAAACGGCTCCGGTCGCAGCTCCAAGGTGCATGGGCCGTGCTCGCGAACGAGTCGCGCCATGTGCGGGCAGGCTCGGGCGAGGTGCTCGTCAGCGCTGGCGAGCATTTCCGCAAGCTGCGTCATTTCAAATCCCGCCCCAAGACCGACACTCCCGCCATGTCGTAGGCAAGCAGCAAGGCTCCGATCGCACCGTCATGCACAGGCGTCTCGACGCGACAGTGCTGCTCGTCGCAGCGGGCCTTGAAGGATTCTAGCGCAGTGCGGCTGCGGAACACGCCGCCTGAGTAATGCACCGCAACCTGCGCCCGCGGCAGTTCGAGCATGCCAGTCACGGTGACAGCCAGGTCAGCCAAAGCGCGGCCGGCCGCTTGCAAGACTTCGGCCGCGCAGCGATCTCCGTCTTCGGCAGCCGTGTCAATGTCCGGGGCCAGACGCGCGATTCTGTCCCGCGGCCAGTCGGGCCCGTAAAAGCAATGCATGGCCTTGTTGACGGAGTCCGTGCCAGTGACGCCAAGGAAAAGATCCACGAGATTGGTCTGATCCCCCCAGCCTTCCTCCGCCGCCAAGGCGAGCCGGACGGCCTTGCGGACGATGCTGAACGCGCCGCCCTCGTCCCCGAAAAGGTAGCCCCACCCTCCGCAGCGAACTGTCGTGCCAGTAGCGTCCTTGGCAAGGGCGATCGAGCCCGTGCCCGCGATTACGATCGCTCCGGCCCCGTATTGGACAGCGCCCTCGAGCGCGACCTCGGCATCGTCGCACACGCGGATGGCGTCAGCGCGGACGATCCTGGCAATCAGATCCCGCTTGTCGGCGGGGCCGCCGCTCATACCGAAGCAAGCCGCCTCGAATTCGGTCGCTACAGGCAGGCCAGCCGCGTCCAGCGCATCACCTACCACGGCGGCAACGGCGGTCCTCAGCTTGGACCGGCCCTCGCTCTTCGACGCGTGGTTGCACGGGCCGGCCCTGCCCCGCCCCAACAGCTTGCCGCCGACATCTCCGATCACGGCCTTCGTCGAAGACTGGCCGCCGTCGACGCCGAGAAACAAGCGCCCCGCCGCCATCGGCTAGATTCCGATCGCGTTGCGGTAGCAATAGCGCATCAACAGTTGCCACTCTTGCATCTGCAGGTCGATCAAGTCGGCCGGGGCCGAGTTGCGGGCCGCCGCCGCGGAGCAGCGGTCGATGAACGCGTAGGGATCCCACCGGGAGCCGGCCTGGGTCTCTAGCTCGCCGAACACGGGATGCGTGCCGACACGCCGGAACCAGTACTTCGCATTGCTCCAATCGCCTTCCTGGCGATGCATGATGCCGTGCCAATAGCTTCCGGACGCGGACGGGATGCCCTGCGAAATCCTGTGGGATTCGTCCAGCGCCGAGAAATACAGGTAAAGGCCGGACTGGACGCACTTGGCGAATTCGCGGTCCTCGATCGCGCCGCCCTCGAAGAGATCCTCTGGTTTCAGCTGCCTCAGCTCGCCCAGTTGCGGGCTGTCCGCAGGAGCTTCGGGCACCAGCGGCATCGAGAGCAGCGTCGCGTCTTCCGAGGCTAGCAGCGTGCGGATTCGCGGCCCGAATTCGGACGGCTCCAGTTGCATGTGGTCCTTTACGGTAGCGAGCCCGGCCGAGTCGGGTCAATCGCTGCTGCTAGGGCAGGCTTGGCACGGGCGCTCCGGACGATCCCCCGAAAATCGAGAACCCCGCCAGCGCCGCCGACAGCCCGATCAGCAGCAGCACGGCGGCCCAGGCGATGAGATTGTACAAGGGCCCGTTGGTCCACTCGTGCATCAAGTCCTTGCGATTGACCAGCTTAAGGACGATGATCATCACCACCGGCAGCAGGACGCCGTTCAGAACCTGAGAGAGCAGGATCATCGGCACGATGGGAAAATCCGGGATCAGCACCACGCCCGCGCCGAGCGCGATCAGCAACGTATACATCCAATAGAAGGACGGCGCCTCTGCGAAGTCGTGGTCGACGCCCGATTCTAGGCCCAGCCCCTCGCAAACCGTGTACGCGGTGGACAGCGGCAAGATGCTCGCCGCGAACAGCGAGGCGCACAGCAGGCCGCCCGCGAAAAGGGCGTACGCATAGGCACCGAGCGGCCTGAGGGCCTCGGCGGCCTCCGCGGCGCTGGCAATGGGTCGCGGCCCCTCCTCCCAAATCGCGCCGGCACAGGCCACGATGATGAAGAACGCCACCGCCGCCATCATGACGCAGCCGGCGACGACCTCGATGCGCGTGTCGCGGTACTGTGTACTGTCGATGCCCTTCTCGACAATGGCCGCCTGCAGATAGAACTGCATCCAGGGAGCCACCGAAGTGCCGACAAGCCCGACCAGCACCGCAATGTACGAGCGATCAGCCAGCAGCACAGGGCGGACCGAGCTGCCCAACGCAGCACCCCAGTCGGGCTCGACCAAGATGGCCGAGATTACGTAAGCCACGTAGAACACGCTGGCGGCAAGGAAGACCTTCTCAACGCTCTGGTAGGTTCCCTTGACAACCAAGAACCAAACCAGCAGCGCTCCGAGCGGCACGGACACATAGCGGCTGACGGGCAGCAGTTCCATCGCGCCCGCGACGCCCGCGAAGTTGGCCGCGATGTTGGTGAAGTTCACCACTAGGAGCAGGCCCATGACGATCACCGTCATGCGCAGCCCGAACTCCTCGCGAATCAGGTCGGAGAGGCCCTTGCCCGTGACCGCGCCCATCCGCGAGCACATCTCTTGGTTCACCACCAGCAGCAGCGTGATCGGCAGCAGTGTCCACAGCGGCACATAGCCCCAGCGCGCACCGGCCTCTGAGTACGTGAAAATGCCGCCCGCGTCGTTGTCGACCATGGCGGTGATAAAGCCCGGCCCCAGGACGGCCAGGAATGTCAACAGCCGCCCGCGCACCCGCTTGAGCACAGCCATCTAGAGTCCCCGGTCCGGCTCCGGGATCAGCATCCCTATGACATCGTCAGCCGTGATCGCGCCCTGCAGGCAGCCCTCTTCATCCACCACCGGCAACGCGTAGAGGTTGTACTTGTCAAACAGCTCGACCACTTCATCGGCCGTCGCATCCATGGAAACCCGGACTGTCTCGCGGTAAGCCAGCGAGATGGCCGGGGTGTCCGGCATCGCCACGGCCAGGCGGCCGAACGGGACCGAGGCCACCAAGCGGCCGTCCGGTTGCACCAAGAATACGTGCGTCAGCCGCTTGAGCTGGGAATCGTCGCCGCGCAAGTTCTCGATGATGTCGCCGACGGTCGCATCCGAGGGCTGGGCCAGATGGCGCGTGCCCATCATCCCGGCGGCGCTGTCGTCCTCGTACTCGAGCAGCTCGGACACCTCGTCTGCGGGCTCGGGCTCCATGTCCCGGACGATCTCCTCGCGCTCGCCCTCGTCGAGCTGGGCAAGCGCGTCGGCAGCTTCCGCAGGGTCCATTTCTTCGAGGATGTCAGCCGCGCGGCCCGAGTCCAGCAACCGCAAGATCGATGTCTTGACGGTGGGCTTGACCTCCTCGAGCGTCTCCGCCGCCACCTCCTCGTCAAGCGTCTCGAACAGGGCCTCGCGCTCTTCGGAGCCGAGTTCTTCGACGATATCGGCCAAGTCGGCGGGATGGATGCCCTCCAGCCGGTCGTGCGAGATCAGCAGCCGCAGGCGCCGCTGCGGGTCCGGCTCGACAATGTTGCAGGCCTCCCACGGGATTGAGTTGGGGGGCAGCCGCTCTTGAATCGCACGGATGGTCCCGTTGGGCAGGATCCCCTCGGTCAGGCGCCGGAAGGCGCCCTGCATCCCCACGCCGACCTCGTGGACCCACAGCTGTTCGTTGCCGTTCTCCGTGATGCGCAGGGCTAGGTCGTTGACGCGCACCACCTTGCGCCCGTTGACATCGATGATCTGCTGGTCCAAGAGATCCTTGGTCAGCAGCAGGTGGTAGTCGTCCCCGTAGTACGGCGCGAAGTTCTCGTCGGACAGGTGGATCCCGTCCTCGCCGAAGTTCCGGATCTGGTCCCAGCGGATCGCAAACTTGGTGCGGCCGCTACCAAACAAGTAACGCGATATGCGCTGGGGGTGCTCTCTAGGGAATACGGCGGCCTCGCGCACGCGCCCAATCCTGGCGCCGTGCGGGCCGATCAGCCGCAGGCCGGTCAGCTCGGTCAGGTAGACCAGCCGCGGGAATTCTGTCCGTGCACTCTCCATGGCCATGCAGCCGTGCGTGCGACAGCCGCGCCGCAGCGCGGCCGAGCCACATCGGCCTCGCGCTCGCCTCGCGACTTCCAGGGTCGTCAAGCATCGTTGACGCGGACTCCTCCCTAAGACCCATCATGCCCCAGCGGGCGGACCGGTGCAAGCCCCTCGGGCCGCTCAGCGTCGAATCCTGCCTCGATCCGCAAGAGGCGGTTGTACTTGGCGAGCCGCTCGGAGCGGGTCACGGAGCCGACCTTGACGTGGCCCGCCCCGGTCGCGACGGCCAGGTCGGCCAGAAAACTGTCCTCGGTCTCGCCAGAACGCGCCGACACCACGGCTGCGAAGCCCGCCTCCGCGGCCCGGTCCAGAACCTGGAATGTCTCGCACAGAGTCCCGACTTGGTTCATCTTCACCAGCACCGCATTGGCCGCGCGCTCGGCTATGGCTCGCTCCAGCCTGGCGGGGTTGGTGGCCAACAGGTCGTCGCCGATCAGGGCGCAGCGCCCTCCCAAGCTTGCGCAGGCCCGCTTCCAACCGTCCCAGTCGTCCTCGGCCAGCCCGTCCTCGATCGACACGATCGGGTACCGGGAGACCCAGTGCCGGAATAGGCCGACCATGCCGTCACTGTCGAGCTGGCGGCCCTCGCTGGACAGGCGATAGGCACCGTTGCGGTAGAAATGCGAGGCCGCGGCGTCGATCGCGATCGAGACTTGGTGCCCAGGCTCGTAGCCGGCGGATTCGATGGCGCGGACCATGTATTCCAAGGCCTGTTCGTTGGAATCAAGGCGCGGCCCCCAGCCGCCCTCGTCGGCCACGCCGGCCGCTGCCCGCCCGTCCGACGCCAGCAGCTCGCCCATGCTGCGATGGATAGCGGCGGCCGTTTCCAGAGCTTCGGCGAACGTGTCCGCGCCGTGCGGCACGGCGAGGAAGTCTTGGAATTCGATCTGGCGCCCCGCGTGCAGCCCCCCCGAGAGGATATTCACCATCGGCACGGGAATCTTCGCCGGCCGACCGCCAGCCAGCAGCCGCCACAGCGGCAGGCCGGCCGATTTCGCCTGCAGGCGGGCCAAGGCGCACGAAACCGCCAGGATCGCATTGGCTCCCAAGCGCGACTTGTCCGGCGTGCCGTCGAGTTCGATCATGGCGCGGTCCGCGCGCTCGCGCTCCGTGATCGGCCAGCCTCGCAACTCGTTGGCGATGGGGCCGTTGACGCTCTCGACCGCCCGCAGAACCCCCCGTCCGGCATAGGCGCCGGACGGGCCATCGCGCAGTTCCCTGGCCTCGTGCCGCCCGGTCGAAGCCCCTGACGGGACCTGCGCCGATGCTGTTGTGCCGTCCTCCAGGGAAGCCTCGGCCTCGACCGTCGGATGGCCGCGCGAATCGAGCACTTGAAGCGCCCGCAGGGTCTGCAGCCGTGCAGCCATCAATTCAGGCTACCAGCGGCCCCGACATTGAGTGGTCAAAGGCACGGTGATGCCGTACCATGAGTTGCAGATATGTCTACCTCACCAAGCCTTAGCCGCCGCACTTTCGTCGCCGGCGCTACTGCGGCAGCCGCCGCAAGACAAGCCCTGACTGCGAAGAGCGCCGCCCGGATCGTGGGTGCCAACGAGCGGCTGCATGTCGGCATGATCGGTGCCGGCGGCAACGCCAACGGCCACATGCGGGCATTGAGGAAGCTGGCCGAACCCGACAACGTCGAGATCGCCGCGGTCTGCGATATATACGACCCGCGTCGCGAGGCAGCGGCCGAGTTCACCGGCGGCAGGCCGTTCAAGGACTACCGGCGGCTGCTGGAGCATTCCGGCCTCGACTACGTGACCATCTCGGTGCCCGAGCACTGGCACGCGCCGATCACCCTGGACGCGGCCGACGCGGGCCTCCACGTCTACGTGGAGAAACCGCTGACCTACTCGATCGACGAGGGGCTGGCGGTCGTGAAGAAGGTGCAAAGCACCGGGATTGCCCTGCAATGCGGTATCCAGGGCATGTCCGACGACTCCTACGAGACCGCAGCGGAGTTGATCAAGCAAGGAGCCATTGGCAAGGTAGTGATGGCCCACATCGACTACTCCCGCAACCACCTCGAGGACTTCTGGGTGCGAGATCCCGACCCGGACGTCCAGCCCGGCGTCAATCTGGACTGGAAGACCTACCTCGGCAAGGCCAAGAAACGGCCGTGGGATCCCGCTCGCTTCTTCTCGTGGCGCCGCTACTGGGACTATTCGGGCGGTATCGCCACCGATCTGTTCGTGCACCGACTCGCGCGCATCGTCCGCGCATGCGGCTTGACGGTGCCTTCGCGAGTGGTCGCGACCGGCGGCCAGTACTTCTTCAACGGCGGCGCGGAGGTGCCCGACACGTTCAACGCCCTGCTGGAGTATCCCGAAGGCGTCAACGTTCTGCTGGTCTCGTCCTTGGCCAATCAGTCAAAGATCCGCCACGTAATCCGCGGCAACAAGGGCACCATCGAGTTCACCCGGGACGGCTTCAGCCTGGAGCCGGAACCAATCCACGAGAGCGATGTCCAGACCCGCCTTCACAAGAAGAGCGGCGGCGAGGACATGGCGCTGCACCACCACAACCTCCACAACGCAATCCGCGCCGGCGAGGCCCTCAAATGCGATGCCGAGTTCGCGTTTAACGTCTCGATGGCCTGCCAGATGACGGTTGAATCGTTCCGCAAGAAGAAGTCGCTGGCCTGGGATCGGCGTAGACAGCGAATCGTCAAGACCTAGCAGCCTGTGGTTTTATTGGCTTTGCCGACCACGTCGGTCGGTGGCCTTGCTGGGTGGTCCTTCGACGGCCTATGCGAGTTTTTCGGCAAATTCCGGGCTTTCTCCCGGTCTGAGGCCCAAGAGGCCCCTGAGCATGCCCAGCAGGCCGCTCCAAGCATCCCGGAATGGCGAACAAACGGTGAAGCCAGGGCTGGCCGTTGGCTGGCAGCCCTGCCCCTGCAGGGTGCGGGGCGTGCCGACCCCGGTGAGCGACCGCATCAGCACCCCCAGGTTGAACGCGCAGGCATGCACCAGCAGCCGCTTGCGAATGTTCGCCCGCCCCCGCAAGTACAGCCGTCGCATCCCGCCCGTGCCGTACATGTGGGCCATCGACCGCTCCACCTTCTCCGTCCGCAGCTTTTGCAGGCGCTTGCCGGCCGAGCTCGCCACGCGCTCCCGGTTCTCCTGCACCACCCGTTGCGCTTCCGGCTTGCCCGCAAAATCCCGCTCCGCCCGCTGCGGCTCCGGGATGTGCGCTTCCTGGCCCGCCTCGTCCAGTCCCAGCAGCACCGCGTCGCTGTGGTAGCCCTTGTCGGCGACGACCGTCTCCGGCCCCTGCCCTTGCGCCGCCTGCACCGCCTCCAAGGTCTCCCCCAGTGTTGTGGTG
>JAJDZN010000261.1 GCA_022824585.1 Bryobacterales bacterium | reverse complement strand
CGGCATGGCCATTGCCCGCGCGTCGGTGCAGGGAATCTTCACCCGCTGGGCCGACGACGGGGAAGACGAAGAACGCAAAGGGACTCTACGCTCCGAGACTTGGGAGGTGGTCGTGCCTCAATTCTTGCTGTCGCGCGAGCTATCTCCGACGATGGACAAACCCCGCAGCGGCCCTGCCGGTTGAGCGCGTCTGTCTTTGCGGGATTTCCGCAAGCCGAGCCAACCCGGCTCTCCCCGCCGTGCCGCCTACCGGCCAGCCCGCCGCCCGTGCCCCGCCTTCCGTGCAGAACCAGCGCTCGCCCCCTATCATCTGGCGAGGCCACAAAACGACCTCCGCCGCCTGCGTATGCGCACTGGCGTACAGGACCGCCGCCAGCAGGATCAGAACTTGTCGCATGAGTGCCTCCGTGCGTCACGGTACCGGCCCCGTGGAGCCGGGCCGTGGATACGCCACGCGAGTTTCTCTGTGTGATGTCCTGCCTGTTCGCCGCGGCCCCGGTAGCTACTCCGTTGCCGAACGCGGCTCTTGTATTCAGCAAGCGACCCGACACGGGCACTCGCTGGCGTGTCCGCAAGCACAGCAGCACACTTGATCGTGTATGATCAGACTGGACTGGGCGCAACGGGCGAAACACCGAATCGACCGACGTTCCCCATCCTATGGATGGGGAAATTTCGGGCGTCCGAAGGCGTGAAGAAAGATGCCGGACAGCGCAAAGGGAAGGCGAAAGCGATGAACGGCAAGGGAACGATAATCACGATTATCAGCGTAGGTATCGCCCTGAGCGGCCTGATTCTGAACGGACAGCGCACGACCAACAGGGCGATCGAGAACTTGCGCTCTCAGGTCAATCGGGACTTCGCCGAGGTCCGCACCAATATCACGGACCTCCGCGAGCGTATGGCCCGGCTGGAGGGCCTGTTCGAAGGCCACTTGGAAAGGGACGACTGAAGGTGCGACCGATGCTAGACCCCGACAGGGACCTCAAGGGCGCTACGCCTGAGAAGCTGGCCCGCGCGCTGTATTGTGGTTGCTAGAGTCGTGATTCTCGGCTCGCCTACCGTCCGCAGCGCACTGCGAACGAAGCCCTACGAGTCCGGTTTCTCCGGCTTGCCTCCCACGATCGAACGGTAAGGGGTCGTTTCAATGGCCGCCGCCTGCTGAACCAGCCTGTTGCGGGCAGCGGAAACCCTCCGGTCAGCGTTGCTGCGCCAAGTATTTTCGGCAGGCTTGCTCGCTGGCGAACCGGGTCTCGAATTCCAGCTGATTTCGCGGGTAATCCTCCACCGCCTCAAACACTACATGTAGTAGCTGCCTGACTCAAGTGCATACCCGCATGAGCCCAAATCTTGGCGGCAACCGGCACTTTTGGTCGAGCACACCACGAATCGCACCGGCTTGCGTCCGGCTCAGGCGTTATGATGGCGTTGCCTTGCGGGCAGGGAGGGTGTGCCAGTGCAGCAGTTGATCCAGCGATTCCTCAACAAGGAGCTTACGCGGCGAGGTCTTTCTCGAAAGCTGGCCGGACTCGGGCTCTCGGCCGCCGCCGCGCAATCGCTCATCGAGAGTCTCGATGCCACCGAGAGCGCCAGCCTCGCCTTGCCTCCGTCCAAGCGATCGACGGGAAGCGGCGGGAAGTTGGTCATGGAGCAGGCTAAAGCCGCAGGATCGGAATACCTGTTTACGAATCCCGGATCTTTCGAGGTCGGTCTGTTCGACGCGCAGATCGGTTCCGGCGTGCCGCTGATCATGGGCTTGCACGAGGGCATTGTCGTCGCCATGGCGGACGGCTACCACCGTGCCAGCCTCAAGCCGGCCTTCGTCAACGTACACGTCATCGCGGGCACGGCCCAGATGGGCGGACAGCTCTACAACGCCAGCAGGGACGGGGCTGCGCTGGTGGTCACGGCGGGCATGCTTGACAACGAGCTGTGGAGTGACGAGGGCATCCTCGCGCCCCGTCCAGGCTATGACCAAAAGGATGTCCCCAGACAGTTCACCAAGTTCTGCTGGGAGGCCCGCAATGCGCAGAGCCTGACGATGATGCTGCGACGGGCCTACAAAGTCGCCACGACTCCGCCGGGCGGGCCGGTGTATCTGGCCATGACCAACGGCGCGCTGGAAACGAAGGACGTCACATCGGAGATCGTACCGGCGGAGCGCTTCCTGATGTCCGCACGGCCGCGCCCGAAGCCGCAGCGGTCGAGAAGACCGCCGACTGGCTGTTACAGGCAAAGCGGCCGCTGATCGTAGTCGGCGACGAGGTCTGGAAGTCCGGTGCCCAGGCGGATTTGGTCAGGTTTGCGGACACGTACAACGTCCCCGTTACATCCGGCACAGGGGGCTATTTCAACTTCCCGGCCCGCCACCCGCTCCACCTCGGCCGCTTCAGCATGCGCTCGGACTATGCGCAGGGCGGCGTCGATCTTGCCCTGATGGTCGGGGCCCGCGACTTCGGCATCTGGCGCTTGCCGACCGGCCCGGAAGCCCCGCTGGACGCCCGCATCGTGCGGATCGGCCTGAACGCGGGGAACATGGGCCGCAACTACCCGACCGATCTCGCGCTGCTCGCGGACGTGAAGGCGTCTTTGGCGGATCTCGATGCGGCGCTGGAGGGCCGGATCCCGCAGCAGCGCCTCAGCGCGTTCGGGCGAGACCGCGGGGATCAAGCGCGTGGCCTGTCGGCGCAAATGTGGAACGACTTCGACAGCCGGGTGCGCGGCAACTTCGGCCTGAGCCCCATGCATCCGGATGAGATGACATACGTCATGGCCAAGACGCTGGACCGCAACGCCGTGGTCGTGGGCGAGGTGCATTCCGGCTACAACCAGCACAACAACTTCCACTGGGGCTACGGCGACGACGAGCAGATCTGGATCGGCTACACGGGCAATTCGCTCGGCTGGGGTCTCGGCGCCGCCACGGGCGCCAAGCTGGCCCTTCCAGACCGGCAAGTCGTTTGCTCGATCGGCGACGGGGCGGTCATGTACCAGTCCAGCGCTTTCTGGTCGCAGGCGCGCTACGGAGTGCCCGTGCTGACCGTGGTTTGGAACAACCTCAACTACCAGACGGTGCGAGGCGGATTTCACCGCTACGGCGGCACGATGGCGGCGACCGGAAAATACACCGGCATGTATTTGGGCGATCCAGACATTGACTTCGTGCAGCTTGCGGCGAGCCAAGGAGTCAAGGGCGAGCGGGCGACGACACCTGCCGAGCTGGCAGCGGCACTCAAGCGCGGCATGGAGGTGTGCGGGGCCGGCGAGCCCTATATGGTGGAGGCCATGATCCGCCGAATCGGACCAGGGGCGGACTCGACTTGGCACGAGGGCTTCAAGCTGAGCGAGCGCATGAAGGCGATGGGCTAGCGAGGCGCAGCCAAACAAAGGTGTCGAGGTCCCGAATCCTGACTCAAGCGCCTACGCAGCATCTATAGCGAGACCGGCGATTGCGGGTCTGTTAAGGGGTTCAAGGGAATGAGCCGACGCGCAATCCAGCGCCAATCCCCAGCCTCGTGGCGGGCGGGTGGAATCGCCGGGTGTCTCGGACTGGCAGTTAGCGGTCGCGCTCGGCTGGAGCGGTATCGGCCGTGAGGGCGCGGAGTTGCTCCTCCAGTGCCCGCACTCGCTCGTCCGCTGCGCTTGCCTCCTGCTTCGCCGCAATCGCTTCCTGCTTCGCCGCGCTTGTTTCCTGCTCTGCGGCGCTCGCCCGCTGCTTGGCTGCCCGCGAATCACGCTCCGCGATCCGCCTCCGCCGCTCGGCTTCTTCCAGCGCGCCGTCGGTCTCCTCCCCGGTGCGCGGATCCCGGAGCACCAGCACCGTCGCCCGGGCCTGCCTTTGGCTGCGCAGTTCCAGCCCCAGCACCTGGCTCCGGTACCGCCGCTCCCGGTCGCTGCTCGCCACTGGCTGCACTGGGTCATACTTCCCACTGCTGGCCTCGTAGCCCTCTAGCGCTGACCCCATCAAGGTCCCGTCCGGGTCCAGCCTCCAATACTCCCGAACGCCTATCCGGGCGTACTCCCGCGCCTTGTGCTCGGCGTCATTCTCCGCCGTCGACGGCGACGCCACCTCCAGCACGAAATCCGGCGCTTTGCCTTCCTCCCAGATCCGGTACGAACTGCGATTCTCCGGGCTCACCCCGAACACCACCTGCACGTCCGGCTGCAGCCAGAGATTGTTATCGTCACGCCGGTAGTAGACCGCCAGTTCCATGGCCACCAGCACGTCCGTGCGGTCCCGGAAGTGGTTCCGCAAGGCCGCCGCGGCTTGCAACACAGCATCGCCGTGCGCGATGCTCTGCGCGATCCAATTGCGTTCCGGGTATTCGATCTCGCCCGGCTTCGCAGACGCGTCGGCGATGGCGGTGGCCCGCCCCGCAAGTTCGGTTTCTGTGGCAGGCGTGGAGGGCATGTCGCAGCGGGCAGCGCACGAACGCGCCGCCTTGAAATGATCCTAGCACCGTGCAAGGGCTCGTCTGCCGGCCCCCAGCTGTGGTGTACGCGAGCTTAATTTCCAGCGCTGCTCGCGCCAGAGCGACGCGGTGCTCAGCTGGCGACTAGGGTCTCGCCGGAACGCCCGCTGTGCGCCTAGCTCAGCCTGCAACCACACACGGCGCGAGTGGATCTGCGCTCTGGAGACAGGTGCAAGCAAGCGTGCTTGTGCTGGTTTGTGCGCGCGGCTCCACCGAGCGAACGGCGGTGCTTGGCGGAGCCAGGCGGCGGCCCCTGCAGGCCAACTTGGGCGGCTCTCCGGGCATCGGGTCGGGAGCGGAAGTCGACATGCCCGCCAAGGGAGGGTGTTGCGGGGGTTGGCCGCGGGCCTCCGCCCGCAGCTGTGCCTGCATTCCCCCTACGCCGACGCGCTGAGCCCGCCCCTAGCGATCCGATTCGAGCACAGCGAGGCCCGTTGCGGCGGGCGATGCAGCACTTTGATCGGGAGATCGAACGCCCCTGAGAAGGCGAGCCAATCCCAGCGTAAACTTGACTAGCTTGTAAACGCTACGCCTAGACAAGGAGTCTAGTGCGCCTGCAGCTTCGGTGGAGCGAAGCCGGGTTTCCGGTCGCCCGGGCCGCGCGCTAGTACCGCGAGACGCGGTTGGGCCCGACATCCGTCGCCGTGGCAAGCGCGTCGAAATTCATAACCATGTGATCGTGGCGCACCTGCGCTAGGCGCGGGTCGTCCCAGAGATTGTCAAACTCGCCCGGATCGGCTTCTAGGTCGAAGAGCTCGCCCAAGCCGTGACCGTGATAGGTAACCTGCTTGAAGCGCTCGCTGCGCACCATCGTGCCGAAGCTCTGCACTCCCGCCAGGGCGCGGTAGTACTCGCTGCGCACGAACTCTCGGTGATGTCCGGGCGCTGACTTGCCTTCCAGCAAGGAAGCCAGCGACTTGCCGTGCATCGTGCTCGGCACGCTGAGCCCGGCTGTCTCCAGCAGCGTCGGGGCGAGATCCGTCAGTTCTACTAGCGCTTGGCTGCGCAGCCCTTGCCGGAAACGCTCCGGCCACGAAATCACGAGCGGGACGTGCACCAAGCTCTCGTAGAAGCGGCAGCCCTTCAGCAAGAGGCCGTGATCTCCGAGCGTCTCGCCGTGGTCGCTGGTGAAGATGACGATCGTGTTGGCCAGTTGGCCGCTGTCCTGCAAGGCGTCCAGCATTCTGCCAACGTTGTGATCGATCAGTTCGATCATGGCGAAGTACTTCGCTTGGTAGGACCTTGCGTTGAAGTCTTCCGGCCGCCGCGCTGGTGTCTGGAAGTTGACAGCCTCCAGCCGTTGCTGGGCCTCCAGATCCGACTCGCGGAACAGCGGGCCGGGCATGTCCGCTTCAGGGTAGTGCTCCAGCCACTCCTCCGGCGGGTCGAACGGCGAGTGCGGGTCGAAGCAGTTCAGGCTGAACAGCCAGGGCCCGGAGCGCTCTTCGCGCATGAAGTCGATGGCCCGGTCGGCGCACCAAGTAGTTTGATGAAACTCGCTGGGAATGTAGCCGAGCCGCCTGTAAATCGAATCGTAGTCCTTGCCCAGCGAGCGCAGCCACTCGATGTAGGCGTGCCCCTCGGGCCAGTCGTCGCTGGGATGATGGCTCCAATCAAACACGCGGTAACCGTCATCAACGCGCGGCTCGATCCGGCCCTGTGCGCCGGAGAGGTGAAACTTGCCCGCCAGACCGCAGTCGTATCCGGCGTCAGCGAGCGACTTGGTGACCAAGGGCGCTGCGTCGTCCCAGGTCTCGTTGCCGTTCATGCAGCCATGCACCGCGGACGGATACATGCCGGTCAGGAAGCTTGCGCGGCTGGGCGTGCAGATCGGAGATTGGCAGTATGCGTTCTCGAACGCGACGCCGCTCGCGACCAAACGGTCGAGCTGCGGAGTGCGGATGTGCCCGTTTCCTAGAGAGCGGATCGTGTCCCAGCGCTGTTGGTCGGTGCATATCCACAGGATGTTGGGGCGACTGTCTGCGGAACGGGCACTGGCGCCGGCGAAGGTGGCCCCGCTAGCGCCGAGGAAGCCCCTTCTGGTGATTGAGGAATCCATGGTGCCCGAAATTATGGCATTCGAAGGAGGCGAGGAAGCGATTGGCTGCCATACGCCGAGCAAGTTTTTTTCCGCAGTTGGAAGGTCAGCGGTATAATCTCGAACATGATGAGCCCCTTCAATAAGCCATATAGATTCGTAGCTTGGATTCGTGTTGGGGGGCTCTTTCTCTCGGCATTCATTCTTGCTCCGGTCTTGTTCGGGCAATCGAGTGGTCTGAGCGGAGTGGTCACTGACGAAACCGGTGGCGTTATCCCCGGCGCGGAGATCGACATCATGAACGAAGCCAATGGCTTCCAGCGTTCAGTAGAGTCTAACGAAGAAGGGAACTACACGTTCGCCCAGCTGCCGCCCGGGTCGTATACCCTATCGGCGGTCCAAGAGGGTTTCGCGCCGGTGATTATCGAGGGCGTTTCGCTGCTGGTCAACACCAACGTGACGCTCCCGGTCGTCTTCGGCACCGTCGAGGCGGTCGAGGAAGCGGTCACGGTTTCCGCCTCTGCGGCGCAGCTGAACACGACTGACGCTTCGGTCGGGAACGCCTTCGGCACAAAGCCGATCGTGCAGCTACCGCTGAACGCCCGCAACCCGGCGGGATTGCTCTCGCTCCAGGCAGGCGTCACCTTCCTGAGCGCCGATCCGCTGGATTCGAAAAAGGTCGGCGACATCCGAAACGGCACCGTGAACGGCGCTCGTAGCGACCAGTCGAACGTGACGCTTGATGGCGTCGATGTGAACGACCAGAACGGGCGCCTGCCCTTCACCAGCGTGCTGCGCAACACCTTGGACTCGATCCAGGAATTCCGGGTCGTCACAACCACCGCGAACGCAGATCAAGGTCGGTCAGCGGGCGCGCAGGTCGCATTGGTAACCCGAAGCGGGACCAATGAGGTCCACGGCTCGTTGTACGAATTCCACCGCAACACCGCAACCGCGGCTAACGACTTCTTCAACAACAGCGCGGGCGTGGACCGCGCGAAGCTGATCCGCAACGTTTTCGGAGCCTCCATTGGCGGTCCAATCAAGCAAAGCCGCTTGTTCTACTTCGCCAACTACGAAGGACGCAGGGACGCTAGCGAGGGCGGCGTGGTGCGCACGGTGCCCAGCGACTCCCTGCGCCAAGGCTTCGTCAAGTACAGGGGAGTCGGGGGAGCGGTGCAGGAACTCGACCCGGCGTTTATCCAGTCCCAGATCGATCCTCTGAAAATGGGTCCCAGCCCGGCCGCGCTCCAGTACTTCAGTTCCTTCCCGGCCCCGAACGACTCCACCGTCGGCGACGGTCTGAACACTTCCGGCTACAGGTTTACCGCATCGACCCCGCTGGTCTGGAACACAGTCATTTCGAAGGTGGATTGGAACGCCGACGAGAACGGGGCCCACCGCATATTCGTGCGCGGCAATTTCCAGCACGATCACATCGGGGGCTTGCCCCAGCTTCCTGGCCAGGATCCGAACAGGGAGACCGATGACAGGAGCCGCGGCTTGGCAGTTGGGTACACCGGGTTGATCGGGCCCGGCATCGTCAGCAACTTCCGCTACGGCTTCACGGGCCAAGATGTGAAGCTGTCCGGAGTCCAGAACGAGTCCCGGGTGAGACTGGGGGACAGCCTCTTCGATGATTCCTTCGGCAGCACCACGCCGGAGTCGAACTACCTGCCGGTCCACACTGTGGCCGAAGATATCTCGATTGTGCGCGGCCAGCACTCTTGGCAATTCGGCGGAGTCTTCCGATCCATCCGCAACCGCCGCATGAACTCCAGCAACAGCTTTCACTTCGCAAAGCAGGCCGCATGGGCATTGACGGACGGCCCGGCCTTGTTCGACACGCCACTCGCCGTCGCCCCCGCGAACCCGGGAACCTACCGCGAGACCATGGCGACGGTGCTGGGCATAGTCAACTTCTACGACGCGAACTACAACTACGACATCCAGGGCAATCCGCTCGCGGCGGGAGACCCGGTCAGCCGCACATTCGGCATGGAAGAGCTGGAGCTGTACTTCCAGGACACTTGGCGCGCCAAGCCGGGTTTGACAATCACGGCGGGACTGCGCTGGTCGTTCATGCCACCCGTGAGAGAGGTCAACGGGGTGCAGGTCCGCATCACCCCGAGGCTGGACAACTACATCGCGACCCGCGTCGACCTAGCCGAGAGCGGCCGGCCTACGCATGAAGCGGGCCCCATCGGTTTCGTGGGCATTGACGACCCCAACGGCGGACCGCTGTGGGCGACGCACTCGAGGAACTTCTCGCCGCGGCTCGCCGTCGCGTTCTCGCCGCAGGCTCGCGACGGTTTCCTGGGCAAGCTTTTCGGCGGTCCGGGCAAGACATCGATCCGGGCGGGCGCGGGGCTGTTCTACGACATTTTCGGCATGGGCATGATCCAGATGCTCGACCGCAACGCGTTCGGCCTGACGAGCAGGGTTACCACCCAGGACTTCACAGTCGCGAATTCGCCCCGCTTCGAAGGGCAGACGAATATTCCCTCCCGCGGGATCGCGCCGCCGCCGCCAGGCGGCCCCGGTACGCCCAACCCCAAGGGATTGGCTTGGAGCCAGGGCGTGGATTCGAGCGTGCTGCCGCCGTACAGCATCAACCCCACCGTGACCGTTTCGCGCGAGCTCGGAGGCGGCTTCATGATGGAGGTTGGCTATATCGGAAGGCTCAGCCGCAGGCAGCTGATCAACGATACGGCCGTTGCCCAGTACACGAACTTCAAGGATCCGGCATCCGGCCAGTACCTGCTTGATGCCCTCCAAGAGCTCGAACTCATGGCGCGCGGCGGCTGGTCGACCCGGTCCGTGCCGACGGTCGCTTTCTTCGAAAACCAGTTTTCCGCTTCTGCGACGCGGGACTTTACCGCGACCCAGCGAGTGTACGACGTCATCAGATCGAACAGCCCCGACACCGGTACCGCGATGTACTACCTAGACTACGCCTGCGCCCCTGTCTGCAGCGACGCGGGTCCGGGCCTTTCGATGAATCCGCAGTTCTGGGGCTTCGACGCGTTGCGCTCCTACGGGACGGCGACCTACCACTCGATGCAGGTTTCGTTGCGCAAGGGATTCAGCAAAGGGTACCAGTTTGACCTCAACTACACCCTGTCCGAATCTACGGACTTGACCTCGGTAGGCACGCGACGCAGCCAGGGAGAGCGGTTCGGTCAGATTCCGGGCGACACCTACTGGTCCGCGTTCGGTGTCATCAACTCCTGGGACCGAGAGGCGCAGCGGGCATTCTCGGATTTCGACATGCGTCACCAGTTCAATGCGAACTGGGTCGTGGAACTGCCGTTCGGGCGGGGCAAGCCGTACCTGGCAGACATGGGCCCGGCCGGGCAGGCAGTGCTTGGCGGCTGGCAGGTCAGCGGCCTGGGGCGCTACACGTCGGGCATGCCGCTCAGCATCCTGAACGGCCTAGCCTGGCCGACCTGCTACTGCTACCAGCACTTCGCCGAGCCCATCGGGCCGATCCCTGCACAGACCAACACGGCCAGCGCGGCGCTGATCGGAGGGGGCACGGGACCGAACGTGTTCAGCAACCCGGCCGCCGCTCTGTCGTCGTTCTGGCAGGTCGTGGTCGGCGGAATCGGGCAGCGGAACAACCTGCGCGGCCACGGGATCTTCTCGATTGACATGGCTGTCGGAAAACGCTTCCAGCTGCCCATGGAAGGGCACAGCCTGCAATTCCGGGCCGAGGCGTTCAATCTGACGAACAGCGTGCGCTTCAACGCAGACGCTTGGGAGACGCTGTCCTATACCTTCACCGGGAGCTTCGGAAACTACTCTAGGGTGCTGATTCCGCCCAGGGTCCTGCAATTCGGATTGCGGTACGAGTTCTAGGCTCGGGCGTTCCGTGTGGC
>JAJDZN010000327.1 GCA_022824585.1 Bryobacterales bacterium | reverse complement strand
TCGGGGTATTTCGCCGGCCCGGTGCTGTCCAGCGACCCGCGCTGGAAGCACGGCCCGATCTACGTATTCGGCATCAACGCCGAAACGGGCCTTGTCGAATTCAGCGGCAACCCCGCCAGCTTCACGGTGTCGGGAAGGGCCCCGGAACTGCTGTTCGACGGGAGAAACGCCTACCAAGCCGCCGCGCTGTTCGGGGAGTCGTTCTGGTACTTCAACTTCAACAATCCGGCGACGGGCGAGGTCGAACCCAAGGCGGCACTCTACAAGCTCGTGCGGGCGCAGGGAGTTCCACTGCTCATCGGTTCCGGCTACAACCCCTAGCTTGCGAAGCACGAATCGGCGGGTTCGCGCTTCCGCCTCGTGGCGTAGCCGCCGGGCCTCGTTCATGACCAGCGCCGAACCCGCTAAACTCCAGCGCGCAGCCTTCAAGCTGCTGGGAGTCGACCCGAATCGG
Source organism: Bryobacterales bacterium (assembly GCA_022824585.1). GTDB lineage: Bacteria > Acidobacteriota > Terriglobia > Bryobacterales > UBA6623 > VXMF01. Next base: position 62,064 of record JAJDZN010000327.1, on the reverse strand, counting down.
ACCGTTCCCATAACCGCGACAGGTTGAGAATCCGCCCCGGATAGCCAAAGCCTCGTCGGCGCGAGAGGCTGCGCGAAGAATCGCTCCTGAATCCGCGATGAAGCTCCGCGTAAACCCTTGATGCTGCACAATGGTTTCGTGATCGGCCGACGGCGCTTTCTCGCAGCATCTGCGGCGCTTCCCCTTGCCGCCCGCAGCATCGCGCGCGCCGAAGCCTCTCCACAGGGACTTCGACTCACGTACAAGGTCGCGTCTCCTCCGAAACTGCCGCCGCCGCTGGAGCTGTCGCCGGGAGCAAGGCTCGAGGTCGAGTTCGAAGGCAGCGGCAGCGGCGCCCGGTGCAGCTTGGGCCTGCAAGTCCTGCTGGACGGCAAGCCGCACTTGCTGCCGCTAGCGATCTGGACGGAGGATCCACAGGCCTATTGGCGCATGCGCGAAGCGCTCCACGTGCCGGCCTTGCGAGGGGTGGTCCGCGGGGCGGACGGCGCCTGGACACTTGCCGTCTCTGGACAGGATGAGTTCTCGGCCAGAATCATGTCCTCGGCCGCCGAAGAGGAATCGTCCGCGGAGGACCGTCCTTGGCTGTCGTACCGGCACCAGCTGTCGCCCGGTTGGGCGGAAGGTCCGCTCGGCGACCAGCCCGTCGAACTGTGGCGCTTGCCTGCGACGGGCGCGGCAGCCGCAGCGCAAATTGAGCCGGCCGAGACGTCCGGCAAGCTCGGCGGCTGGCTAGCCAGACTCGGGGCATCCGGCCCGATCTCCTCGCACGGCGTGCCGGGCCGTTCCGAGCGAGGACAGGAGTTCGTGCGGCATGTCGCCGCATCGGACTTCGAGCCGTTCGCGTTGCGAAACTACCCCAGGGGCACGCTGGGCCTGCCGGAAATCGACACGCAATTCTCCGGCGCGGCCGACTTGGAGGCGTACCGCAGCCAAAGCCGGGTCCGGCTGGCAGGCTTGCTCATCGTATCCGTGGACTGCGTGGCAAATCCGCACGTTGTCGAACGCCTGATCCCAGCGCCGTGCGTTGCAGACCCCAATGCCTTGGTGAGGGTGATGACAATCCGCGGCCTGAGCGACCCGGCCCTCGACGAGGCTTGGCTGCTTGCCCGCTGCGGCATCGACGGGCAGCGGGCTTGGTACGCGATCTCTCACTTCAAGGCCTCCCTGGCAGGCAGCGAATTCGGCCGAGAGGCGTGGGGCTACCCGACCCAGGATGGCGCGGCCCGCGCACTGCTCGGGGCGAATCGCTTCACGTCGTCGGTGATGCGCCGCGACCAGAGCCTGTACCGGGCCGACGGATCCTACGGCGGATTCTCGACGGGCACGTCGCTGAACGAGATGCTGGTAGTGACGCTGCGGCCGAAGCTCGGTGCCGGCGCAGAGCCGCGACGCGGAGAGCTCCTGCTACAGCCGTGGTACTACCAGGGCTTGCGCAAGCCGCTCAACCGCCAGAGCCTGTACGCGTCGTTCTCGGCTCCGGCGGACAACGACGCCGTCAACCCGTGGAACCGGATGGGGCCGGTCGATGCGTACTGGGCGGATATCTACGACGACGCAGACTTGCAGCGCCTGCCAGCAGCGCGGGCGGGCGAGGTGACTGATATCGCGCCCTACTACCGCGACCGTTGCGACGGACGGCTGCCGTGGGAGCCTCCGCCCGCCGGCGCGCAGGAACGCGCGTCCGACTAGGTGACTTCGGCGCGCGCCTTGCTCAGGCGCTCGTCGATCGGCAGGAACTGCTGCTCCCCAGGCCCGGCATAGATCTGGCGCGGACGGGCGATGCGCTTTTCGGGGTCCGACATCAGTTCTTCCCAGTGGGCCAGCCACCCGGCCACCCGCCCGAGCGCGAACAGCACCGTGAACATCTCGATCGGGAAGCCCATCGCCTGATAGATGATGCCCGAGTAAAAGTCGACATTCGGGTAGAGACGCCGCTTGACGAAGTAGTCGTCCTCAAGAGCGATCCGCTCGAGCTGTGTCGCAAGATCGATCTTGGGATTCTTGCCGGTGATCTCGAAGACCTCCGCGGCAATCCTTTGCAAGATGCGGGCACGCGGATCATAGTTCTTGTAGACGCGGTGGCCGAATCCCATCAGGCGCCGCTCGCCGGCCTTGACCTGGCGCATGAATTCCGGGATCGCGGAGGCGCTGCCGATCTCGTCGAGCATCGCCAGCACCGCCTCGTTGGCACCGCCGTGCAGCGGCCCGTAGAGCGCCGAAGCGGCCGCTGCCACGCCCACGAAGGGATCCGCGTCGGCGCTGGCGACCTGGCGCATCGTCGAAGTGGAGCAGTTCTGTTCGTGCTCGGCGTGCAGGATGAACAACGTGTCGAGGGCCCGCGCCAGGACCTTCAGGTTGCGCTCATTGGTCTGGCGGCGGGTGCCGCTCCACAGCATGTGGATAAAGTTCTCGGTATAGCTCAGTCCCAAGTCCGGATCCGGATAGGCGTAGCCCTGGCTCTTGCGGTAGACGTAAGCGGCCACCGTTGGCATCTTGGCCACCAAGCGCAGCTGCTGGCGGTATCGGTTGCTGCGGCTGTCGATCTGCTTGGCGTCCGGGTAGAACGTTGACAGCGCTGCCACGGTGCTGACCAAGACACCCATGGGATGGGCGTCGTACAGGAATCCGTCCATGAACTTCTTGACGTTCTCATGGACGCGGCTATGCTCCATCAGCTCCGTGTCCCACGCTTCCAGCTCGTGGCGCGTGGGCAGCTCGCCGTTGAGCAGCAGGTAGGCCACCTCGGTGTAGGTGCAGTTCTCGGCCAGCTTTTCGATCGGGTAGCCGCGATACCGCAGAATTCCCTTGGCGCCGTCAATGTAGGCGATCCGACTGGTGCAGGCGGCGGTGTTGGTGAAGCCGGGATCGTAGCTCAGCATGCCGAACTCGCCAGGATCCTGGCGGATCTGGCGCAGCTCGATCGCCCTAACGGACGCGCTGGAGATTGGGAGCTCGTACTCGCTTCCTGTGCGAGAGTCCGTAATGCTGAGCTTGCCCTCGTCCAAAGCCCCTCCCGGGACGCCCTGTGGGGGCGCAACGGTTCCCAGAATAGCAAACCGCGATTGGCAGTCTGCGCAGCCAGCGGGGGCGGCCAAGCAGCCCGTCTCCGGCACCACCCGCCCTCGCAATGCCGCGCGCAGGCCTGCCGGAGCGACGCGTTGCCGGGCGCGGGACTATACTTTGGGTGCTACAGATCTATGCCAGCGAACTCGCTCACCCGGCGCGGCCTGATCCGCACTGCCGCGGTCGTGCCACTGTCTGCGGCCTCCACCAGCGCGGCAAACTCCACGGTCTCGGTCGGGATCATCGGCCTCGGAGGCAGGGGCAGCAGCCATGCCCGCCACATCGCGGGCCTGCCACAGGCCCGGCTGGTCTCCGTCGCCGAGGTCTCCGACGCCTCCATCGAGAGAGCGAAAGAACGGGTGTCTCTGGACGGCGTGCGCCTGCACAAGGACCTCAACGAGGTGCTCGCCAGCGACGTCGACGCCGTCATCATCGCGACCCCTGTGTACATGCATCCGGACCACTTCGAGGCCGCGATCCAAGCGGGCAAGCACATTTACATCGAGAAGCCTGCCGCGGCGGACGTCGAAGGGGCCAAGCGGGTGATGCGCCTGGCCGACGCGGCCCCGCGCCGCCTCAACATCACGTTCGGCTTCCAACAGCGCCACGGCGACGTGTACCACGCGGCGAAGAAGCTGATCGATTCCGGCGAGATCGGCAAGATCAACCTAGTCCACTCGCATTTCCTCAAGAGCGGCATGACCGGCAAGGAGCCGGTCCGCCCCAAGCCGAGCGACCCGGCGGACAGGCTGGCCCAGTGGAAGCGCTGGCGCGACACCTTCGGCGAGATCATCACCGAGACGTTCTGCCACAACATCGACGCGATGAACTGGTTCGTCGGCGCACACCCCGTCAAGGCCATCGGCACGGGCGGACGCGCCGTGATGGAGTATGGCGACCTGCTTGACCACCTCAACGTCACGTTCGACTATCCCGGCAACGTCCAAGCCAACTTGGCCGGCGCGTACATGTGCCCCCCGTTCTACCGGGAGGTCTACGAGCGCTACTTCTGCCACGATGGCGTGGTAGAAACGGCCCGCGGCTACTGGCGGTTTCACCGGGGGCGCAACGACGTGGTCGAAGAGAAGTCCCCGCACGACATCACCATCGACGCCTTGGAGGAGTTCTTCGGGCGCATCCTCGAAGACAAGCCCGCGAACACCGGCGTGAGGGGCGCGGAGAGCACGCTGACAGCCCTTTTGGGGGAGATGGCGATCGCGCACCGGGCCGAGGTCACGTGGGACCAGATGATGAACGCGTAGCTCGCCTCCGCGCGGGGCGCGTCGTATAATCCCAGGCGTGGCCAGACCGGGCCCGGGAGAAAAGCAATGATCCGACAAGGTGTCGTGCGCGCCGTGTTCGTGGCGCTGTTCGCGCTGTGTGCCTTGACCGGCTACGAGTCGGCGAAGACCGAGGCGCTGATGGCCGACGCGGCCAATCGCTTTCTTGAGTCCCTCGACCGCATGCAGCGCATGGGGACGGTGTTTGCCATGGACGCCGAGGAGCGCACCAACTGGCACTACTTCCCCGAAACCGGCTTCGCGGACGAGTACGGCTACGTGCGCAACGGGATCACGTTCAAGGACATGGACCCGAAGCAGCGCCATCTCGCCTACGGCCTGCTGAGCACGGGGCTGGGCCGCGCGGGATTCGTCAAGACCATGAATGTGATGGCGCTGGAGGAGATTGTCCGCGTGATCGAGGACGACCACACCGGCTACCGTGACACCGAGCGCTTCCATTTCACGTTCTTCGGCGATCCGCGCATGAAGGGCGACTGGGGCTGGCGAGTGGAAGGCCACCACGTCTCGCTGCACTACTTCATCCGGGACGGGAAGCTGGTGGCGTCGAGCCCCACATTCCTGGGGGCCAATCCTCACGAGGTTCCGCAGGGGCTGCACAAGGGCATGCGAGCCCTCGAGCGCGAAGAGGACATGGCGCGGGCGCTGCTGGTATCGCTGGATGCCGCTCAACGCAAGCGCGCGATCTTCGACAAGCAGGCTCCGTACGACATCGTCACGATGGCCGACAAGCGTGCCAAGCTGGACGGCGAGCCGCAGGGCGTTGCCGCGTCGGAACTAACCGACAGCCAGTATCAAGACCTGCTCGCCCTGATCGGAGAGTACGCCGCCACGATGCCGCCGGAGGTCGCTGCCAGGCGCATGAAGGCAGCCGCGCAGACGCCCAAGGGAGAGCTCTTCTTCGGCTGGGCGGGTGACATCGACCGGCCGGCCGCCGAGCCGATCGAGATCGGCAGCAAGACCACCGAGAACCGGCATCTGGCCGGCAACTACTACCGCATCCAGTCGCCGACCTTCCTGATTGAATTCGCCAACACCCAGAACCAGAGCAATCACAGCCACGCGGTCTGGCGCGAATTCGAAGCGGACTTTGGATACGACGTGCTAGCCGCGCACTACCGGGGCGACGGCCACGCCGCTGCGACAGTGGCTGCGGACTGAGCCGACTGGCCGCGGCGGCCGCGCGATCTAATTCGGCGGATGTCCGGCACGCGCGAATTCGACTCTCGGGACCGAACGACGATCAGGGGTCGCGGGACGGCGCGATGCCGACGATCTTGTCGAAAGAGCCGCCGATTCGGGCGGACCCTGCTAGCGGTCACTCGACAGCCAGACTTCCGACATCCGTGCTTCCCCAGGCCCGATGCATGTCCGTTGTCGTCAGATCCAAGAACCCCTTCACGATCCACTCTCTCCCCAAGTCGAAGAAGTCGAAGGCCCCATTGATCCCCTTGTCGATGGGGGACCCGCGAGCGGTTAGGGTCAGGACGAGGATCGGCGATCGATCTTCCTCCTTCCACGCTGGCGTCAGCGAAACGTGGAGCCTTCCCAACGGGCTATTGGACTCATTCCGAATCACGAATCTCTGCTGGATGCTCGCATCTTCTGATTCGGGCAAGAAAGAGCGTGGTTGCGGGGTCCAGGTTCGAAGGACCCCTTCGATTTGTCCGTGTCCCTGCCATGCCTCACAGGTCTCGATGTGGTTGATGTACGTGATTTCGCATTGGTCGATCGCAAGCTTGCCAAGCTTCTCGTCGGTCAGAAACTCTTGGAACTCCCAGACCTCATGCCGAAAGTTCGTGCGGATGCGCTCATAGCGGGGATAGGGTGTCGAGATCTTCCCTGTCTTGCGCCAATTGTGAATGAGTCTCCCCGCCTGAATCTGGATGAGTTCCGTCTTCGATTCGTTCAAGAAGCATACCCGCGGCAACGGCGGCTTTGCGTCGATCATCGCCTCCTCGTGCCGCGGCGACTGCACTTCGAAGCTCTCCCGCAAAGCGTTTAGCGGCGTGCGCTCTTCGACCAGTGGGAACGTGTGGCGGTACTTATGCCACAGCAGGCCGACATGGGCCAGGCTGAACTCTCTTAACGGTTGGAACTGAAGCGACAGGACTGTTTCCACCAAGGGTGGATCTCGAAAGTCTGGCAGGCCCTCCGGCCTGAACAGGCGAGTCGTCATCGGATCGTCTTCGGCTAGGCTCGTTTCAGCACGTTGCGACTGCTTCCGGTTCAGAAACACATCAAGTGTAAGCGATGTCGCCAGACCCCTCCCAAGGGCTCCGGCAGTCTCGCAAATGCCGGCGGTGGCCCGGTCCGCCGGCTCAGCCCGCCGTGCGCCTGTAGACGCACGGTTTGAGACGCTGGGCGCGAAACCCTCCGAGGGGATTTGTGCGAAACTCTCAATGTGCGTCGCATCCAGCGGAGGTGGCGTACCACTTCTCAATGGACCCGCTTCGCTTCGAGGAGGCCCGTGCGATCGTCTCCGAGCGCACGCGGGAGACCATTGGCCAGCTCACGGCCGAGGCCGTGCCGCTGGATGCCGCCGCGGGCAGGATATTGGCCCGCGATATCTGCGCCGACCGCGACTATCCGCCGTTCAACCGCTCGGCAAGGGACGGATTCGCTGTCATCGCGGCTGATGTTGCCAAAGTGCCGGCAACGCTCGAACTGCTCGGCGAGACCCGTGCCGGCGAGCCCTCGCACTTCGCGCTGGAGCCGGGCAAGACAGTCGAGATCATGACCGGAGCCCCCGGGCCTGAGAACGCCGACGCTGTGGTCATGGTGGAGTACTCACAGCGGGATGGATCGTCGGTGACACTCGCCGACTCGGTCCCAGCGGGGCGCAATCTGATCCCGGCCGGCTCCGAGGCCAAACGAGGCCAGTGCGTGCTGCGGGCCGGCACAAAGATCGGGTATCCGAGCGTGGCGCAGCTCGGGACGGTTGGTTGCACGGATGTCCCGGTATACCGCCAGCCCAATGTGGCAATCCTGTCGACGGGCGATGAAGTGCTGCCGGTCGGCTCTCGTCCGCAGAGCTACCAGATCCGTAACTCCAACGCCCACTCGCTGGCAGCCCAAGTGCGTCGCAGGGGAGGCCTGCCGCGCATCCTGCCAATCGCGAAGGACACTCGCGAGGACACCCGTCAGCGCATCGAGGATGGCCTGGTGAGCGACGTCCTGTTGCTGTCGGGCGGCGTGTCGATGGGCAAGCACGACTTGGTGGAGGAAGTCCTGTCCGACCTCGGCACAGAGCAGTTCTTTACCTCGGTTAGGATCCAGCCGGGCAAGCCTCTCGTGTTCGGGCGCTGCAAGGACACCCTCGTGTTCGGCCTGCCCGGGAACCCGCTCTCGACCATGGTCACCTTCGAGGTGTTCGCTTCGATCGCGGTCGATCTGGCCGGCGGAGCCCCGAGCTCGCCCCTGCGGTTCCAGCAAGTGCCGCTAGCGGAGGCCTTCCGGCACAAGCCTGTCCTGACCCGCTTCCTGGGAGCGCGATTGGAGGGGGAGCTCGGAGAGACTCGCGTGCGCGCCGACCGCGGCCAAGGATCCGGCGACGTCACAGCATTCGCCCGGGCGGACTGCCTTATGGTCGCCTCGGACCGTCGCGCGGAATGGGCGGCAGGCGATCTGATCAGCGTGATGCCCCTATGAGCAGGCTGTCTCACTTCGATGAAGCGGGTTCGGCCTCGATGGACGACGTGGGCGCCAAGCCGGCGACGCAGCGCTCCGCCAAGGCTCGGGCCTTCGTCCGCCTGGCGCCGGCGGTGCTGGAGGAGTTGCCCCGCAACCCCAAGGGCAATCCCCTGGAGATCGCCCGCATTGCCGGGATCCAAGCGGCAAAGAAGACCGCCGACCTGATCCCGCTGTGCCACCCCCTGCCATTGACACATGCCGATGTCGCGGTCGAGGTCCAGGAGGGCGGCGTCGCGATCACCGCCACCGCGGCAACCTTCGCTCGCACCGGAGTCGAGATGGAAGCGATGTCGGCGGCGACGGTGGCCGCCTTGACCGTCTATGACATGTGCAAGGCGCTCGACAAAGGCATCGAGATTCGCGACATCCGATTGCTCGAGAAGACCGGCGGCAAGAGCGGCGCCTACCGCCGCGACAGCACCTCGGGGCCCGACAGCGCCAACCTTTGATGGGCGAAGCTTAACAATGGAGACTCTGTCGCAGCGAACTATGCACCGCGCCCTGTCCAGACCATGCGTTCTCGCCACGGCCGCCGCGCTGGCCGCCGGTGTGCTCGCCGCCCAAGACGGCGCAGACCTGTTCGATCCCGAGACCCTGTTCGAGTCGGACCAGCCTGCGATCTTCTTGGAAGAAATCGACGAGGTGACTGTTCCTGTCACCGTCCGCAGTCCGAAGGGCGAGTACATCCACGACATGATCAAGGAGGACTTCAACGTCTTCGACAACGACGTTGAGCAAGAAGTGGTGGGCTTCGACGTGAGCTTCCTGCCGATCTCGATGGTGATCTGCGTGCAGACGAGCGACCGTGTCGAGGGCATCCTGGGCGATATCCGCAAGACCGCCTATCTGTTCACAGAACTCGTGCTCGGCGAACACGGCGAAGCGGCGCTGATGACGTTTGACAGCCGCATCAAGCTGCTGGTGGACTTCACCAACGACACCAAGAAGCTCGACGCGGGCTTGAAGGGGATGCGTATCGGCACATCTGCGGTTGCCCTGGCTGATGCCATGTACAGCGCGATCCGCATGCTGCTCAAGCGCCCGGAAAGCCATCACAAGATCATCGTGGTGATCTCGGAGTCCCAGAACAACGGCAGCCGGATCGGCTTGGGCGAGAGCCTGCGCACCGCGCAGCTGTACAACATCGCGATATACCCCGTGCGCCTGTCGACGCTGTCGGCGCGCCTGCGCCGCAAGCCCGAAGTCCGGGCGCCGACCATACCCGCCGGAATCGTCGTGCGGCCCACCATGCCCGGCACGCCGAACACGCCGACCGCGCAGCAACAAGCCACCTATTCCGTGACCCCGAACATGATCCCGATCATCATCGACCTGGTCCGGGGCGTGAAGAACCTGATCTTCGACAATCCGCTGGAGGTGCTGTCGAAGGGCACCGGCGGCCGCGCCTACAGCCCGCGCACCACCAGCGGCGTCCAAGAATCCATCATCAAGATCGGCGAGGATATCCGCAGCCAGTACCGGCTGAGCTACCGGCCCAACAACCTCAACGAGCGCGGCATCTATCACCGCATCGAGGTCACCGTTCCCTACGAGAAGCTGCGCCTGCGGCACCGCGTGGGCTATTTTCACGGACCCACGGCCATGCCTGACGGAGAGCCCGTAGAGAGCAGCGACGACGCAGAGCAGTGACGGCAGCGGCGCTGCAAAGAGTCCGGGGCTGACCGACATTGCTATCATCAGGGCAGGGCAACCATGGGCATTCCGAACGCGAGAAAGTACTCGATCTACAAGCCGGATTCCGGGGAGCGGGCGACCGTCGTCGCCGTGCTGCCCAAGGGCGCTGATGTCAAGGCGTATCTCGAAGACGCCGCCAAGCGCTTCGACTGGAAGGCGTGGGAGGAGCAGAGAGCCTCCCTCAGCAAGGTTCGCGTCGGTCAGCAGAAGCAGCGGAAGCGCTAGCCCGGGTCCCGGGGACACCGGCGGCAGCCCTGCAACCCCGCCCGACTCCCAGACGCCTTTGCAATTATGGCGTTCCGTTCCATACATCACCCCGCCCGACTCTCGGCGTGCCTAGCGGCGACCGCGCTGGCGCTTTCCGCGCAGCCCAGCGAGGCGACCAAGCGCCTGCAAGAGCGCAACAAGATGTTCAAGCCGACGGTGATCCAAGTCGCCGAGAATGTCTACACCGCGATCGGCTACCAGGTCTCCGCGAACTCGATGATCGTCGGCGACGATGGCGTGATCATCGTCGATCCAGGGCAAATGCCCTCGGCTGCCCAAAAGGTTCGGGCGGCGTTCGAAGAGATCAGTTCGCTTCCGGTGCGCGCCATCGTTTACACCCACGGCCACGGGGACCACACGAACGGAGCGCCGGCCTTCTTCGAGCCCGGCAGGGGGATCGAAGTCTGGGCGCGGGACAACTACGGCTCCGAGCAGGCCCTCGTGCGCAGCAAGGGCCTCGGCCCCGGCCTGCGGGCCTCGAACAGCCAAGGCTTCGATCTGCCGCTGGAGCAGCGGATGGGCATCGGCATTGCAATCCCGCCGGACCGCCGACCGCAGGGCAACATGATGCAGGACGGGCTGCGCCGGCCCGGCGCGCCCGCCGCCAGCCCGCGGCCAGCTCAGGTGCGCCCCACGCACAAGTTCTCGGAACAGCGCAAGTCGCTGGAAATCGCCGGCGTCCGGCTTGAGTTGGTGGCGGCTCCGGGCGAAACCCAAGACCAGCTCTACGTCTGGCTGCCGGACCAGCGCGTGGTCTTCGCCGGAGACAACTTCTACCAGTCCTGGCCCAATGTCTACCCGCTGCGCGGCACCGCCCGCAGGTCGTTCCGCGACTGGATCGCCAGCATCGACAAGATGGTCCAGCAAGACCCGCTGCACGTCGTGGGCGGCCACACGGCACCGATCCTCAACGATGCCAAGACTGTCCTCACCAACTATCGCGACGCGATGCAGTGGGTGCTGGACCGCACCCTCGACGGCCTGTCCAAGCAGATGACCCCGGACGAGTTGGTCGAATACGCCCGGCTCCCGGAACGCTTCGCCACGCTGGACTACCTCGGGGACTACTACGGCACGGTCGAGGGCACGATTCGAGACCTCTACGCCCAGGATCTCGGCTGGTTCGACGGAGACGCGCTGTCCTTGCACCGCGAGAGCCCGCGCAAGCAGTCCGAGCGCCTCGCCGACCTAGCCGGCGGAGTGGACGCGCTCGTCGCCAAGGCTCGCGAATTGATGGATTCGGACGACCCTCTCGGCGCGGCGCAACTGCTGCGTCACGCCATCCGCCTCCGCCCCGAGGATGGCGACGCCAAGCTGCTGATGGCGGACGCGCTTGCAATCGTCGGCGAGCGCACCTTCAACGGCCCGGTGCGAAACTACACGCTCTCGACATCCAATCGCTACCGCGAGCAAGCGCAGGAGCAGTAGCCGACCCGTTCACAGTCGGGCGCGCAACACGCGCAAAGCTTCCACGGCGGAAGAGGAGACTTCGGGAACGGCGTCCTGCGTCAGGTTCTCCAAGTGCGGGACGCTCTCGCGCGTGCCGCTCTGGGACAGCACGAAGGCCAGGTGGCGCCGCTGCGGCACGGAGCCGGTGGAGAGCGGAATATACAGCTTCGACAGGACTTCGGGATCGCGCGCCAGTTCAACCAAGAAGGGACGAGCCTCGAGCCGCCGCGCCGTGGAGTTGAGACCCTCGATCAAGTAGGCGAGGCGCAGGGGGTTGCCGAGCAGCACCCCTGCGAACGCCAGGGACAGCTTAACGCCTTCCGCCTTCTCGATCGAGAACTGATGATCGACCACCCGCTTGTCGGCGGGATCCCCGATGCGGCCCAGGCCCTCGGCCGCCGCCGCCCGCAGGAGCTTGTCCTGGTGGCTGAGAAAGCTCGTGAACAGGCGGCGCTGCCCGTTGTCCGGAATCTTGGCCAGGGCGGTCAACGCGTGCGCCCGAATGCGGCCCTTCTTGCTCGCCTGGCAGATCTGCACCAGTTGCGGCACCGCCTCGGGAGTGCGAAGCTGGCCCGCTGTCAAGATGGCGGCCTCCTGGACTTGCAGCGCCGGATCGCGCAACAGGAAGACGATGTCGGGGCCCGCGCTGGTGGCTTGAATCTTCTTGATCGCAAGCACGCTCTCGATGATCGTGGCTGAGTCGCGCGACCGCGCGCCCTCCAGCAGCGCGTCCACGTGCTCGTTGCCGCGCAGTACCCCCAGCGCCCGCGCTGCGTTCGCCTCGGCCTCGTTGCTGCTGCCCCGCAACAGAACATTCGCAATGGCCTCGAGCGCCGCAGGATTGACCTCGACGTAAGCCGAGACCACAAGCGGGCTCGGCTTCGAGAAGCGCGCCTTGAGCGAAGACGCGAACGACTTCAGCGCCGACAGCCGGCCGAGCCTCACATAGTCGGGCACGTACAGCGACACCAAGCCGTCCACCGCCAACGCCTGCACGTCCGGCGAGGCATCCGCGGCAGCGTCGATCAGCAGCGGCTGTGCCTCGAGCGACCGCATCTTCATCAGCGCGATCACTGCCGCAGCCCGGACTTCCTCGGAATCGTCGCTCAGCAAGGGAGCGAGCTTGTCCAAGTGCCGGAAGCCGTCAGGCGACTTGGACATCGCCCGGACTGCCTTGACCCGCTCATCCTCGTCGGCTGACTCCAAGCCCGCGACCCAATCCTGCGCGAACAGAGCGAACACCGCGAGCATTCCCCACAGGAGGATCCGCCAACTGGAAGCTAAGGCCCGCATACTACCCTCGGTCGGCTCGCCGAACTACACATACCAGCTACACATACTCTAGACGAACCTGGTGCGGAATCAAGCCGGCCGAGAACCCCCTGTCAAGCAGCAGTTGCCCCGACTTGAGCACCACTGGATCCATGTCTGTGGTATGGCCGTTGACGTACATGCCCACGAAGCTGTCCGCCAGGTCCTTTTCCAAGCCGCGCGAGAATTGCAGCGCGTATTCCAGCGCTTCCGACCGATGGTCGAGCGAGTACTGGATCGTGGCGGCCAGCTTGCGGCGGGCCTCCTGCTGGATCTCCGAAGGCAGCTCGCGCAAGATGCAGTTGCAGCCGAGCGGCAGCGGCAAGCCCTCGGAGCGCTTCCACCACTCGCCAAGATCGACCACGCCGTGCAAGCCCGAGTCGGCGAACGTCAGCTGTCCCTCGTGGATCACCACGCCCGCGTCAACAGCCCCGCTCTCCACCTCGCCGATGATCTTGTCGAACTCGCAGACAACTGGCTCGACAGCCGGCTCGTAGAGCTTCAGTGCGAGGTACGCCGTCGTCAACAGGCCCGGAACGGCGACCTGCTTCCCCGCCAGATCGCCCGGCTCCAGCTCTTCCGACGCGACGACGATCGGACCGTAGCCGTCGCCCACGCTGGACCCGGCCGCGGTCAGCACGTAGCGGTCGGCCACGTACGGATACGCATGGTAGGAGATCGCCGTCATGTCGTAGCGTCCCGCGTGCGCGTCTTGGTTGAGGGATTGGATGTCCTTCAGGACGTGTTTGAATTCGAGCAGGTCAGACTCGATCTTGTGCGTGGCCAGGGCGTAGAACATGAACGCGTCGTCGGCGTCGGGGCTATGCGCGATCGTGAATTCGCGTTTGTCGGGCATGTGGGTTGCTAGACTCAGGTTACCAGATGGCCTCAGGTTCGATACCGGCGAAAGACACGGCTGGCAAACGAGTTTTGGCGGCGATTCCCGACCTGTTCTTCGGCTCGAAGGTCTCTGCAGCGGCCAGGCATCTCGGCATCTCCGTCCGGTCCGCGGGCTCTCGCCAAGCGCTCGTCGAGGCGGCGCATTCCCGGCCGGACTTGATCATTGTCGACCTAGATGCAGCCTCGGTTGATCCGCTCGGCGTCGTTGGCGAACTGCGCTCGCTCGGACCGTCCGGCGCTCCGCGCTTGATCGCCTTTGCCAGCCACGTCCGCGAGACCGTCCTGCAAGAGGCCCGCGATGCCGGCTACGACGACGTCTACACGCGGGGGGCGCTAGCCGCCAGCCTGCCCGGCCTGCTGGCGTCCCTGCGATCGGGAACGGCCCCCGGTTCGGTCAGATCGCGGCCGGACTGACCGGAATCGCGGTGCGGGATCCCTCCACCAACACAATGCCGGTGTCCGAGATGCCGTAGTTCCGGATGTCGGCCTCTCGGTCGAAGCCGATCTTGGCGCCGGCCGGGATTCTCGCGTTCTTGTCGATGATGGCCCTGCGGATCTGCGCGCCCTCGCCAATGTGGCAGCGCGCCATCACGATGGAGTCTTCGACGCATGCGCCCGACTCCATGTGGACATTGCGCCCCAAGATGGACTGGCGCACTGCGGAGCCGTACAGCACGCAGCCCTCGGAGATCACGGAGTCGACGACATCGCAGCGCCGCCCCTCGGCGTCCGTGCAATAGCGCGATGGCCCGGTTGGGTATTCGGCCGTGCGGAGCGGCCAGTCCGGGTTGTACAGGCTCAATTTAGGGCTGATGGATCGCAGGTCCATGTTGGCGTCGTAGAACGACTCGATCGTGCCCACGTCGCGCCAGTAGCCGTGGTTCTCGGGCTTCTCGCCGGGAACCTCGTTGCTGAGGAAGTCGTATGCGTAGATCGGCACGGCGTCGACCATCTCCGGCAAGATGTTGTGGCCGAAGTCGTGAGAGCTGTCCGGGCGAGCGGCGTCCCGCCGCAACGCGCTCACCAGCGTGGTCGGGTCGAACAGGTAGTTTCCCATCGAGGCCAGGCACCAGCCCGGGCGGCCGGGAATCTCGGGCGGCGTGGCCACCTTCTCGTAAAAGCGCAGGATGCGCCAGTCTTCGTCAACCTCCATCGTGCCGAAGCGCTCCGACTGCGAGACCGGAACCGGCAGGGCCGCAACCGTGCCCGCCGCACCCTTGTCCCGGTGGTATTCGATCATCTGGCGGATGTCCATGAAATAAATGTGGTCCGCGCCGAAGACGGCCACCATTTCGGGCTGCGACAGTTCGATCAGGTGGATGTTCTGGTGGATCGCGTCAGACGTGCCGCGATACCACTGCGGGCCCTTGCGCATCTGCGCGGGCACCGGCAGGATGTATTGCCTGGTGAGCAAATCCGAAAATTGCCAGGCGTTGCGCATGTGCTGCAACAGGGACTGGCTCTTGAACTGCGTCAGGACGTAGATCGAGTAGATCCCGGAGTTCACGAAGTTGCTCAGGACGAAGTCGATGATGCGGTATTTGCCCCCGAACGGCACGGCTGGCTTGCTCCGCTCCTTGGTCAGGGGAAATAGGCGGGTACCCTTGCCGCCCGCCAGGATCAGTCCCAGCACCTTTACGTTTTCCATGCGATTGGGCCTCCTAAGACGGCCGGCCGCCCTAACTGTGCGATCACTGCCGCTGCAAGCGGCCATCCAGTAATTCGGCGCGGGCGGGAAAGCGGGCGGCCAGGCCCGCGCTGTGCGTGACTGCGATGAGCAAGATGTTCTGCTCACGCTGCAACTCCAGGAGCAGGCTGCCGACGGTTTCCGCGCTGAGACGGTCGAGGTTCCCAGTGGGCTCGTCCGCCAGCACGACGGGCGGCGCGTTGATCAAGGCGCGGGCGATGGCCACGCGCTGCCGTTCTCCGCCCGACAGCTCGGAGGGCAGTCGGTCCATGCGCTCGGCCAGCCCGACGCGCTCGAGCAGCTGCTTGCCGCGGGCCGCGAGCGCAGCCGTGGCCCCGCCGGCCGGCAGCGTCGGAAGCAATACGTTTTCGAGGCTGGTGCACTGCGGCAGCAGGTGGTGGTCCTGCAGGACAAACCCGACGGTCTTGTTGCGGAACGCGGCCACGCCAGCACGGTCCAGTGCGAATGGATTCTGACCGCACACCTCGACGGCGCCGCCGCTGGGCGCTTCCAAAGACCCCAGGATGTAGAGCAGAGTGCTCTTTCCAGAGCCTGAAGGGCCCATGATCGCCAAGGCGTCACCGAGCGACATCTCCAGAGAAAGATCGTTCAACACCTGCAGCGCGCCCGCCGGATGCGGATACTCCTTGCGCAAGGAGCGAACGGAGAGATCGGGGGGCATTGCCTGAGGATCGCCGAAGCGATCGCGCGCCTCCAATCCCATTGTTCCACAACGGGCAAGTGGTGGTAGAATCTTGCGATCGGCGTAGCGCCGGGCGGGCCGAGCTACCATCCCGTCCGCTCGGCATCAAACCTCGGCAGCCGGCAGCGTTCACGGCCCTGCCGAGCAAAGGAACAGAGAGCCCGTGCTACTGATCGGACCTCCCGGCAGCGGCAAGACAGCGTACATCCTGCGGGCCCTCGAGACTGCGATCCGGGCCGGCCGCAGCGACGAAGTCCAGCTGCTGGTCCCGACCGCCAGCATGCGGAATCACCTGCTCAACCAGCTGGCCCGGAGGGGCCTGATGGTGCCCGCGAGGGTGGTTTCGACGATGCCGGAGTATGTCCGGAGCTTGACCCCGGACGTTCGCGAGGCCGGCGGAGTCGTCGAGGATCGCCTGCTGAGCCGAGCCGTCGGAGCCTCGGGCCAGCCGGGCATGCGGTCCCGTTCCGGCTCGGCCCGGCTGCGCGGCCGCATCGATGACCTGATGCGCGAGTTCTGGGCGGCCGGCGCAGACAGCTACCAAGTCGAGCCCGCCGCGCGGACACGCCAGCAGCGCGCCTTCGTGGGGGTCTTCCGTGAATTCGAGAGCAGCCTGGCGCGGGAGGGTTTCGCCCACGCCAACCAGCGGATCGCGCTGGCGGCCGCGCGGATCCGCGAGCAGGGCTTGCGCGCGGTCCGGACAGTCTACGTCGATGGCTTCGACATCTTCACCAAGCAGCAGGAAGAACTCCTGAGTGCCTTGGACGAGCAGTCCGAAGAGTTTGTCGTGGCGATGCCTGAGGGCCTGCCCCATTACCCGCCGGGCAAGCCCGAGCCCCTGCCGCCGCCCCCCCGGGATGCCGCCTTGGAGCCGGAACTGGTAGAAGCGCCCTCTCCGCGCGCGGAGGTCATGGAAATCGCCAGGCGGATTCTCGCCAGCGACCGGCCGCTACACCAGCACGCCATCATCGTGCGCTCGCTCGAGCACTATGCCGGGCTCATCCGCGAGGTGTTCGAGGCCTTGCGCATTCCTCACAGGTTCTGGAGCAGGGACTCCCTGGCCGACCACGGGGTGACCCGTCACTTCCTGGAGTGGCTGCGCGTCATCGAGTCGCGCTTCTCCGCAGAGAGAGCGATCGAGGCGATCTGCTCCCCGCTCTCTCCGGTCGGCACCGATCCGGGGATCGACAGGTTTGACTTCGCCGTGCGGGATGCGCTGCCCGGCGAGGGATTGGAATTCCTAGTGAATTCGGCGCGAGAGTTTCCGCCGATCAGGCGGTTCTTGCAAGGGCTCGCACCGTGCCAGGACTGGCACCGGCGGCGCGTCGGCGCGAAGCGCTGGCAGGCCGACTGCCTAGGACTTCTGAAGAGGGTCCAGCACCTGCGGCCTCCGGTCGGCGCGGAGTCGTTCCTGCGGACAGGCGACTGGCGAGTCGCCGTCCGGGCGCGGCAAGCCTTGGCGCGCGCGCTCGAGGAAACGGGCGACCTGCCCGAGTTTGCGGGCCGGAAGCGGCCGGGCCTGCAAACCTTCGCCGACGCGTTCGAAGACGTTCTTCGCAGCACGACCCTGGCCGTGCCGGACCAGCGCTTCGACGTCGTGCACGTTCTGCCGATCGCAGAGTCCCGCCAATGGTCGATTCCGGTCGCGTTCGTCTGCGGGTTGGCAGAAGGCTGGTTCCCGCGCAGGTTTACGCAAGACATCTTCTTCGATGACGAAGACCGCATCCAGATGCGCGGCCGAGGAATCGACCTGCGCACGTCGGCCGACCGGGCGCAAGCCGAGCGCCGGCTCTTCGAGGTCGCCTCCTCGAGGGCAACGCAGCACTTGGTCCTGAGCTATCCCCTGCGCGCGAGCGACGGCCAGCCGCAGGCGAGATCGAGCCTGCTCGAGGACTGCGCGGCCGAAGTTCGCCCCAGCCCGCGGCTGCGCATGGGATCCCCCGCTCCAGAATCGCCGTCCGAGCCCGCTGCCAGCCTGCCGCGCGCCCTGCTCGGGGCCGTGGCAGATCGGAATCCGCAATTCAGCGTCTCAGGCATCGGCGACTTCCGACAATGCCCCTACCGCTTCTTCTCGGCCTCCACCCTCCGGCTGCGGGGCAGGCCGCCGCTCCCGGGCCAGAGGCTTGACGCGCAGGCGCTCGGCACGATCGTGCACGCCGCCGTCGACTGCTGGAATCGCGATGGCGGGCCGATCGGCGAGATCTTGGATCGAACCTTCAGCGCGAAGCTGGGCGAGCTTCGTCTCGAAGAGACGTTTCGCACCGAGCGCTATCGCTTGGCTCTCCGCGCCGACCTGCAGCGCTTCGCCGACAGCGACCAGACCATCCAGATGGCACTGCCGGAGGGCATGCAGTCGCGGTTCGAGGAAGCTGCGGAGTTCCGTATCAGCAGCCTCGGCTCCCAGCCCGTCGTGAAATGCCGCATTGACCGCTACGACGTCGATCCGAACCAACGCTGCCTGGTCACCGACTACAAGTACGCTCGGCCGAGCCGCGTCAAGGAACTGCTCAAGCAGCACCTGGCGGGCGAAGAACTCCAGATGCTGCTCTATCTGGCCGCGCTCGAGCAGCAGCGCAGCTTCGAGCCGACCGGCATGGTGCTGTGCGGCCTGCGCGGGGAGACCAGCTTCGCAGGCGCAGCGATCGACGGCGAGCGCGGCCTCCAGCCGATCACCCAGGACGCCATGCGCGCGCTGCTCGACACCGCCCGCGCCGAGGCGGCCGAAGCGGTCGGGGAGGTGCTCGAGGGCGGCATTGCGGTCCGCCCGCGAGACCGGGAGTTCTGCGGCAGGTTCTGCGAATTCGGCAGCGTCTGCCGCGTCGAATGGCTGCCGCTCGGCTGCCGCGGAGAGTCCACGGACGGCCCGGCCTGATGCAACTGACGCCGGAACAGCAGCGCGCAGTGCAGAGCTGGCAGCGAGGAGACATTTGCGTCGTCGCAGGTCCGGGCTCGGGCAAGACCCGCGTCTTGGTCGAGCGACTGCGCTGGCTGATTGTCGAGCGGCAGGTACGGCCCGAGCGTATCCTGGCCATCACCTTCACCGAGAAGGCAGCGCTCGAGATGCACTCGCGCCTGGTCGGAGAGAGCCGCCCGACCAGCGAGCACCGAAGCCTCTTCGAGTCCGCCCAGATCTCCACCATCGACGCCTTTTGCAGCCGCCTGCTGCGCGAGCGGGCGCTCGAGGCCGGCGTAGATCCGGGGTTCGAGATGCTGGATGCGGGCGAGGCGGACGAACTGCTGGCCGAGGCCATCGAGCAAGCTCTCGACGAAGCCTTCGGCAAGCGCGGCCCGGGGCTGGAGGCGTTTCTCGCGAACTATGGCCCCAGCGCGGCACGATCAGCGGGCGAGGACGCCTCATCCATCCACAGAGACCTGGCGGACTTGGTCTACCGGATCCGCAGCTACGGCTGCAAGCCTTTTACAACGAGCCCCCGGCCTCCCCTCGAGGCGCTGGCAGGCGCTTTGAGCAGCCTCTCCGGGGTCCAGCAGTCAGAGGAGGTCGCGCGCGCGGCCGACGAGGCCAGACTGGCCTGTGGCGAGGCTGATGCCAGCCCCGCCGCGCTGGAGTCGATCGCGGCACTGCTGCAGACCGTCCAGCGGCGCGGCCAAGCGAAGGATCTCGTGGGCGAAATCAAGGACGCTTTGTTGCCGGCCTGTCGCTCAGCCGCCGTTTCTGCCACGAACGAGTCGGCCCGCAAGTGGCTGCGCAGGCTGGCGCGACGCGCGCTGGCCAGCTTCCGCGCAGCCAAGCGCGCGTCGGGACGGCTCGACTTTGACGATGCCCTGGCCCTGGCAGCGGACTTGCTGGCATCTCCGGATTGTCCGGCCTTGGCGTTCGAGCACATCTTGATCGATGAGTTTCAAGACACGAATCCGCTCCAGGTCCGATTGGTCGACCGGTTGCTGGACGCGCACGGGGACCGGCGGCCCGTTCGGTTCGTCGTCGGGGACATCAACCAATCGATTTACGGCTTTCGACATGCGGATCAGAACGTGTTCCGCCGGTACCGGGAGCGCGTGGAGCGGCGCGGCGGCGACGTCATCCGCCTGCTGGACAACTTTCGCAGCCGGCCAGAGGTGCTGGCCGCCGTGCATCGCCTGCTGCCCGGAGGCGAATCCAGCGGGGTGGAGCGCCACCGCCTCAATGCCGCGTACCAGTTCCCCGCCAAGGCCTCGGCCTGCCTCGAAGTGCAGCTCGTTTGCGACGCCGGATCGCAATCGCGAACGCAGGAAGCGCTCCGGCTGGCGCACCGGCTGCGGGCCTTGAAGTCGGAACTGCGGGTTGTCGACCGCGAGGCAGGCGGCCGCACGCGCGGCCTGCGCTGGGGAGATGTCGCCATCCTCGTGCGCACGCACGCCGCCGGCTCCGTGATCGCGGGAGTGCTCCGGCGGCAGGGCATTCCGTGCCTGACCAGTACCGACCGAGGGCTGTTCCATGCCCCCGAGACGGCAGAACTCGCAGCCTTTCTGCGGGTGGTGCGCAACCCCAGGGACGAGATCAGTCTCGCAGCCGTGCTGAAGTCGCCGTTTTGCGGCATCGCGGACCCGGCCCTGCTGCGACTCAGACTCCTCTTCGAGAACCTCTCCGAAGCCCTGGCGACGGACTCACCGAGCGGCGCCGGCCTGGACTCCGATGGAACGAGGCGGTTGGAACGCTTCGGCCAACTTCTCGCCCGCTGCCGTGCAGATCGGGCCGCTGTCCCGCCGCGCTTCCTGCTGGCGCGCTCCGTCTCGGAATGCGGGTACCGGTCATTTCTCGCCCGCCAGGACGACAGCGATCTGGCGTTGGCTCGCGTCGACCAACTGCTCGAGTGGATCGCCAGAAAGGAGCGGCAGGGCCTCGCTTCGCTGGATGCGATCTCGGCCGCGCTGGATCGGGCGCTGGAGGCCCAGCGCCCCGAAGAAGCCGCTCCCGAGGGCGCCGAGAGCTCGGCTTCGGTCCAGGTCCTGACCATGCACGCGGCCAAGGGCCTGGAGTTTCCCGTAGTGGTGCTGGCCGCGCTGCAGAGCCGTCCTACAGCGCGCCAGCCGGGGCTGTTGTTCTCGGAGGACCACGGCATCGGAGCCCGCTGGCGCCAGCCGTTCGAAGGCAGCCCTGTGCCCGACGCCGCGTTTGCGAGAACCAGCGCCGATATCGCCGAACGGGAGCGCACGGAGGCGGAGCGGCTGCTATACGTGGCCATGACGCGTGCCGAAGAGCACTTGATCCTCAGCGCATCCTATGCAGGTGCCGCACAAAGGAGCGGATGGGCCAAGACTGTATTCGACGGCCTGGGCATCAACCCCAAGGAAGCTCCGACTGACGGCCTTGAGGAACGAACAATCGGAGACCTCAAGTTTCTCTACAGCAAGACGGTCGGGGAAGCGCCTGACAGCCAAGGGCGGGTCACTGAAGCGTCGGCCGCCCCGGAGGTGCTCGAGCCGCTGGCCCCGGCAGCCCAAGCCGACTACTCAGCCGCAGTCACGTCGGTGTCGCTGTTCGCCGAATGCCCCCGAAAATACTTCCTCTCACGCTATCTCGGCCTCGAGACCGACGATCTGGGATCCGGGCGGCTCGACAATCATCGCGACGATCGCGGCCGGCGGCCGGTTCGCGACGATATCGACCCCTCCTTGTTCGGACAACAGGTTCACGAGTACCTCGCGGGGCAGCTTGAAGACCCGAGCCCCGAGGTTCGAGCCCTAGCAGAGAGATTTGCGGACCACGATCTGGGGTTGCGCAGCCAGCGGGCCGGTCGGATCGATCGCGAGATGGCGTTCGTGTTCACGGTCGGCGACTACCTGCTGCGAGGCACGGTCGACCTCCTGTTCGAAGAGGGGGGAGAGCGCATCCTTGTCGATTACAAGACCGACAATCGACCCGCCGCAGAACTGGAGGTTTCAGCAAGACAGTACGCTGCCCAACTCCAGCTGTACGCTGCCGGGCTGGCCAAGGCACAAACAGCGGTGGATCGGGCCGTCGTGTTCTACCTTCGCCACGGCGCGCCGATTGACATCGATGTTAGCGACGGCGCGCTCGAAGGCGCCAAACGTCTGGTCGAAGAGTTCTTCGCAGCCCAGCGCTCGCAAGCGTATCCGCTGCGCGAGGGCGAGCGCTGCCGACATTGCCCGCACTTCAAGCGCGCCTGTCCGGCGCAACCGGACTTGCGGCAGGTCCTCGTGAGCCAAGCCCCGGGCCAGAAACGGCCATAGCGGCACTGCAAGGGCCGCTGGCGGCCTATCCCGGAGCGTCGGACATGGGATTTTCTCCCGATGGGCTCCAAAACGCGACCAGCGTCGATTCTGGTAGGCGCCACAAGAACAGGCCCCGAGAAGCCGCTCATGGCCTCCGCGAGGGACGGGCAGGGCCCGGTCAAGCCGCGGCGCGCCTCTTGCGCGCCTGGGCCAAGTCGTAGCTGGCCTGCCGCCAGGTCCACGACATCGCGTCGCCCCAGCCGACCGCCTCCAGCCTCAAGGCCAACTCCGGCGAGATGCCCGCCTGTGCGTTGAGCACGCGCGAGAGCGCGACGCGCGACACGCCCAGCCGCTCCGCCGCGTCTTTGACGGTCAGCGCGCCCCCGCAGCCGGCCGCCTCGCTGCCGATGCAGCTGCGCCGGATCGATGGTCCCGGATGGGACGGGTCGACCCGTAGGGCGGCATGCTCCGAGGGTGCCGCGAATCCATGCTCCTCGCCCATGGCAAGCCTCCTAGTGGCAGTCCGTCAGGTCTACATCGTAAACGTCTTCGCCGCGCAGGCGGAAGACGATGCGCAGCCTGCCGGAGTCCTTCGCGCTCCAGAGCCCCTTGCGGTCGCCCTTGAGCGGATGCAGCCGGAAGGCCGGCGCCGACAGTGCCTGCAGCGGCTTCGGCCCGTCCGGTGCGAGCAGGATATCCTCCACCCGGCCGATGTCGGCTGGGCGGATGCCCCGCGCGTCCCGGCGCTCGAAGAAGCGCTCGAGGCGCCCGCGCCTGATGCCCTTGATGGCCACGCATGCCCGTCCCTGCCTGCATATCCCGTAGCGATACAGCGCGCCATGCGCCGAAGCGGCGGCACGCAATCCCAGGCCGCGCAGTCGCGGCGAGGGCGTGAACCTCTTCCGAGTGCAGCCAGCGATCCGTCCGGACGCCGCCGCTCCCTGCCGAGCAGGCGTGGCTACCAATCAAGGATCGGTCGTCCTCCGCCGCAGTCAAAGGTGCGCCAGAGCTGTGCGCGTGTTGCGCTCAAGAATGTGCGCACTTCTTCTTGACCGTCGCTCGCACCGACTGCTACGTGGAGGCACAAGCGGCCGGCACCTAATCGGAGGGTCCGGGTTCACACCGAACACCCTACGCGGGCAATCCTTGGCGGATCAAACCCACGCCTGGCACCTACAACTACCCCGCCGACGTCGAACGGGACTCCGACGGCCGCTATGTCGTCGCATTCCCCGATTTCGGCTGGGGCGCGACCGACGGCGCTACCCGCGAAGAGGCCCTGGCCGAAGCCAAGGACTTGCTACGGGAATTGATCGCCGCGACGATGCGGGAGGGCAACGACTTGCCCGAGCCTGCTCGCGCGAGCAAGCGGCGGCCCCTGATCGTTCCTCCGCTACCGATCGCCCTGAAAGCAGCTCTGTATGACGCTTGGCATCAAGCGGGAATCTCACAATGTCGTCTTGCCCGCGATCTCGATGTTGCCGAAAGCGAGGTGCGACGCATGTTGAACGCGGACCACGCCACCAAAGCCGCCACGATCGACCGTGCCCTGCGCTGGCTGGGGAAGCGGGTCACCGTGACAATCAGCAAGGCTGCCTGATGCGCGCGCGGGCGTCCGCAACGCCACAGGAATGGCGCGGCGACGAGGGTTCTGTATCAAAGGCTGGCCGTCGTTCGCGGCGACTGGCAAGAGAGCTCCGAGAGCAGAGGGGCCATTGCATGCACCAATCCCAGCAACTTGACCCCTCCGGCTTAGGGCATCCCTCGTCTCGAAGATCGGGACGTGGCAGACACGGGGTTGCTGCGAGGAATACTCGGGGCTACGCAAGCATGTCCCGCGCCGCAGCGGCGATGTGGCGCGCCGAGATCCCGAAGCGGTCTAGCAACTCGCCCGGCTTGCCGCTCCTCGCGATGCCCCTCACAGCGAGCTGACGCACCCGCGCATCCTGCTCGGCAAGCGCCGCCAAGACCGCCGAGCCGATCCCGCCGTGGGCATAGTGGTCTTCCACCGTGATGATCTTGCCGCCGCACTCAAGCGCCGCCTTCGCCAAGGTCTCGCGGTCAATCGGCTGCACGCTGAACAAGTCGATCACGCGCGCCTGGATTCCCTCCGCCGCCAGCTCGTCCGCCGCCTTCAACGCCTCGTAGAGAGTCACGCCTGCCCCGATGATCGCGACGCTGTCGTGAGCGCTCGACCTGAGCACCTTGGACCCGCCGACCTCGAACACCTCGCCCGGTCCGTACAGGATGTCGGTCTTGGGACGGCTCGTGCGGACGTACACCGGCCCGTCGATTCCGGCGGCCAGCTCGATCGCCCGCCAGGCGCTGGTCGCGTCGCTGGGATAGAACACCGTGTAATTCGGCTCGGCGCAGGCCATCGCCAGGTCTTCCAATCCCATCTGCGAGGCGCCGTCCTCGCCGATCGAGACCCCGGCGTGCGTCCCGACCAGCTTGATGTTGGTCGAGCTGATGGCCGCCAGACGCATGAAGTCGTACCCTCGCGCCAGAAAGCAGGCGAAACTCGAGGCGAACGGGATCTTGCCGCGACAGGCCAGTCCCATCGCCACACCGACCAGATTCTGCTCCGCGATATAACACTGCAACAGCCGACCCGGGTCCACCTTGCCGATGTCCGTGGTGAAGGTAGAGTTGCCGACATCCCCGTCGACGCCGACGACGCGCGAATCGGCGCGGGCCAGCGCCTCCAAGGCCGCTCCGTAGGCCTGTCGCGTCGCAACTACCGGACCGCCGACCAGGTAAGGCGGCGGCTCGGCTCGGGCCGGCTCCGCGCGCTGCCCGTTGCGTCGCGGCGGCAGGTTCGGCGTCCAGTCGAAACGCGCGCCGGTGAGCTGGGCCCGAAGCGACTCCAGCGTTTCGTCCGCGAGCTCGCCCTTGGGGATCGGCTTGCCATGCCAGCCGTCCTTGTCCTCGGCGCAGGGGATGCCCCGGCCTTTATAGGTCTTGGCCAAGATGACGGTCGGCCGGCCGAAAGACTCGCACGCCCTGGCATAGGCCTCGATCAGCGCCTGGATGTCGTGGCCGTCCACGACCAGAGTCTCCCAGCCGAACGCTTCCCAGCGCGTTCGGTAGGCATCCATGTCATGCTGCAGCATGGTCGGCGCGCTCTGCCCCAGCCGGTTCACGTCCACGGTGGCGATCAGGTTGCCGAGTCCGTCGTTGGCAGCCATCGACGCCGCCTCCCAGACCGACCCTTCGGCGACTTCGCCGTCTCCGAGCAGAACCCAGATGCGCCGGTCGTTGCCATCCAAGCGGCAGGCGTGGGCCATGCCCACCCCCACGCTGAGGCCCTGGCCGAGGGACCCGGTGGCCACGTCGACGAACGGCAGTGTTGTCGGCGGATGGCCCTCGAGGTCGGAATCGATGCGTCGCAGATTGAGCAGCTCGTCCTCCGCGATGTAGCCGACCTCTGACCAGGCCGCGTAGAGCACAGGAGCGGCGTGGCCCTTGGAGAGGATGAAAACGTCGTTCTCCTCGCTGGCCGGATCGCGCGGGTCATAGCGCATCGCGTCGAAGAACAGGGCGGTCATGATCTCGGCCGCCGAAGCACAGGTGGTCGGATGCCCGCTGCCGGCCTCCGTGGTCGACCGCACCGAGTGGATCCTCATCCTCGTGGCCTTGTCTTTCAGGCCGTCGAGCGCGTTGGCTGCAAGTGCGATGGACATGGGATTGGCTGAAACCTCTCGAAAGGGACGGGCGGCGCCGGCCGGCAACCGCCCGCACTGCGGGGCGGAACACGCCCGGCCCGTCAAAAACTGGCACGGCCGGACCGCGACCGAGCGGCCCCGGCGACCGTGCTTCCATGATAGCTGGCAGGGCGTGCGCGCCGCCCGCGATACCGCGGGCCAGCCGGCGTGCCAGACAAGCGGCCGGATCGCTTGGCGCAAAATAGTGAATAGGCGAAACGGGATGAGAGTTTCCAGCCAGATAGCGGAGTTCGGCTCCATCGAACTCGATTGCGGCCAGACCCTAGCGCCTGTTTCCGTCGCCTACGAGACGTACGGCGAGCTGAACGAGCGCCGCTCGAACGCGATCCTGATCCTGCATGCCTTCTCCGGGGACGCCCACGCCGCAGGCAGCGGCGGCGATGGCAAGCAGAGCGGCTGGTGGGACAACATGATCGGGCCCGACAAGGCCTTCGACACGAATCGATACTTCGTGGTGTCCTCGAACGTGCTGGGCGGATGCGCAGGCACGACGGGGCCGAGTTCGACCAACCCCGCCACCGGCAAGCCTTACGGCTCGCAGTTTCCCCACGTGTCCATCGCGGACATGGTGCGGCTGCAGAAGCAGCTGACGGACTCGCTGGGCATTCGCAAGCTCCTGTGCGTCTCGGGCGGCTCGATGGGGGGCATGCAGGCCCTGCAGTGGGCCGCCTCCTACCCTGACGCGGTTGCATCGGTGATCCCGATCGCCAGCACACACCGCCACTCGGCCCAGCAAATCGCCTTCAACGAGGTGGGCCGCCAAGCCATCCTGGCCGATCCCGATTTCTGCCACGGCGACTACTACGGAGGCACCTATCCGGAACGGGGCCTGGCCGTGGCGCGCATGGTCGGGCACATCACCTACATGAGCGATGACTCCATGCGCGAGAAATTCGGGCGGAGGCGGAGGTCGGCGGCGGACGAAACCGATCTGTTCGAGGTAGAAAGCTACCTGCGCTACCGCGGCGGACAATTCGTCAGCCGATTCGACGCCAACTCGTACATCGTCATTACGAGGGCGATGGACACCTTTGACCTGACCGCAGAGCGCAACTCGCTGGAAGACTGCTTCGCGCAAGGAGACACGCGCTTCCTAGTGCTGAGCTTCACCTCCGACTGGCTCTATCCGAGCTACCAATCGCAGGAGATCACCCGGGCGCTGCGCTCCCGCAACCGCGACGTGGCGTACGTCGAGCTGCAGTCCAACTACGGGCATGACGCCTTCCTGCTGGAGGCCGACGGACAGACCCCGCTGATCAAGGGGTTCCTCGAGAACACCCTTCAGCGCCTGGCGGCCTGAGGCTGGCGCGGCAGCCGCGCGTTGGGTCGCCGGATATAGTTCGCCTCGACCTGCTCGGGCCTGCAGGCCCGGCCAGCGGCGACATCCCTCGCAGCCACGCGAGCCACCGCGGCGGCGAGCGCGGCCGGAGCTGTCTGACGCACCGCCCCGCTCGCCGTCGCCAGCGCGCCGTCTGCCTCGAACAGATCCTGCTCGTTGCTGACCAGCGTGGCCCCCAGGGATTCCAGCTCGGGCTCCAGCTCAGTCCACTGGCAGTACGCATCGGGCCGGAGCGCCTCGCAGTCTGCCGCGTAGAATCCCGCGAACAGCCCTCCCCGGCGGGCGTCCAGCACGGGCACTCGAACGGCGGCGCCACGCGCCAAGGATGCCAGCGCCCGCAAGTTCGAAACGCCGACCAGGGACTTGCGATTCGTCTCAGCCAGCGCCTTGGCCGCCACCAGGCCGACGCGGATGCCAGTGAAGGATCCCGGACCGGTCGCGGCGGCGTAGAAGTCTATGTCCTGCAGCGCCAAAGACCGCTCGGCCAGCAGGCGCTCGATGGCTTGGAACAGCGTTTCGCCGAACCCGGGACCCTTGCCCAGAGGGGCCTCGGAGACTACAGCGCCATCGCACAGCAGCGCGATGCTGCCCTCATGCCGAGCCGTGTCGATCGCGAGCAGGTTCATCGGGCGGTCACGACCGCTTGGCACGCCCGCGCCGCTTCGGCCCTCCGCCTTCCGCGATGCGGGCCGCCCGCGCCCGCAGAAGTTCAACGGCCTGATCGACTGTCACGCTTTCGGGGTCGGTGCCTCTCGGCAGTGAAGCGTTGACCTCGCCATCGGTCACGTATGGGCCGTAACGCCCCACCAGTACCTTCAGCTCCGCGTCCGTCTCGGGGTGCTTTCCGAGCGCCATCAGAAGCTCGGTGCGGGCGGTGCGCCGACCTGCGGACTTCTGCTTGCTGAGCAGGTCGAGAGCCTGCTCCAAGCTGATTTCTAGCGGACTGAGGTCGGCCGGTATCGAGCGGACCTCCTGGTCGCAGCGCACGAATGGACCGTAGCGGCCGTTCGCAGCCACGACGGCGTGGCCGTTCTCCGGGTGGCTGCCCAGTTCTCGCGGCAAGGAAAGCAGCTTCAGGGCCACTTCGATATCGACAGACTCCGGCGCCATCCCGCGTAGCAGCGAAGCCCGCTTGGAACCGTTCTCACCCTCCCCTTCCCCGAGCTGCACGAAAGGGCCGTAGCGGCCCTGCTTGAGGTAGACCGGCAGGTTCGACTGCGGATCGACGCCGAGCGACGCCGGCCCCTTGCCGGCGAGCTCGAGCAATTCCGTGGCCTTGGACAGATCCAATTCGTCCGGCGAGAGCTCCTCGGGCACGCTGCAGCGGGCTGTTCCGTCGGAAAGGAAGGGGCCGTAGCGGCCGATCCGGACTTCCACGGACGTCCCGTCGTCGCGCTTGCCGACGGGCAGCGTGCACACCTGGCGGGGGTCGATGTCGGCCTCGCCATCCTCGATCAGCGTCCTGAGGCCCTTGAACCCATTGCCGAAGTAGAAGCTCCTCAAGTAATCCAAGCGCCCCAACTCGCCGCGCGCGATCGCGTCGAGCTGGTCTTCGAGCTCGGCCGTGAACTCGTAGTCCGTGAGGCGCGTGAAGTGCTTCTCGAGCAAGCCCACCACAGCCATCGCGGTGAATGTCGGCACCAGCGCCGTCCCGCGCCTGGACGCGTACGCGCGCGACTGCACCAAGTCCACGATTGTCGCCCAAGTGCTCGGGCGGCCGATTCCCAGCCGCTCCAGCTCGCGGATCAGGCTGCCTTCCGTGAAGCGCTGCGGCGGCTGCGTCTGGCGTTCGGACGCTTCGACCGACTCCAGGGTCACGCCATCTTCCGGAGAGAGCTTCGGCAGGAGGCGCTCCTTAGCATCGGCGGGAGAGTCTCCGGGCACGGCCTCGGCCGAATAAGCCTTGAGGTACCCGGCGAACTCGATCGTCCTCCCCGCTGCTCGAAACCGAGCTTCGCCCGCATCCAGAAGCACGGTCGAGTTCGTGCCGCGGGCGTCCGGCATCTGGCTCGCGAGCGTCCGGCGCCAGATCATTTCGTAGAGCTTGGCGGCCTCGGGGCCAAGCCGCTTGCTCACTTCGTCAATGGCCCGGAACTGGCCGCCGGCCGGGCGAATCGCTTCGTGGGCTTCCTGGACGTTCTTGACCTTGTTGCGGTAGTAGCGCACGTCTTCCGAAAGGAACTCGCGGCCGAAGCGCTCCACGATCAGGTTGCGGGCAGCCGTCTTGGCCTCGTCGGAGAGCACGGTCGAATCCGTGCGCATGTAGGTGATGAAGCCGTTCTCGTACAGTTGCTGCGCGAGCCGCATCGTGTGGCGCGCTTGGAAGCGAAGCTTGCTGTTGGCCTCCTGCTGGAGCGTGCTGGTGACGTAAGGCGGCTGCGGCGAAGCCGAGAACGCCTTCTCCTCGACCGACGCGACAGCGGGGGACGAAGCCCGCAGGGCCTCTTCGGCCTCTCGGGCGCGCTCGCGGCCAACTTGCAGGAGCCGCCGTGAAGATCCTTCGGCGCTCGCCTTGAGCGAACCCGTGTCCGGGTCGAAATCCTTGCCGGTCGCCACGCGCTCGCCCGCCAACTCCACGAGCTCGGCCTCGAACGCCCGGCCGTCCTTGGCGAAGCGGGCCTTCAGCCCCCAGTAACTGGCCCTGGTGAAGCGCTGGCGGGCGCGTTCGCGCTCCACCATCAGACGGACCGCCACGCTCTGCACGCGCCCGGCGCTGAGCTTGGGGATCATCTTCTTCCACAGCAGCGGGCTGACGCTGTAGCCGAACAGCCGGTCCACGATCCGGCGTGTCTCCTGGGCTCGCACCAAGTCTTGGTTGATTTCCCGCGGCGACGCCAGCGACTTGCGTATGGCGGTCTTGGTGATCTCGTGAAACACCAGCCGCTTGTATGGCACAGCGGGCCCGAGCACGTCATGCAGGTGCCAGCTGATGGACTCTCCCTCGCGATCTTCATCAGTGGCGAAATAGATGAGGTCGGCCTTCTTGACAGCCGCCCTCATCTCCTTGACCAAGTCCTTCTTGCCCTTCGGAATGACGTAGACCGGCTCGAACTCTCCGTCGACGTTGACGCCGAGGCGGCCCCAGGGCTTCTTCTTGTACTTGGCCGGGACCTCGGTCGCGCTGTCCGGCAGGTCACGGACATGCCCGACGGACGCCTTCACCACGAAGCCCTTGGGCAGGAACTTCGCGATCGTGCGGGCCTTGGTCGGCGACTCGACGATGACGAGGACGCGCGATTCGCCCGTCTTGGAAGAAACGGCCATATTGCTCCTATTCTCTATAGCACCAATGCGGGTATCGAGCCGAACGCGGCAGGTTGCGAGCGGAGCGAACTACCTACCGATCACTGGTGGCTGCCCACTCGGTAGACATAGATCGGATGGGCTGCGCCGCTAACCGGCACGGTCACGGTCTTGGAAGGATTCCAGCCGGGAATCTCCCACATGTAGCATGCGACCCGCGTGCCGGGACGCAACTCCTCGAGAAGCTTGGGACGCAGCTGCCGCTGGGCCGATGTGATCAGGAATAGCGTCACGACCGTCGCCGGGCTCAAGTCGGCCTCGAAGAAGTCGCCCTCGCGCACCTCGACCCTGTCCTGGACACCGGCCGCGCTGATCGCGGAGCGCGCCTCTTCGACCAAGGCAGGATCGATCTCGTAGCCAACGCCGCGCGCCCCCCGGCTCTTGGCGGCGCGCAGAAGGATCCTCCCGTCGCCCGATCCGAGGTCGAAGACGACATCGTCCTCGGCGACTTCGGCCACTTCCATGATGCGGTCCACTACATGCCAGGGCATGGGCACGTACGGCGCGACGCTGCGCTGATCCACGAGCGGCACTCGAGCGCGGGGCTGCGCGCCAAGGCTTGCGCAGAATGACAGCGCGATGCCGGCCACAGCCAATGGCGCGGCGGCGGAGAGCACTGCTCGTCGTGCGAGACCCATCGCGGAACCAGCGGGCGTTGCTGTTTGCACCAGCTCCACTCAGTTACTATAGCGCCGGCTCCGCCCGACTGAACCCGATTGCGCCCACCATCGCACCGTAATTTGGCCGAACCCCAACGTCACGGCGAAAGAATCTCCCGCTGGGTGAATCCAAACGGCGCTGTCCTACGTCCAATGCACCGCATGCCCGATAAGTGCACTGCGGGGCTACGAACGCGGGGGTGGCGCAGCCGCGCGAAGAGCCACGCGCTTCGCCCCCGGAAGGGCATGGAATTGCGAGTTGTGGCACATCACTTCGCATCGCGATGTGATAGCATCTGTGAGGGTACGTGAATAATGTGCGGTAGGTTCCGTCCCAGCGTGCTAGGGCGCTGTCCGCGGCTGCTGCTGGCAGCCGCGCTCACTGCGGGGATCGGCGTCGCGGAAGTCGCGGGAGAAGACCTCGATTGGCAGGCGCCGGACGGGAGCTTCCCGGACCACGGGGGCTGCACTTATTTCGGCCCTGAGGCCGGCC
Organism: Bryobacterales bacterium; assembly: GCA_022824585.1. Classification (GTDB taxonomy): domain Bacteria; phylum Acidobacteriota; class Terriglobia; order Bryobacterales; family UBA6623; genus VXMF01. Next base: position 30,302 of record JAJDZN010000327.1, on the reverse strand, counting down.
TCGCACCGGTCGGCACGGCAGCCAGCGACTTCGCGGCCATGAAGCTGCGCACTCGCAACACGCAGAGCGTGCTGGCGATGATCCCGCAGCGCCGCAACGGCGGGATCATTCCGCGCAGCGCCGCGACGGCGGAAACCATTGCGGACGGCGGCGCGTGCGCCGGCATAGACGACTGCATACAGAAGACCGCGGCGGCCGCCGGGCTCCCGCTCACGTACCTAACGACCGACGCAGAGTTCCTGCGCCGCGTTCGGCTCGACTTGACCGGGCGCATTCCGACCAAGGACGAGGTGGTCGAGTTTCTGGCCGACACCTCGCCGACAAAGCGCGAGCAACTGGTCGACCGGCTCCTGCAGACGCCGGAGTGGGCCGATCGCTGGACCATGTTCTTCGGCGACCTGTTCCGCAACACCCGCCTGACTGCGCAGGTCAACCGCTATCAGTGGACCCGCGATTCGTTTCATCTGTACCTGCTGGAGTCTATGCAGCAGAACAAGCCGTACGACCAAATGGCGCGCGAGATGCTGGCAGCCGAAGGGGTCAGCGACGGGCGCAACTACCCCTTCCGCTACACAAGCTTCGAGCACTGGCAGCAGACCTACAACAATCTCAACGCCAACCCGGTCCAGCCATCGCCCGTTGGCTACGTGGTCGGCGGCCGGACAATCGGGGGGCCGATTCAGGACACGTACGACACGCTCGCGTTCTTCACCGCGAGAGACTTCCTCGGAATCTCGGTCATGGATTGCGTGCTGTGCCACGACGGCGCCGGGCACCTAGAGCCGCTCACTGTGTGGGGCGCGGCAGCCAAGCGCGCCGAGGGGTGGGGACTGGCCGCGTTCTTCTCCGACGTGCCGCGCTTTCAGGCTTGGCGGTATCCGGGCAACCAACGCCCGGTGAATCCCAACAACGGCCGCCGGGTGAATACCAACTACTACATGGTCAACGACCTGGCGCAGGGGCACCAGCAGCGAGCCCGGAACGGCGACACGGCGGGAGAGTACCTGGGACAGACCTTTGGCGGAAACCGCCCTGACCGCTATTCGCCGGAGGAGTTCGTCACGCCCTCGTATCCGTTCGAGAGCCGGGCGGTGGTGGATCCGAGCATGCGGCTGCGCGAGCAAGTGGGCTTGCACCTGACCTCGGACCCGCAGTTCTCCCGCGCGGCGGTGAACTACATCTGGCGGGAATTCTTCTCGCGCGGCATCGTCGAGCCGCCGGACCAGTTCGACCTCGCGCGGCTCGATCCCGCAGCGCCGCCCCCGACCGGCTGGGACATCCAGCCCTCGCATCCGCGCTTGCTGGAATGGCTGGCGACCGGCTTCGCAGACAACGGGTTCGACCTGAAGTGGCTGATGCGGGAGATCACCACCTCTGAGGCCTACCAGCTCTCCTCGCGCTACGAGGGCGTCTTCAACCCGCTGGACGAGAAGTACTTCATACGGCACCAGGTCAAGCGGCTGACGGCGGAGCAAGTCGTCGACGCGCTGATGGTGGCCAGCAACCAGTTCACGATGTTCCGGGCATCGAACTCCATGCGCAACGTCGAGTTCGCGATGCAGCTCCCCGACGTGTCCGAGGTGCCGCAGGGCAACAGCGCGTTCGCCCGCAATATCCGCAGCATCTTGCAAGCCTTCACGCCCGGCGACCGCGAGGAAACCAAGCGCAGCGGAGAGGGAAGCCCGCTGCAGGCTCTGAGCCTGATGAACAACCGGTTCGTGCTGAGCCGGCTCAACCGCAACAATCAGGCCTCGACGCTGGGGCAGTCCCTGGAGCTGGCCGACGACGCCTTGGTGGCGAGCCTGTACCTGAGCGTGCTGAGCCGCCCGCCGACGGAGGAGGAGACCGCGTTCGCAGTCCAGTACCTGCAGGGCGGAGATCGGGCGGACCGCGCCACCAACCTGATGTGGGCGCTGTTCAACAAGACGGACTTCTACTTCAACTACTAGGCCGAGTCGAGGATTGCCATGAACGAGCGCGAACGATTCGACAAGATCGTGCAGCGGCGCCAGCCGACGCACCACAGCTTTTTCGAGCGCCCCCACAGCACGCGGCGGCACTTCTTCCGCGACACGCTGACCGGCGTGGGGGGCTTCTTCCTGGCCGACCGGCTGGCCCGGGGCGAGACCGAGACCCTCGGCTCGGTGGAGCCCAAGAACACCGCCACTAGCGTGATCTTCATCTTCATGCGCGGTGCGCCCAGCCATGTAGACACCTTCGACTTCAAGAACATTTCGGGCGTGACCCCGAGCAACTTCGAGCCCGAGAGTTTCATGGACGGCGCGGTCACGCTGCCGACGGCCTTGCTCGGCAACACTTCCCGCGTCTTGGACAAGATCGCCATCATCCGCTCCGGGCTGGCCTGGGCGCGGGCGCATCCGCTGGCCCAGACGTGGATGCAGATCGGGCGCAACCCGACCTCCCCGACCGGCCGCATCGCCCCCCATATCGGCAGCGTCGTGGCGATCGAGAAAGAGCCGGAACGGCGGCCTGACCAAGCCTTCCCGACGTTCATCTCGCTGCAGGCGCGGAATATCTCCGGCGCGGGGTACTTCCCGGTGGAATACGGGCCCTTCCAGACCTATGCCAATGCAAGCGGGCTGGCCAGCGCCAGCCATCCCGCAGGCGAGGCGGCCTTCCAGAGTCGCTGGGATCTCCTGCACGAGATCGACAGCGAGCTGCGCGGCGAAGGGTCTCCTTTCGGCCCGCAGGCGTCTGGCATGGGGAACCTGTACCACGGCGCCCGGCGCCTGATGTTCAACCCGAAGGTCGATGCCGCCTTCAGCTTCACGAACGAAGAGCGGGTTCGCTACGGCAACACGGGTTTCGGCAATGCCGTTCTGACGGCCCGCAAGATCATTGAGGAAGATCAAGGGACCCGCTTCATCCAGATCGACTCGCCCGGCTGGGATCACCACGGCGACATCTACAACCTTGCCAACAATCCCAACGGCAACAACATCTACGGCAGGATGGCACAGTTCGACCCTGCCTTCGCAGCCCTGATCGAAGACCTCGACGGCTCGGGCAAGCTCGACCAGACCCTGATCCTAGCCTGCGGCGAGTTCGGGCGGACGCCGGGCCCGCTGTCGGCTGGCCGCAACGGGCGCGACCACTACCTGCAGATGTTCTTCGTCCTTGCGGGCGGGGGCGTCCAGGGCGGCAAGATCATCGGGGCGACCAGCGACCAGGGCGGTCGAGGCCCCGGGGCCTTCACGACCGAGTACGGCTGGTCGCGGCAGAGGGACATCCGCCCCGAGGACATCGAGGCAACGATCTACTCCGCTCTGGGCATCGACTGGACGACCGTCCGCTACGACGACCCGCTCGACCGCGGCTTCTACTATGTGCCCGTGGCCGACGACGATGTCTACGCTCCGGTAGACGAACTGTGGGCCTGAGCGGCGCCCTAGCTGGGACGCACGATAGCCCAGTGGCCGGCAGCGTCCTCCAGCGCGCGCCTGTACGGTGTCTCTTGCAGTCCTGACAGGCTTTCCAGCGCCACCTCGCAGAACCGCACCGCCCGGCGACGAACCTCCGCGATGGCACCGTGCCGATCGAGGATCTCTAGCATCCTGACAGCTGGCACGGACGTGTAGCCGCGTTCGCGCACGACCGTCTCGACCTGGGCCCGTTCGGCGCGCGTGCAGGACTGCAGCGCCAGAATCATCGGCAGCGTCACCTTGCCTTCCTTCAGGTCATTGCCGACCGGCTTGCCCAAGACGGACTCGCTGGCCTCGAAATCGAGTACGTCGTCGATGAGCTGGAAGGCCATGCCAACGTTCCAGCCGTAGGTCCTGAGCCGCTCCTCGGTGTCTTCGGACGCATCGGCCATCAACGCTCCCACTAGGCTGCAGGCCGACAGCAGGCAGGCGGTCTTGCGGTGGATGAGCTCGTGGTTCTGCTGTTCGGTGACGTCGGTCCGGCCGATCAGCTCCGCCTGCAGCAACTCGCCCTCGACCATCATCTTGGTCAGGTCGGTAAGGATGTCGAGGATGCGGAAACTCCGCTCGCGCAGCGCAATGGAGAAGGCTTGCATGTAGAGCCAGTCACCCGCCAGCACGCTGACTTGGTTGCCCCACACCTGATTGGTCGAAGGACTGCCGCGGCGCACCTCGGCGTTGTCGATGACGTCGTCATGGACCAGCGTCGCTGCATGGATGGTCTCCATCACTGCAGCCATGCGGATGGGCCCGTCGCCGAGCTCGCCGCAGGCGCGGGCGGACAGCAGCAGCAGCGTCGGCCGGAGCCGCTTCCCGCCGCTGGCGTTCAAGTGCCGGCTGATCGCGGTGACTACGTCCTGGCAGCAAACCGTGTCCAAAGCGATCACCTCGTCGACCCGCTTCAGGTCCGACGCCACCAGCGAGAACAACGCCAGCTTGGACATTGGCGCTTGCTTCAATTGAGTCATCCGCGTAGCCGCTCTAGCATCCACAGTCTATCCGATCCCGCACCGGGTCAGTCTCGGGCCCAGCGGCCACCGGGGGGCTAGGCCGCTTCCGCGACGGGCGAGCCGCCGACGACCTGGCCCGTCGAGTCGAAAGCGATCTCGGTCGCCGGCCCGACTGCTTCGATCAGGGGATTCTCCCGCAGCGCTTCGAACAGGTCCTCGCTGACGCGCATGCTGCCGAGTTCCATGGTGTTGCGGATCCACACGACGCTGCACTCCGCGATGTCCGCGCGCCCGCACGTTGCCAGGATGCGCTCGATGCACTCGCGGTCTGTCGGGAAGTGCGGGGGGCACATGCAGCCGATGGTGCTCGAAGCAGTGAAGGAGTTGATCCACGTCTTGTCGAAGTCGACCGCACGGAACAGGCGGTCATGGATCACGTCGCACATGCCGATACCGATCGCGTTGCCACCGCCGTGCGGCGTGAGGCCGCGGGCGTAGATGCGCTCGATGCGCGGCAGGCCCGGCCAGCAGTTCCGCCCCATCCACGAGCGATTGATCACTTTCGTGTCCATCCCCGATCCGGAGATGTTCTTGCCGATCTCGTCCACGATCAACAGGTCGAAAGCCTCGGCCGGCAGATCGGCCTTCCAGCGCTTCACCCGCGCCAGCAGCGCTTCCTCGTCGGCGACCATGTTGCCGGCGCCCAGCGCGTGAACCTCCGCGGTTTGGTGGTTGGCGTCCTCTAGAATCGCCATGCCGCCGAGCATGCGGCCGGTGGCGAGCATCACGCTGCCGACCTCGCGGATGACCTCCTCCAGGCCCATGCGCACGGCCCACATGTGGTAGCGCTTGGCACCCTCCCACTTGCCGAGCCCGATCGCCATCATCTTGTGGACGCCGCTCTCGAGCCGTCCCTCGAAGCCCGTGTGCCACTTGACGCGGCTGCACAGCATGACTCCGTCCGCTTCCCACGCTTCCCTGTCCATCGAAACGGCGATGCCCTGAGGCGTCTCCCCGATCTGCACGACCTCCAGGGAGCTGACGACGGGCACCCCCATGGAAGCCTCGCTTATGCCATAGTGGGCCAGGACATCGCGCTGCCCGTCCGCCGTGCCGCCGCCGTGGCTGCCCATGACCGGAATGATGAAAGGCTTGACCCCATGATCGAGCCAAGCGTCCACGACGGCCTTGACGATGGTGTCGATGTTGACGATCCCGCGGCTTCCGACTCCAACGGCGATACGGCTGCCCGCCGGGACGGCGGCCACCCACGGCGCGGCATCCATCTCCGCCCGGACGGCGCGATAGACATCTGGCAGCGCGCGGTCCGGGAAGCGCTGGCGGATCGGAATCAGGCGCGGCAGGGCCATGGCACAGGATTATAGCGAGACTGCCCGGCGATAATGATGTGCGCATGCAGAGCGTCGCCAGCACTGGCCTCTCCCGGCGTCGCGCCCTGTGGCTGGGAGCCTCGATGGCGATCGGCCCGTCCGCAGCGCTACGGGCAAGCGAAGTGAACTCCACCTTGACCGCGGTCCCCGGCATACGAGTCGGGCATTGGACGCACCCGTCAGGCTCTACCGGCTGCACCGTGGTCTTGGCCGACGAGGGTGCGGTGGCAGGCGTGGATGTCCGGGGCGGAGCCCCCGGCACGCGAGAAACCGACCTGCTGCGGCCCGAAATGAGCGTCGATACCGTCCATGCCGTGGTGCTCTCCGGCGGGAGCGCCTACGGGCTGGCTGCGGCTGACGGAGTGATGCAATACCTGGAGAGCGAGGGCGTGGGCTTCCGCGTGGGCGAGTCCGTTGTCCCGATCGTGCCGGCAGCCATACTGTTCGACCTCGGCGTCGGCGATCCGGAGGTCAGGCCGACGGCAAAGTCCGGACTCCAAGCCGCCAGAGACGCCTCGCGGCGGCCAGTGCCGATGGGAAATGCCGGCGCCGGCGCCGGCGCTACCGTGGGCAAGCTGTTCGGCCGGCGCCGGGCGATGCGCGGAGGGCTGGGATCGGCGGCCGTCACGCGACCCGATGGCCTGGTGGTTGGCGCCGTTGCGGCTGTCAACGCCCTCGGTGACATCGTCGATCCCGCAACCGGCCAGATCGTGGCCGGCGCGAGAACCAGCGACGGTGCCGCGTTTGCCGACAGCATGGCGCAGCTGCGCTCCGGACGTCGCGACGAGCGGTCGGGCGCGGCTCAGAATACGACCATAGCGGTCGTCGCAGCCAACGTAACGTGGACCAAGACGCAAGCGGCCAAGGCCGCGCAAATGGCGCACGACGGACTGGCTATGGCAATCCGCCCCGCCCACATGCCGTTTGACGGAGACACGGTGTTCGCATTGGGCACCGGCGGCAGCGCCGTCGATGCGCGCCTGCTGGGCGAAATCGGCGCACTGGCGGCCGACGCGCTGGCGCAAGCGGTCGTGGCCGCCGTCCGAGCGGCGGAGAGCGGTTTCGGACTGCCGGCGGCGAAAGACCTGTAGGCGAAAATCGCACGCCTCGAAGCCGTTTCGGCGCGGCGCTCGGGATGGCCTGGGGAGGCCGAAGAAAGCGCTCGCTTTGATACAATTCTTGCGGTACCAGAGATGTCAGCCACAACACCTTTCAATCGCCGGCGCTTTCTGCAAGGCGCCACGGCGGCGGTCGCCGCAGCTGCGCCCGCCAGGCCGCAAGACGCAGCATCGAACCGCCGCGTGATCGGCGCGAACGACCGCATCAACGTCGCCCAGATCGGCGTCGGAGGACGCGGCAGCAGCCTCCAGCGCCTGATGCTGCGCATGATCGAAGGCGGCCAGAACTTCAAGATCACGGCTGTCTGCGACGTCTACGAGAAGCGGCGGCGGCTGGCCCAAGAAAACTCGAAAGCCGAGTTCTCCACGCTCGACTACCGCGAGGTGCTGGCGCGGCCCGACGTGGACGCCGTCGTAATCGCCACGCCCGACCACTGGCACGGCACGATGGCGTTGGCGGCCATCGACGCGGGCTTGGACGTGTATCTCGAGAAACCGATGACGCACACCATCGAGGAGGCCAAGGCGGTGGCGCGCAGGGTCCGGGAGACCGGCGCCGTGCTGCAGGTGGGCTCGCAGACGACCTCCGCCGATCAGTGGTGGAAGGCCCGCAAGGCGCTGCAAGACGGGATGATCGGCAAGCTGATTTCCAGTCAGGGCTCGTACCACCGCAACTCCTTGCGCGGCGAGTGGAACTGGACGCCGGAGCGCGGCCGGGGCTGGGTGATCGAACCCGACGCCGGACCGCACGGCCAGGGCGTGAACTACGTCGACTGGAACATGTGGCTCGGCCCGGCCCAGAAGCGCGAATGGGACCCCCATCGCTTCTTCCGCTTCCGCAAGTACTGGGACTACTCCGGCGGCATCGCGACCGACCTCTTCTATCACGTGGTCGCGCCGCTGAATATCTGCTGGGGAGAGGCGCAATTCCCCTACCGGGTCACGGCATCCGGCGGCAAGTATATCTTCAACGCCCCTGGCGACCGCGAGGTGCCCGACACCATGAACCTGTTGGCCGACTTTGCCAAGGGCCATTCCCTGGTGCTGAGCGCCTCCATGGCGAATTCGCGGCACATCCCGGGCCTGATTCGCGGCCATGAAGGCACCATCCTGATGGTCGAGCACGGCCGTTTCGAAGGCAAGACGGACTACATCACCGTGGAGTCGGAGAGGATCTACCGAGACGCCTTCGTCAAGAAGTACGGCACCGACACGGTGCAGATCAAGGTCGAGGACCGCGGGCCGGACGCGCACATGAAGAACTTCTTGGAGTGCATGCGCACCCGCGCCAAGCCGAACTTGGACGCCGACACAGCCTACCGCGCCCAAACGACGATTTCGATGGGCGTGATGGCCCTGCGCCAGGGCAAGGTCCTGTACTTCGACCCCGATGTCGAAGAGGTCACCGAGACCCCGCCCAAGGTCGGCTGAGCATGCTGGCTCCTAGCGCCGGGGCGCGGGCCAGGGCCTTGGCGCTGGGCTTGGCTGCGCTGGCGGTTGGCTGGGGTTGCGCGGAGGACGGCGGAGCGGGCCGCCCGCCCAACATCCTGCTGATCCTCGCGGACGACCTCGGATACGGCGACGTAAGCGCTTACAACGACCAAGCGAAGGTCGAGACCAAGCACCTCGACAACCTTGCCCGGCAAGGCCTGCGCTTCACAGACGCGCACAGCCCGTCGACAGTCTGCACGCCGACCCGGTACGGCATTCTGACGGGCCGCATGCCGTTCCGCAACGGCATGCGCGGAGTGTTCACCGGCGTCGACGGCCCGTGCTTGATCGAGCCGGGCCGGCTCACGCTCGCGCAAATGCTTCGCGAGTCCGGCTACGCCACCGCCATGGTCGGCAAGTGGCATCTGGGCATGACCTTCTTCGATTCGGAGGGACAGCCCGTGCATGCAATCGACCTGCCGGTGGCGACCCGCGAAGAGCGTATCGCCGCCGGTGTCGAACGGGTCCGGCGGGTGGACTTCAGCCGCGCGATCCCGGACGGGCCGCTGAGTCGGGGATTCGACCAGTTCTTCGGCACGGTCGCCTGTCCCACCACGGACTGGCTCTACGCCTGGATCGAAGGAGACCGCGTCCCGGTTCCGCCCGAGGCGCTATTGGATCGCGCCCCGCTTCCGAAGCACCCCTACGCCAACGACAACCGGCGGGGGCTGATCGCGCCCGACTACGATCTCGAAAAAGTCGACCTGGTGTTTCTCGAGCGCAGCGTCCGATTCCTCGAGGAGCACGCCGCGCGCGCGCCAGACCGGCCGTTCTTCCTGTTTCACTCGATGCAGGCGGTTCACCTGCCGTCGTTCGCGGCTCCGGAATTCCAGGGCAGGACCGAAGCCGGGCCCCACGGTGACTTCCTGTTCGAAATGGATTTCATCGTCGGCGAGCTCATGGCCGCCCTGGACCGCCTGGGGCTGGCAGAAGAGACGTTGGTGCTGTTCACGAGCGACAACGGGCCCGAGGTGACCACGGCCTATCACATGCGCCGTGACCATGACCACGACGGCGCGCGGCCGTGGCGGGGCGTCAAGCGCGACCAGTGGGAAGGCGGGCACCGCGTCCCAACGATCGCCCGCTGGCCGGGCAAGATCCAGCCCGGCTCTGCCAGCGACCAACTGTTCAACCTGACGGACATCATGGCGACCGCGGCCGCGCTGACCGGCTACGCGCTGCCCAACGACGCGGCCGAGGACAGCTTCGATTTCTCGGCCCTGCTGGCCGGGAGCCATGACGGCTCGCCCATCCGGAAGCTCGCGCTGCACCAGACTAGCTCGCTCGGCCTGGCGTTGCGCCAAGGCGCGTGGAAGTATCTGGACCACGCCGGATCGGGCGGAAACGACTACACCCGCCCGTTCCTCGTCGATTTCGCGCTCGACGACGGAGCACCCGACGCCCCGGCCCAGCTCTTCGACCTTGCCAGCGACCCCGGCGAGACGCGCAACCTGTACTACCAACAAGCCGAGACCGCGAAGCGCATGAAGGAAGCCCTCGATGAGTTCAAGGCGGCGGGGCGAAGCGCGCCGGCGCGCTAGGGCGGCCTATCCGAACAAGAACGCCGCCGCTGCGGGCAAGCCGTAGAACAGCACCAGCAAATACGCTATCGCGAGCAACTTCGAGCGCGTCGCCAGATCGGCGAAGCGAGTGACGACGTTCAGGATGGATCCGCGCACCGGCGGCCACGGATAGATCAGCAGGGTAGCGGCGAGATTGAAGCCCAAGTGAGTCAGCGCGATCTCGATCCCGGCCTGTGCATTCGGTCCCGACCCTGCCAGCGAGGCCATCAGCGCCGTCATCGTCGTCCCTAGGTTCGCCCCGATCGTGACCGGGAACGCTTGGCGCAGGGTGATCAGGCCCACGCCGGCCAGCGGCACGAGCAGCGAAGTGGTGATGGAACTCGACTGCACCATCGCGGTGACGATGCAGCCGATCAGGATCGCCAACACGCTCGAGGGGCCCAGAGCCACTTCGACCATGCGCTCGGCCTTCGACAGCAACGTGGCGTGCAGCGTCCGCACGATCAGCATCAGTGACGCGAAGATCAGCGCGCCGCTGCAGGCGACCAGCAGAATGCCTTGCGCCTGCGGCGCAGCGGAGAGCGTTTCCGCCAGCGATTGCAGCGGGGCGATGCCGGCCTTGAGGATCACTGCGATCGGGCTGTCGAAGTCGCCCCCGCCCATGGATGGCAGGCGATCCGCCAACGTGGCCGCGGACTTGGAGAGGAACCCGGTCGCGATCTCCAGCGGAAGCAGCACCAGCACTGCCAAGAAATTGAAGGCGTCATGACAGGTCGCGACCGCGAAGGCGCGCCGGAACTCGTCGGGACGCCCCATGTGCGCGATCGACACGATCGTGTTGGTGGCGGTCGTGCCGATGTTGGCGCCCATGATCATCGGCACGGCGTTCGCCAGCGGCAGCGGGTTCTCGGGAGCGGCGACCAGGCCCACCACCATCGAGGTCGTGACGGAGGAACTCTGCACGAGCGTCGTCGTCAGGATGCCGACCATCAACGCGATGAACGGATTCGACGTCGCGCTGAAGAAGGCGTCCAACAGGTCGCCACCGAGCAGCTTGAACCCATCCCCCAAGCCGCGAATCCCGACCAAGAACGCGAACAGCAGCGCCACGACCGCGATCCCTGCGAGCGCGGCGGCGCGGTTGGAACGGTTCTCGGCTGGAGTCGCCGGTCCGGTGCTCATCGCCTATCGATCACCAAGCTAGAATCGCTGAACTGAGCCTAGGCACGCGGTCGTGCAAACCGGTTCCGCAATGGGCAAGCCGCTTGAACTCGGTTCTCTCGCAGCGCTCACCATGCGTAGTCCACGTCCTGGCACGAAGCAGAATCAATGGCTACAGAGGCGCGCGCGAGCTTCTCCGGCGAGAGCAACATTGTAGCGTCATTCTCTGGCGCGCCCGTTGCGGGCGGGCCGCCCAGAAAGCGCTTGTCGAGAAGGCGCTCGGAATCGATTCGCCCCATGGCAGCCAGCAAGTTCTCCAGCACATGGGGATTGTCCTGGCGCAGGTCGGCCAAGAACGCTCGCAGCTTCTCGCGGACGGTGCCGGTCTTGTAAGAGCACACGCAGGGCGTGATCGGGATTCCAGACTCCTCGGCGTAAGCCCGCGTCACGTCTTCGCTGACGTATACCAGCGGGCGAATCAGGCGGAAGTCTCCCGAGCGCGAACTTGTCACAGGCGGCAACGCGCTCAAGCGACCGGTGAAGAGCGCGTTGCGAAGCAGGGCCTCGCAGAGGTCGTCAGCGGTGTGGCCGAGCGCTACCACGTTGCAGTCCAGCTTGGAGGCGACATCGTAGACAGCACGGCGCCGGAAGCGGCTGCACGTGTCGCAGCCGTGTCCCGGCTGGTCTTCGAGCAATTTCAAGGAAGGCTCGTCGACGTAGTAGGTCCACTCGACCCCGCGCTGGGAAAGAAGGTCACCGACCGGCTCCACAGGCCGGACGAACTTGCCCTGCTCAATGGTGAAGGCCCGCAGGGAGAATCGCACCGGGGAACGCCGCCGGAGCAGCAGCAGGGCGTCCAGCAGTGCGAGCGAATCCTTGCCGCCGGAGACTCCGACCGCGATGCGGTCGCCATCGCGGATCATGTCGAAGTCGGCAATCGCCTTGCCCGTCTTGCGGAGCAGTGTCTTGCGAATGTCCACGGCGAGCCACGCGACGGCTAGTCCATTATATTGCGGCCGCTGCTGTCGTATTCCTGGGCGCAGCGCCGGATCGAACGGGCGCGCCCGGTTCGCTCGTCGACGTCGACTACAACCGCGTTGAGCCGGACCGTGCCAGAGGCCGGCTCGAAGCGTGTGGGCAGGGCCGTCAGAAAGCGCTTCAGCGACTCGTCCGGCTTCATGCCGATCACCGATGCGAGCGGCCCGGTCATGCCGACATCGGTGATGTACGCGGTGCCCCCCGGCAGCACGCGCTCGTCTGCGGTCGGGACATGCGTGTGGGTTCCGACCACCGCGCTGACACGGCCGTCCAGATACCGGCCAAAAGCATTCTTTTCGCTGGTGACCTCGGCATGGAAGTCGACGAAGCATACCCGTACGTCCGAGGGCAGCTCAGCCAAGAGCTGATCGGCTTGGCGGAACGGACAGTCGGTCAGCGGCAGGTACACCCGGCCTTGCAGGTTCATGACGGCGTACGGCACGCCTGTGTCGGTGTGCCCCACGTACAGCCCGCTGCCGGGCGCGTCGGGATAATTGTGCGGGCGCAGCAGCCTAGGCTCGCCTTCCAGATAGGCAAGCACCTCGCGCTTGTCCCAGATGTGGTTTCCGGATGTGAGCACGTGCAAGCCTGCGTCGAGCAGTTGATCGGCGATCTTGCCCGTCACGCCGAAGCCAGCTGCCGCGTTCTCGCAATTGGCGATCGCGAGATCGATCTCTTCGTCCACTAGCAGGCGCTGCAAGCTGGAAAACACCGCCCGGCGGCCGGGACGGCCGACGATGTCGCCGATGAACAAGATCTTCAAGGCTGGGAACCGTACAGTTTATGGAGCTTATATACCAAACTTCCGAATGGAAGTCCCGGCATACGGTTCTGGAGCGACGCACGACGTAACCGCCCACGTTGACGCTCCGGCGGCTAAAACCCCGGCCGCCAAGATGTTGATGGCCGCGTTTTGATCGCGGTCCATCGTCAGTCCGCAGGCTGCACATCGATAGGTCTCAGAACGCTTGGGATGGTTTCTGGCACCGCAACGATGGCAGTCCTGCGAGGTATGCTTCGGATCCACTTCCACGTACTCTCGTCCGGCCCACTCTGCCTTGTACTCGAGTTGGGAGAATAGAAGTGACCAGTTCTGGGACAGGATCTCGCGGTTGAGACCTGCCTTGGCATTTACGTTCGTTCCGGGGGCCTCCTCCGTCCCCTTGGCCGAACGCGTCAGGTTGACCACCTTGAGGCGCTCCACGGCGATCAGTCCGTAGCTGCGCACGATCTCCGTAGTAGCCCTGTGCAGGGCGTTGCGCTGGGATACGAATTCCCTGCGACGGTAACGCGCTAGGCGCGCAACACGTTTACGTCGCGTCTGCGACCTCTTCTGGCAGCGGGCAACGGCCCGCTGCGCCTTGCGCATTCGTTTCCAGTTCCGCTTGTGTGGCTTGTAGGTCTTGCCGTTCGACAACGTCATCCGCTTGCGGACGCCGACATCGATACCGGTGGCGGCGGTCGCAGGCTCCGTGGCAGCCTGCTCGAGCTGGTACACCATTGACGCGTGCCAGTGGCGTCCCCGTAACGTAAGTCGGAGGGACTGCAACTGACGGCTGTCGGGCAGCGTCTGGGACGGATAGCACTGGATCCGCGGGAAGCCCTTGATACGGATCGCGTAGTACGTGCCGCAGTCTCGCAGCACGCTCGGCCGAATGCTGGTGACGTCGATGGTGACGCAACGGGCCAGCGCCCGGAAGCGCGGATAACCGGGCTTCTGCCCGACCTTGACACGCCGGAAGAAACTCTTGAACGCTTGGTCCAGGCGCTTGAGCATGCCGCGGGCCGGTCCGACTGCGATGCTTCCGAGCCCGTGCTCGTTGGACTGCCGCAGTTTCGTCAGTACTTTGCACTGGTCGTAGAAACTGAGTTTCTGCTTGCGTTCCTGATAGGCCCTCTTGCGTTCCTCCAGCGAGTCGTTGTAGAGGCGATTCAGGCTCCGACGGATTCGGAACATCCGTTCATAGCCAGCGGGAGACAGCTTACAGCGTGCCGTCACCGATGAATGCACCAGCACGATTCCATTATCGCACATATTTCGTATATTTATTTGTTATTGTTGGCTTGTTGCTTTCGGAAGTTAGGTATATATACCCTCAGTCTATCGCGGGCACCCTCCGAGCCCGCCGACTTCCGCGAACGCTATTCGGAGAGAGTCAGTTCGTCGCCGACGACGAGTTGCTTGCCCGCCTGGAGCGGCTCGATCCGGGTATTGACCGCTAGCCGATAGGAACCAGGATAGAGAGCGAGGCTGGTGCCGGTCCGACTGTGGCGCTCGCGCAGCGCGCTGAACTCCTTGGCGGAAAGCGCAGCGACCGAGCTGTCCCCGCGGGAATCGAGAGTCGGGACCACGCAACGGCGGCACGGGTTCACCCCGAGGAAGCTCACCTCGCCGATACGGAAGGCCTTGGGCAGGCCGGGCGGACCGAACAGCGTGTCCTCTTCAAACGGCCCGAGACCCGCGATCTCCAAGTTGGCGCGAAAGCGCCGGCGCACCTCTTCGGCGGCTAGCCCGAACCACCCCGCCACGGCATCGATTGACGCCGACCCGATCACGGTCGGTCCGGATGCGTCTTCGTCGTCCGGAAATCCCGCCGTTGAGTCCTGCCGCAACGACACTGATTGGCCCAGCACCCTGCCGAACCAGGCTTCGAGAGCGGAACGGTCGCCGGGCAGTTCGAACCGTCCAGAATCCGAGCCGAGCGCCAGCTCGACCGCACGAGCCTGGTCGGAGAAAGCAGCACGAATGGCGAGAATCTTCGGGCCGAGGCGCTTGGCGTTGAGGAATCGGCCCCGGGCGTCGAAGAGCGCATAGTCCCTGTCCGCATCCAAGCGCACCCCTGAAGCCAGCCCCACTCGCTCGAGCTCTAGCGCGTCCAGCGACTTGATCGGAAAGACCCGGATCCTGGCGAGGTGCGGTGTCATGCCGAACATACCCATCCTGCATCCCCACGGTCTCACATCTGCGGTGGCATCGCCGGACCGCGTGAAGATGCCCCCCCACCCGGTATAGGCTAGAAGGATTCGATGGGCAGCAACAGCCAGCGCCGCGGAGACATCGAAACGGCAGTCCTCGAGACGGTGAGGGCGCTGCTCAGGGAACTGGGTTCGTCCGAAGCCGCCCGGCGCGCGACGCCGAGGTCGTCCCTAGACCGCGACCTCGGGCTCGGGAGCCTCGAGCGAGTGGAATTGCTAGTGCGCCTTGAGAGCGCGCTGGGCCTGCGACTGCCTGAAACTGGCGCGCAAACGGCTGAGAGTCCCGCGGACTGGGTCCGCATCGCTTTGGAGGCCAACGGAAGCGGCTCCTCGCGCGGCCGCTGGCCGATCGTTCAACCGAGCCGGGAAGCGCACCCCGCGCCGGCCGGCGCTACGACCGTCGCCGAAGTGCTGCGCACTCAAACAGAGCGGGACCCGGCTAGGGTCCATGTCCATCTGCTCGATCAAGACCGCGGCCAAGATATCTCTCACGGGCAGCTCTACGCGAGCGCATCTGGCATCGCAGCGGGCCTGGCGGCGTCTGGGCTGCGACGCGGCGAGACCGTGGCGATCATGCTGCCTACCTGCGAAGACTTCTTCTCCAGCTTCCTCGGCGTCATGCTGGCCGGCGGGATCGCGGTCCCGGTCTACCCCCCTGCCAGGCCGAATCAGCTGGAGGCTTACATCCAGCGCCAGAGCCGCATCTTGAAGAACGCGCAGGTGCGCTTCCTGATCTCGTTCGACAGGGTACAGGCCGTCGCGAGCGTCCTGGGCGGGCAGTTGCCGTCGCTTCAGGAAACCGTCAGCGCCGCTGCCCTCGCAGATCGCGGCCGGAACGCACGGGCGCCTGAAGTCGAACCAGCCGAGATCTGCTTCATCCAATACACCTCCGGCAGCACGGGGGATCCGAAAGGCGTGACGCTGACCCATGCCAACGTGCTCGCCAATATTCGCGGGATCGGCTTCGCAGTTGAGGTGCGGCCCACCGATGCGGTGGTGAGCTGGCTGCCGCTGTACCACGACATGGGGCTGATCGGCTCGTGGCTGTTCAGCCTCTACTACGGCCTGCCGATCACAGTCCTGTCGCCGCTCGACTTCCTGGTGCGGCCGGAACGCTGGCTATGGGCGCTGAGCGACTCGGCGGGAAGCCTCTGCCCCGCCCCGAACTTCGCCTTCGAACTGTGCGTCCGCAAGGTAACCGACCTAGCCATGGATGGTGTCGACCTGTCCCCGTGGAGAGTGGCGATTAACGCCGGCGAGCCAGTGCTGCCGGCAACGCTGAGACGGTTCACCGAGCGCTTCAGGCCGTGGGGATTTGACGAGCGCAGCCTGATGCCGTTCTACGGCCTGGCCGAGTCTTCCGTAGCCTTGACCTACCCTCCCTTCTGGCGAGGGCCGGTGGTAGACACGATCGACCGGATCGCCTACGAAACCGAGGGCCGCGCCGTGCCGACATCCGCGCGCGGGTCAAGCTCGGCGTTAGAATTCGTGGCCAACGGCAGGCCGCTCCCCGGGCACGAAGTCAAGGTTGTGGCCGGGGACGGCGCGATCTTGCCGGATCGCACGCGGGGGCGTGTCCTGTTCCGCGGCCCGTCAAGGACCAACGGCTATTTCCGCAACCCGGAGGCGACTGCGGCAGTGCTGGACGATGACGGCTGGATCGACTCCGGAGACCTGGGCTATGTGGTGGAAGACGAGCTCTATGTGACGGGTCGCCTCAAAGACTGCATCATCAAGGGCGGTCGCAACATCATCCCCCAAGACGTGGAGATGGCTTCGTGGGAGGCGGACGGCGTGCGCAAGGGCTGCGTGGCTGCCTTCGGCTGCATCGATCCTGGCAGCGGCACGGAAAAGCTCGTGGTGGTCGCCGAAACGCGCGTCAGCGATCCTGCCGCTCGGAGGCGGATCCGGACATCGGTCACCGAAGCGGTGGCCGGCAGCGTCGGAGTTCCGCCCGATGACGTCGTTCTCGTCTCTGCGAGTGCCGTGCCGAAGACCTCGAGCGGCAAGATCCAGCGCTCGGCAATCCGAAACACGTATGAATCAGGCAGCTTGGCGGTCCGCTCGGCCAAGCCGACTTGGGTGCAGTTGGCCAAGGTCGGCATTCGAGCGGGCGTGCGCTCGGCAGTGGAGACGGCCGGTCGCGGCAGCGCTGCGATACTCGGGATCACTAGGCGCCTGTTCGGCTGGTCCGTGGCGGCACTCTTCGGCATGCTGGCGCGGCTAGCCCCCTCGGCAGGCTTGGCCCGTCAAGCGATTGCGCCCGGCGCTGCAATGCTAAGCGCCCAGCACGGGGCACGGTGCCCCCACGGCATCGGAGCTTCTGGAGCCACTGGCTTGATGCTGGTGAACCGGTTGGACGGCTGCGACCCGCTCGTGGTGGCTGCAGCGATTCGCGAGAGCTTCGTCTTCGCGGACCGCACAGCGTTCAGCGGTCTTTCCTCTGCCGAAGCCTTCCTGCTCGATCCGCTCGTCGCGCCGCCCGTCGCTGGCGCCTCGGGCCCGCGCGCGGCCGACCTGGAGCTGCGAATGCAGGCCGCCCTCGCCGACGGGCAGTCTGTCGTGACCTTCGCCGATAGCGCTCCTGGCGCGTCACCTGCCCGCACTCGATTCCGGGCCGAAGGATTCGCGGCCGCCGCCGCTACTGGCGCGCCGTTGATCCCTGTGCATCTAGGCAGAGCCGAAGCCCGGACCGTGGTGGCAGTCCAAGGCGAGCCGATCCAGATCAGCACGTCCGAAGTCGAGCTCGCAAGCGTGCGAGCGCGGGTGCGAGAAGTCCTCGCCCAAGCTTCCCGGCCAACTCGCGGCTAGAATAGAAGCGATGCCGATCTACGAATACCAGTGTGAGGACTGTGACTCCCGCTTTGAGGCGCTCGTAATGGGCTCGGCCCCCGAGCCCGACAGCTGCGAGTGCGGCAGCCAATCGATCGAGCGCGTCTATTCGACCTTCTCGGCCAGTTCAGGGAACAGCCCGGCGGAAGCCTGCCCCACCCCCGCCGAACAGCGCTGCGGCGGCCCGGCCTGCATGGGCGGCATGTGCGGGATGAACTGACCACCTCGCTCAGAAGCAGCCCGACCCTGCCCGCCAGGGCTAGTGCCGGATCCAACGCCTAGTTGGGGCCGACCACGCCAATAGCGATCAAATCGCCGCCGCGATTGTAGACCCCGTAGGCGAAAGACGAACTCTTGGGCTGCCAAGCCCAGATATACGGGCCCGCCGCGCCGCCGCCACCGCCGCCACCACGACCGCCGCCACCGCCGCCGCCTACCTGCCGCACGACGGCAAAGCCGTCCTCAGGTAGCGACATCTCCGTGGCGGTGCCCGTCGAAACATCCCATGTGAGGATGGCAGTCCCGCCGGGATTGCCAGGCCCGCTGTTGGGCTTCTGCGAATAGGCGAACGCGCGTCCGATCAACGGGAACATGCCGAACGTGCGGAGGCCTCGCTGGTTGATCAATTGGTTCGACAGCGCGACGACCCGCGCGAATCCCTCGGGCAGCGCCAAGTGGGTCGCTGTGGCATTGGGCAAGTCCAGGACCAGCAGACCGCGGTTACCGGCCAGGGGGGGCTGGGTGTTTCCGCGCGGATTGGTGCGCGTCGGCCCTCCGGTAGCCAAGGCGACCACCCGGCCTTGCTCGGCAAGCCGGTGCATCAAATTGAAGTTGTTGGACAAGATGCCGACGTCTTCTTCGAATTCCACCGTGCTGAACGTCTCGCTCACGCCGTCAAAGATGTGGATCTTCTGCGAGGCCTGCAGGGCGACCTCGCGAGCGCCATCCCCGAAGTAGAGATAGCTGCCCGCTACTCCCTTGGCGGAGTTGTCCAGCGGCTCCGGCGCCGGCACGGCCTTGGTGCTGGCAGCCACCGTGTCGAACAGCACGAGTTGGTCCCCGGCGCAGAGCTGGTTGAACTGCGGAAGGGCGAACTCGTCCAGCATCTGGGAGGTTGCGACGATCGCCAGCTCGCGGGTCAGAGCAATGCGCTGAAAGCGCACCTGGGTGTGGCAGGTTGCGGCATACGAGCCGGCCGGGAACGCGGTTGCGGAAGCCTCGACGGCAACGCTCTCGGGCGCCGGCGCTTCGCGATCCTCCGGAAGCGCCGCGTGGAATGCTACCACGCCATCGCCGCTGCCGTCGGACGCCCGCGCCAGCACGTAGGCTGTCGGATCGCCGCGGAATCCGTTCTGGACCGCGGCGAGGGAAGTGCCGATCTGGACCCCTTGGTTGTTGGTGCGGCGCGGCGGTGCGATCGGATCCCAGCCGTCAGGGAACGCAGCCTTGCCGATCACGTTGGAGTCGCGGTCGAACAGGACCGCGACGGGCCGCACGTCCGCGGTCTCGGGATCCGGACCAAGGAAGCGCATGCGGTAGCCGAATCCAAAACGGGCGTCCTGGGCGACTTCTGCGGTCATGCCGTCCACTTCAAGCGGGTTCGGCAGGGCAGAAATGCCGGGGGATTCGCCGACCGCCGCACCTTCTGCATCGATCAGCGAATAGACGGTGTCGTCGCCGGGTCGCAGCAGGCGCATATTGCGGCTGTTCCCAATCGCTGACTGCAACCGGTCCGCAGGCTGCGGCAGCTGCACGAGCTGCGCAGTGCTACCCGCGGCCGTGTCGAGCAGAAGCAGCTGGTCCGTGATGCCCTCGCCGATCTCGCCGGACGGCTCGGCGAGCGCGGCGAGCACGGGGCTGTTGATCGATCGCTCGAACGGCCTGTAAGCGTTCTGGTTGGGCGCGTTCGGATTGGAAGGCAGCACGCAGTGCTCCAAGGTCGTCGTCGAGTCACGGCGGAAGTCGAGCAGTTGCACGTTGCGGAAGCAAAAGTCGAGCTCATCCACCGGACCGCTGGCCGCCAAAAAGTACGGGTTCAGATCGGACAAGTCGATGCGCTGGGGCGATTCCAAGTCGGCGCTCAGCGCCATGTAGCGCGGCGTCGGGGGGCCGCCCGCGCCCCACACCGCGGCGCTTCCAACGTCCCCGGAATACCAGCGGAAGACTTCGCCCGGACCGGCCAGCTCCGGCACTTCGAACTCGAGCTTGTACACCCCCACCATGTCGGCCGACAGAGCCGCCGACGTGACCGCGACGGGCAGGCCGCCCAAGTAGGCCCGCTGCTCCGCCGCAGGGGTCGCGCCAGCTCCGAGCGCTCCGCTGGCGACCGGTGGATCGGTCTGGCCCAGGCCGGCCGCGAAAATCGCGACGGTTTGCCCTTGCTCCTCGCTGCTGGCGGGACCGACGCTGCCGGCCGGGGCCGGGCCATCGACCCCTAGCGGTGGCGCGTCCGGGTTGTCGCCGCCCGTCTGGGTGATCAATGCACTCGAGCCCTCGTAGGTGAACAGATTCGGGTTGGCCTCGGAGACCAGGACAGGCATCGGCGCGCTCTCCAAGCCGCCCCGGCGCACTACCACGTCGGCCCAGCCCGGCTCGATCTCCCACGGAACCAGGACGTTGACCTGGGCCGGCGACACGAAGAAGATCGGCGCCGCCACGCCGTTGATCAAGACCTCCACCGCGGGATCTTCCAATGCCACGGGCAGCGGCGCTGCCTCGGGCTTGGTGTGGGCGGCAGCCAACTGCTCGCCGAAGACGGCCAAGATGCCGCCTTGGGCGACGACGGAGGGCGCAGACTGCAGGGAAACTGCGTTGACCGCCCCGCGGGGCGTCGTCAGGGGCTGTTCGGCGACAGCCGCACACAGCCCGATCGCGAAAGCTAGGGAGATTCGTGCAGCGCACATAGCTAACTTCTCCGTCTGGCTCTGAATCCTCGCTCAGCGTTACAGCGGTGCCTTCAGAACCTGTATGTCATTGATGCCTGCAGGATGCGCGGCTGCCTCGCTGTGATGATCAAGCCACCCTGCAGCGCGTCGAACTGCGGGCTGGGCCGACCCAGCCGGGTCGTGTTCAGCGCGTTGAATGCATCCATGCGCACCTGCAGGTTCCGGCGCCCTTCGAACCGGAAGTTCTTCTGCAGACTGAGATTCATGTTGACAGCCCCCGGCATGTCCAAGATGTTCCGTCCTGAGTTGCCGACCTGGAAGGGCTGGAAGCCGTGTTCGCTCTCGAAGCACTCGATCCCATTGCGGTTCTCGGTTCCGATGCACGGAACCCGCTCGAAGGCCGACAGGTCATACCACGGGAAATCCACGCCTTTCAGTCCCGGGAACGCGTCCGGCTGCTGGTAGCCGTGCGCGATGCGGTTCGGTCGCGGCGACTCGCCCGCATTCAGGTCGACGTTGGCCGCCGTCACGGTGAAGGGCTGGCCCGAGTACGCCGTAGTGGTTGCAGAGAGTTGCCAACCTCCAAGGACAGCCTGAGCCGGTCCGCGCATGTTGCGCAGGAACCGGCGGCCTTGGCCAACCGGCAGCTGGTAGCGCCCCGCCATGGTGAACGCGTGCCGCTGATCGAAGTTCGAGCGGCCCCGGTCGAGGCGCAGGTTGGTCGTGTCGATCGCCCCGGCCCCACCCCCGCCGCTGCGATCGTTGGCCGCGGAGGAGTCATCAATGGACTTGCTGAACGTGTAGTTGAAGCGATAGAACAGCCCGCTGCGGCTGCGTCGGCGCAGCGAAGCCTGCAGGGCCTGGTACGTCGAATTCGCCCCGAACGAGGTGTAGTTGAGGCGGTTGATGCCATCGATCGGACGTGGGAACGTCAAGTTGCCGTTGGCGCCTTCGACCGCGAGCGCCAAGTCACGGATCGGTTGGTTGTAGTCGTAGCGGCGCTGCAGGTGACTGCCCTTGGAGGCGACATAGCCGATTTCCAAGGCCTGCCCGCCGCCGAGGTCCCGCTCGATCGTGAGATTCCACGATTGCAGGTAGGCCGAGGGCGGGTCCGGATCAAAGCCGTTGACCGCTTGGATGCCCGCTCCTCCAACCCTCTGGCGCCCCTCCGGATAGGGATTCTGGAGCGTAGGCGGGGGAATGTTGCGGTTGCCCGCCGAGTTGTAGGTCTCGTTAAACGTGAACGGGAAAACACCCGCCAGCTGGCCCCGCACCGGACCCAGCAAATAGCCCTGGTAGAAGATCCCGTAGCCGCCCCGGACCACGTTGCGATTGTTGCCGAACGGTCTCCACGCAAACCCAAGCCGCGGTGCGAAATTGTTGAAGTCGGGATCAATCAGCCGACGGGTCATGCCGATATCCTGCGCGAGGACCGTGCGATCCGACAGCCCTTGGTCGGCCAAGATCTGGTCCAAGTCAGGCAGCGCCTGGTCGCCCGCCAGCACTACCTTATTCAGTTCGGGGTGGTAGTTCGACAGGCGATCGTTCACATCGTATGGCGGCATCTCGACCTCGTACCGGAGGCCGAGGTTCAGCGTCACGTCGCGGTTCACTTTCCAGTCGTCGTTGATGAACAGCCCGAAGCCGTGACTGCGCAGTTCGTTGAACGTCGTCTGGACGCGCCGGTTGACACTCTGCAGGCGTCCGAGGAGCAGGTCGCCGACCGTGTGCCGCGTAAAGCGGCGGCCGAAGCGGTACGAGCCGCGCACGTTGTTGAACTGCGGCTGGTCGTACAGCACTTGGGAGGTGTCAAAGCCCATCCTGATCGTGTGGGTCTGGCGGATCCACGACAGCCGGCCGGAGGCCTGCCAGTCCCAGACCTGCTGTTCGCGGGGCGTGCCTGCGCTCTGCCCCAAGGGCCAGTAGCCTTGTAGAGTGACCCGCGGCAGCCCCCGCAGTTCCGGAGCGAGATCGTCCGGCACGGGCAGGCCGATAGTGGCCGGATCTTCGTTCGCGGCGAGCGAATAAGCGTAGTTGTCGCGGTGGCTGAAACCGCCCGAGAGCTCTAGCACCAATGTCGGCGAGAAGGTGTGCGTGTGGCGCAGCGAGATCAGGTCGCGGCGGTCACGCGTCTCGTCGCCCCAGATGGCTAGAGCACTGCCGGCGAAGGGGTTCTCCAAGTTGTTGAAGCGCTTCTGGTAGCTGATGGAGAAGTTGTCCTTGGGCGAGAAGTTCTGATCGACCTTGAAGACCACCTGGTACCAGTCGTCGTCGTCCACCGCGGTCGAAATGTTGTTCAGTCGCAGGTTGTCGCGGTTGGGCAGTGGGTAGAAATCGATCAAGCCCAGCGCGATCGGGTCAACGCTCGTGGCAGGGATCTGGTTGTTGGGAAAGCAGCCGCGCTTGACGCGCCGGTTGCACGCTCCGCTGCGATCCGGGTCGTTGAGATACACCGGCTCAAGAGTGCCTCCGGCGGTGCCCCTGGCGATGTCCAGGGACTGGGAAAAATCGCCCGCCCGCTCCAGCGCGGTCGGCACGTTGCCCAACCGGGTCCTGCCGATCGACTGTATGCGCCCCTCGAGGCTGACGAGGAAGAAACTCTTGTTGCGCATGATCGGGCCACCCAAGGTGCCGCCAAACTGGTTGCGGCGAAGCCGCAGGCGCTCCTCGTCGAAGAACCCACGCGCGTCCAGCACTTCGTTGCGCAGGTACTCGAAGGCCGAGCCGTGGAATTGATTCGTCCCTGAGCGCATCGTGATGCCGATAATGCCACCGGAAAAGCCGCCGTATTCTGCGGAGAAGCCGGAAGTGACGACGCGGAACTCCTCGACCGCGTCCAGTGGCGGCCGCACCTGCGCCCCGCCGCCGACAGGATTGCGGTTGCTGACGCCATCGACAAAGAAGTTGGTCTGGTCTCCGCGGGCGCCGTTCACGGACGCGAATGAGCCCTGCCCGCGTCCGCGCGGCATCACGCCGGGCACCAAGAACGCGAGGTTGGTAAAATCCCGGCCCTGCAACGGCAGGTCTTGGATCTCTTCGTGGACGATCACGTCGCCCTTGACGGCGCCGCGCTCGAGATTGATCGAGGGAGCGGCCGAGCTGACGGTCACGGACTCGGTGACAGCGCCGATCTCCAGCGCAACGTCGAGGCGCAGCTGCTGGCCCGTTTCCAGCTCAAGATTGGTCCGCACGAAGCGGGCGAATCCATCGGATTGGACCGCGAGTTCGTACGAGCCGGGGACCAGGCTGACCAATGTGTAGTAGCCGGCCTCGTTGGCTTCGGCCTTCGTTTCGATCCCGGTCTCGACGTTCGTGATGACAACGCTAGCGCCAGGTATCACGGCGCTAGCGGCGTCGGTGACAACGCCGGTCACGCCAGCTAGGCTGACCTGGGCCTGCACGGGCGCCACAAGCATCGCCGCGCACAGGCCGAGCCACAACGCTTCGCGCAGACTTCGAATCATGATTTCACCCCGTTTGCATTCTTGCGAACCGCGCAGCAGCGCCGACCGAGCGCACCCCGCCCACCATTCGCACCTAATCCTAGGGCAGAACATAGCATGCTGGCAGGAAAGTTCCCGCCGCAGGACGTCAAGATTTCGCAAAACAACCCGGACCGCGACCCGGAATCTGACCTGGATGTCGGCGAGCCTCACGCACGGAGCATTCCCCTTCCTCATTGCGAACCGCTATGACCCGCAACCACAGCGAGCGGGAATCGGCGGGCGGGGCTCGCAGGGACGTCGGCGGACCGGTCTCACGCTATGCGCATCCGGACACCTGACGCTTCAGAGCTGAGAGCGAGGCTGCCTTCCGAGCGACCCCAACACCAAGGCAAGCGCAGCCGCTGGCACGATCAGCGCAACCGGCATCAATCCCGTGCCCGCAACGCTGTACGCTCCCTCAACCGACAGGGAGTCCCAGAATAGGCCTGCCCACAGCACGACCACGGTCACGATCGACGCAGCCGCGCCGCGAGCCGTCGCCCGTGGCCAGAACAACGTTGCCGCCAGCATGGGCAGGAGGCCGGCGAACCCGGTCAGCGCCCAAGTCCCCAGCGCGAAGATGGACTGGGAAGCCACCAGCGAGCAAACGAACGCGAGGCCGAGGAACGCCAGCAC
This sequence comes from Bryobacterales bacterium, assembly GCA_022824585.1. GTDB lineage: Bacteria > Acidobacteriota > Terriglobia > Bryobacterales > UBA6623 > VXMF01. The sequence goes on along the minus strand of JAJDZN010000327.1, from coordinate 5,373 downwards.
AAAGACCCTCCCGAACCAGACTTGGCGCTCCTCGCGCAGCTTGCCATCGAAACCGTAGTGGCGCACGATATCTTGCGTGAACATCGCCCCCAAGGCGAGAATCTGCGAGTCCAGCGAGGACATGATTGCGGCGAACACACCTGCGGCCAGGCAGCCGGCCAGTATCTCGCCGGTGTTCGCCACGATCAGCTTGACCAATATCGGTCCGTCCAGCGGCGGCGCGAACTGCAGGCGGCCGATCGCGCCCAACGTCACGCTCGGGAACCAGATCGCCGCGACCAGAACGGGATAGGCCACAATGGCAAGCCGGAAGGACCGGGCGCTTCGCGCCGAGAGCCAATGGCTGTACAGGTGGGGGAACGCCCCGGTACAGAGCGGCAACAGCAGGAACGAGCTCATTTGCAAGACGGCGAAGCGGTCGGTGCCGAAACTCGCCATCTCGGCATATTCGGCGCGCAGCCGGCCCATCGCGGAACCGATTCCCCCGAACTGCGAGACCACGGCTGCATAGGCGGCTATTCCGAACAGCAGGAACACGGTTGTCTGGAGCGCGTTGACCCAGGCCGTGCTGCGCATGCCGCCATAGCTGACATAGACATACGTCACCGCGCAGACTGCCAGGCTGCCGACCCAGGGCGGCAGGCCTGCGCCCGGACCGCCCGTCAAGACATTGAGCGCATCGCCCCCGCCCTTGACGCCGATCAGCAGATACGGCAGCATCAGGGCCACGGCGACGACAAAGAGCAGGGCGCCCAAGGCGTCCGAGCCGAACCGATCCCGCACCAGCTGCACTTGGGTGACGTAGCCGTGCCGCTTGCCGAGCTTCCACGAGCGGATTCCGAGGTAGTAGAACAGGAACGGCACGATGATGGCGGTGCTCGATCCCATCAGCGCGAAAACGATCACGCCCCGCCGGTAGGCCTCTCCCGAGGCGCCTAGCAGGGTAAAGGCCGTCATGTTCGTCCCCAACAGCGTCATCAGCAGGACGACGGGACCGATCGAACGGCTCGCCAGGAAGTAGTCCTCGCCCGTGCCCCGGAAGAGCCGGTGGCCGAACAGGCCGACGCCCAGCACCACCAGCAGGTACGCGGACAGAACCAGCAGGACCATGGCGCGCCTAGTCGTCCGCGTCGTCCGGCCAGCCCCAGCGCACCACCACCGCGAGCAGGCCCGCGCCGGCGAGGCACAGGCCCACGTGGTAGGCGAGGTTGACGGGTATGCCGAATAGCAACCAGTCCTCGCCCCAAAGCCAGAAGTTCTCAAAGCCCGCTGCAAGCACTAGCAAGAGCAACAGGGGCCAGCGCGGGTACGAGCCAGGCATCGATTCAGTCCTCAGATCCGCAGCGGCAGTTCCGAAAACCCGCGGAAGTTCGGAGTCGTCACGCGACGCGCCCGATCGAGGTCAACGTCCCACGCGCGGCTGGCCCCAACCAAGGCGCGGAACAATGCGTTCGCCATCTCGCGGGCCAGCGGCGCGCCAACGCAGAAGTGGATTCCCTTGCCCAACCCGAGGTGGCGATTGCTGGGCCTCTCGATGTCGAACTCGTCCGGCCTCTCGAAGGCGCGCTCGTCGCGATTGGCGGAACCGATGTGCAACAGGACTTGCGCGCCTTCGGGTATCAGCTTGCCGTGCAGTGCCACGTCTCTGGTAGGGCTGCGCACGAAGCCTTGCGCTGCGGCGTCCCAGCGCATGCCTTCCTCGACAAAGCTGGGCACCAATTCCGGTCGCGTCCGGAGCCGGCGATATACCGCCGGATGCGTTGCGAGGGCATACGCAAGATTGGTGAACAGGTTGTTGGTGGACTCGAAGCCAGCCGTCAGGAACGTCATGGTCGTAACCACGACCTGTTCGCGGCTCAGCCGACGGCCATCCTGCTCTGCCTGCAGCATCGCGCTCATCAGGTCATCGGACGGCCGGGCGACACGCTCGCTCGCCAATCGGTCCAGATACTTGGTCAACTCGCGCATCGCGACCGCCTGCCGCGACTCGCAGCCGGGGGCCGGCTCTTCGCGCAGGAAGAAATCGTCGAGCCAGCGGCGCAGGGCCAAGAAATCAGCGTCCGGAACGCCGAACATCGTTCCGAGGATCGCCGCGTTGAGCGGCGCCGACACCGCCCCGACCATGTCGACCTCGCCACGATCCAGCGCGGCGCGAGCAAGTGCGCTCGCATGTGAGCAGATGCGCGGCGCGAGCCGCTCAACCGTACCGCGCGTGAACGCCTTCTCCACCAGGCCCCGAGCGAAGCGGTGGTCCGGGGGATCAGTCGTGCCTAGAGTCCGGCCGATCCGCTCCGGCATGTCGTTGACTAAGTTGCCGCGACGGGTCGAGGACCACGTCTTCCAGTCCCGGAAGGCGTTCGATACGTCCTCGAAGCGGGTCAGCACCCACAGTTGCTCCTCCGCCGAGAAGTGGGCCGGGTCGTCGTCCCGCAGTTCCCGATAGTACGGGTATGGATTCTCGGCAGAGACGATGTCGAGGCGGTATGGCGTGATCGCCGTGACCATCCGAATCACCCGCCGTCCATCGCTTCCACCACGCGATCCAGCGCATCGAAGAGTACGCGCTCCTCTTCCGCGTTGCGGGGCACGGCCCACAGGTCGCGGTGAAAGCTACCGTCAGCGGCCGCCCACAATTCCCGCTGCAGCTGTCGACCGGCGTCGGTCAGGTGTACCTGGCGGGCCCTGCCATCGCGCGGATCGGTTTCGCGCCGCACCCAGCCGCGCCGCTCCATGCGACGCACTAGCGCGCCGATGGTGCTGGGATCGGAATAGCAGCGGCTGCAGATCTCCCGCTGGCTGACGCCGTCGCGCTCTGCCAGCAGGCTGAGCACCACGAATTGGTCGGCCGTGACACCGAAGCGCTGGCGCAACTCGGCATTGGCGCGCCGGTGGAGCGATTGGTACGCCCGCCGCAAGCGAATGCCGAACGATTCTGCGAATTTCGAGGTCATCTAGCGCGGGCTTGACTAGTGTTGCGTAGACGCAATATCCTGTCAACGCTTCAGATCGCAAGGATGGCGTTCGCAGAATCAGCGGACCTGACGATGTACTATCGCGCGGCAGGCCCCCAAGATGCCCCCCGCGTGGTCTTCCTGAATTCCCTAGGCACTGACTGTCGTATCTGGGATGATCTCATACTCGAGCTCGGCGGACGCATCCGCTCGCTGCGCTACGACGAGCGCGGTCAAGGTCTGACGCAGAGCCCGGACGGGTCGTACACGATCACGGACCACGCCGATGATCTCGCCGGCCTTCTCGACAGCCTGCGCTGGGGACCCACGATCCTGTGCGGCCTGTCAATCGGCGGAATGATCGCCATGGCTGCCGCCGTGCGGAGACCGGACCTGGTGAAGGCCTTGGTGCTGGCCGACACAGCCGATTTGATCGGCCCGCGCGAGTTCTGGGACACGCGCATCAGCCAAGTTCGCGCCGACGGCTTGGAGCCGCTCGCGGCGACGGTTATGGAACGCTGGTTCGGCTCGTCGTACCGCCGCAAACAGCCAGTCGCCGTGCGCGGCTGGACTGCCCTGCTCGCACGCGCGCCGGTCAACGGCTATCTGGGATCTTGCGCTGCACTGCGCGACGCGGACCTAGGCGGCCTGCTGGGCAGTATCAGGGTCCCGGCAATCTGCATTTGCGGGTCGGAGGACCAGTCGACGCCAACCTCTGCGGTCAGGAGCTTGGCAGAGCGGTTGCCGGATGCTACGTACTACGAGATTCCCGGCGCGGGCCACCTCGCCCCGGTCGAGCGCCCGGACGAGTTCGGAAAGATCGTATTGCAATTCCTAGAATCTGATCGTGTTTAGGCTCCCAACTCTTACCTTCGTCGAAGCGCTGCAGTGTGGCAGCGGCTGCGTTGTTTATGTAGCGTCCGCGAGTGCGGCCCAGACAGCAAGTGCCGGAAGATGCCGCCTGATTGGCTGACAGGAACGCAGCAGCCGCGCCAGCGTACCGCTGTGGACAGGGGCTAAGAGTCGAGCGTCGACGAATTCGCAAGCCGGCCGCGTCCGATGCCGGCCGACATGGGAGTGCCGTAATATACGGTCAGGATATGGACCAGCAGGCGCATCCTGAGATTTGGCGGCCGCTTGCGGGTATGCTGGACGGGGCACGCGAGTGGGGCTTTCCCGGGTATGCGGACTTTGCATCCAAATGGAACGATATTCAGGTAGCGCTAAAGGACCGGGAAACGCCCCGGCACTTCCTTGACGGTTGGCTGGCCGAACGAGGCCGCGAGTTTGCGATCGAGACCGGACAGATCGAAGGCCTGTACACGCTAAGGAGCGGCATCACTGAACAGCTGATCGCCGAGGGCTTCGCCGGTGTTGTCGGTTCGCACACTCTGGAGGGCGTGGAGGACCGGACGATCAAAGGACTGTTGGAGGATCAGGAGGCGGCCTATCGCATGCTATTCAGCGACGTGGCTGGAGGTGCGGGGTTGACGCAGCACAAGATCAAGGCTTGGCACCAGTTGCTGACTCGCCACCAAGAAACGGTGACCGGACTGACGCTGGACGGGCGGCGTGTGCAGGTCGAGTTCAGGGAGAAAGGGCAATGGAAGCAGTGGTCGAATAACCCACGACGCCCTGACGGTGTCATTCACCAGTATTGCCCACCTGAGCATGTTCAGGCCGAAATGGATCGCTTCATTGATATGCATGCCCAAATCGAGGCTAAGCAGTATCCCGTCGAGGTCGAAGCTGCTTGGATGCACCACCGGTTCGTCCGCACGCATCCATTTCGGGATGGCAACGGCAGGGTGTCGCGAATGCTGATGGCATACGCCTACATTCGGCGAGGATTGCCGCCACCAGTCATAACCAACAAACAGAGGGATGAATACATCGGTGCTCTGGAAGATGCCGATCGTGGGAACCTGCGAATGTTCAGTGAACTTCTGGGCGGATATGCACTTCCGACGTTGGTCGCCGGTGTGAGTATCGGGCAGAATGCGCTAGAAGGCCATCTAAGCCGCCCGAACGGGAACGGGGGACGCACCGTCGGCGATCGATACTACCCACCGCTCACATCCGATCAGAATCCCGGCCTGCCCGGCGAGGATGACCGGCCTCTCCCGGGCGGCGGAGTCCATTGAGCAGACTTCGGCACATCGTTTGATTAGAGATGTCACTGATCGCAAACAGTCCCGCCAGAGACACGCTGTCAGTTCGCGAAAAGGATGGATTGTTGGACCGATACAGCAGCCCGAGCGAGGGAAATATGTGACAAGTTTAATTGGAAGAAATCCCGGAGAGTCGGACCCGAAGTCTAGGCTGGGTTTGGCTCTAACCCGATGTGCGACAGGCAGTTACGATCGGAACAAGCTCTTGGCTCCACCCACCGATGTACCGAAGTCTGATTGAGATAAGACTC
>JAJDZN010000316.1 GCA_022824585.1 Bryobacterales bacterium | reverse complement strand
CCGCGCCGGTATTGGTCGGAATCATGTTCTAGGCTGCGGCGCGTGCGCGGCGCAAGTCCGAGTGCGGCAGGTCCAGGGTGCGCTGGTCGTTCGTGTAGCTGTGGACCGTGGTCATCGTGGCCTTTGCCACGCCAAACCTGTCGTGCAGGACCTTGGCCACGGGGGCGAGGCAGTTCGTGGTGCAGGACGCGTTCGACACCACAGTGTGCGAATCGTCAAGCTGGTCATCGTTGACGCCCAGCACTACCGTGATGTCCTCGCCCTTGGCAGGAGCGGAGATCACCACGCGCTTGACGCTGCCGCCGAGATGCTTGGCGGCCAGTTCGCGCTTGGTGAACAGGCCCGTCGACTCGACAACGATCTCGGCACCGACCGAGTCCCAAGGAATCTGCGCCGGGTCGCGCTCGGAGAAGACCTTGATCGACTCGCCGTTCACGGAGATGCCATCTTCGCTGGCCGACACTTCAGCGTCTAGGTTGCCCAGCACTGAGTCGTACTTGAGAAGGTGGGCGAGGGTGGCCTTGTCGGTAATGTCGTTGATCGCGACGATGCTGACGCCGGGATTGTCCATCTGGGCGCGGTATACGTTCCGGCCGATGCGTCCGAAACCGTTGATTGCAACTTTCACAGCCATCTTGTCAGTGGTCTCCTGTTGGATTCGAGGTGATTGGATTTCCCTAGCCCGACGGTAGTTCCGCAGCCGCAGCAGCGCTACCGCAGCTCAGGGAGGAGCAGGGTCTGGCAGGATCGATCAATCTTGCGGCGAGACCAGCCGCCCGTCGTATGGGGCAACGCCAATGCACCGCAAGCTAACTCTTCGATCATAACCGAAGCGTTCCCCGTCGCCGGCCGCGAGCGCTCGCCCACTCTCGAATCGAGCAGCTGCTGGTCCGTGCGGATGGCAGCTTCGCGCTCTGCGGGGCGCGACTAGCGCAGCCGCCGAGGCAATTCTTGGCAGTCGTGCCGAGATCGTGCGATATAAGGGAAAGATGCCCGATTTTCCAAAATCTCTGCTCGATCGAGCGGCCAAGGTTCGCCTGCTGCTGATGGACTGCGACGGAGTGCTCAGCGACGGGACGGTCTTCTTCCTGCCGACTCCGGACGGCTCTGTGGCTGAGACCAAGGGCTTCGACTGTCACGACGGGATCGCTCTGCGTTGGATCCGCGATGTCAACATCGACACCGGGATCATTTCCGGACGAGGCGGCCTGGCCGTGCGAGTGCGCGCCAACTCTCTGGACATGCGCTACTTGGTGGAAGACCGTACCGACAAGCTGGCCTCCTTCGAGGAAGTTCTCGACGACGCCGGGCTGGAGCACTCGCAGGTGGCCTACGTCGGTGACGACATCACCGACTTGCCCCTGTTGCGCCGGGCCGGCCTGGCGATCGGGCCTTCAAACGCCCGGCCCGAAGTGAAGGAGATCTCTCACTGGGTCACGCCTTCGGCCGGCGGGCACGGCGCGGTGCGCGATGTGATCGAGCTGATCCTCAAGGCGCAGGGGCACTGGGAAGGGATCCTCGCGCGTTACGGCGAATAGCCGCCACAGCCAGCGGCCGCGAGAGCCTGCCTAGTGGGATCCTTATCGGACTTTGCGGCCGTCTTCGGCGGCAGGCCTCACCAGCGGCTCGGGCTTGGGCAAGGGCTTGCGCGGCAGCAATTCCTCCCGGGTGGCTGCGTGATACACGAACGAAGCCGCGATCATCGAGGCTTGAATCAGATCTCCTGCCTGGGCCCGGTCGTAGGCGTCCATGTTCGAGTGGTGGGTGCGGGTGTCGTACTCGATCCAGTCTTGTATGAATGAGAACCCGGGCAATCCGACCGCGTCGAACGATAGGTGGTCCGTGCCCCCGGAGTTTCTGATGCTCACGGTCGAGGCGCCCATGTCACGAAAGGGCCCGAGCCACTGCGAGAAGGTCGAGCGGACTCGATCGTTGCCCTGCAGGTAGATGCCTCGAATCTTGCCGGTCCCGTTGTCGACGTTGAAGTAGGCGGAGAACTTCGCGTGCTCGTCGCTCAGCTGCATCGTCCCCGGGTCGGCGAAGTGATGTTTCACATAGGCTTCGGAGCCAAGCAGGCCCTGCTCTTCCCCGCCCCAGAGCGCAATCCTGACGGTCCTGTCCATCGGCAGATCCAAGACCTTCAAGATCCGCACGGCTTCCATCATCACCGCGCAACCCGAGCCGTTATCGGTCGCTCCCAATGCGGCAGCCGTGGAGTCCAAATGGCCTCCCAGCATCACGACTTCGTCGGGCTTGGAGCGTCCCGGAATCTCCGCAATGACGTTGACGGAGTTCATGCTGTCCTTGTAGAACGTCGTGCGCACCTCGACCTCGATCTCGGCGCCTATGCCCTTGTCGACCAACCTGTAGATTCGGTTGTAGTGCTCAGGGGTCAGTGCGATCGACGGCGGAGGCGCGGCGTGATCGACGTGATAGTTGCCCGACCGCGGGGGGAAGATCGTTCCACCATCGCCGCGGGAGGCGGGGTGGATCACGAGGCGCACACCCTCGGACACGAGAAATTCGTTCAGCTTGGACTGGATCCTGCGGCGCTCCTTGGCGCGTTGCTCGAAGAACCACTGCGGGGCCTTGGCAAAGAACGCACGCCTATCAGCCGGATCCTCCGGCACCTGCAGGTCGGGATCCAGATAGTCGATCGGCGGTGATGCTGGCCGGGCCTTCGCCATCGCTTGCAGGTCGGAGCTCGAATGGCGGCTCAGCGGGGCACGCGATTGCGGGCGGACCTTCTTCAGGTCCGCGATCATCACCATCGCGCCCGACAGCTTGCCCCTCCACTTGGCAATGAACTCGTCGATTGCCTGTTCGTCCCGGTGCGGCCGGCCATCGCGCACCAGCGGCGCCAGCACCGGCTGGCCGGTCAGCTTTCCCTCTGTCGATGGGCTCCAGCCCAAGGGCACGCCGATAAGCTGCTCGTACCCGGGCGAGTGCAGGTGAGCGGAGAAGTACTCTCGCGACCAACCGTGCCCGAAGGGCCCCCACTCTTCGAGCGCGGCATTCTCCAAGCCCCATTCTTCGAGCTGCCGCCTGGCCCATTCAGCCGAGTCGTAGAAGCCCTTCGAGTTGGTGATGCGCGGCCCGTAGACCTCCACCAGCTGGAACAAGTGCTCCATCACCTGGCTGTTCTGCTCGGCCTCGTGCTTGATCCGGCTGACCGCCTCCAGGTCTGGGCTGTCGCCCGCCCCGAACGCCGTCAAGGCAACCAAAGGGACCACGAATAGGCGGCACATGGGCACAGGCTAGCAGACACCGCCAGATCCCAATCCCTCGGAGTGACGTGCATGACCGTGGACCGAGGGCGCTAGCTGGTGGCTGAAACGGGTTTCGCTCAACTCGACACCGGTTAGCGGAATCTGACAAACTTGAAGTTCGGAGCCGCCCTCCGATCTCTCCAAGCCGCGGGCCAAGTCATGAGGATTTGTGTACCCACAGAACGCCGGGCGGACGAGCGGCGGGTGGCGTTGGTCCCTAAGGACGTGGCTGCCCTGGCCAAGAAGGGCGCGCAGGTGTTGGTGGAAGCCGGCGCGGGACTGAGCGCGTTCTTCGAAGACTCGCAGTACGCAGACTCCGGCGCCGAGATCGCCAGTCGCGAAGAGGTGCTTGCCACGGCAGATCTGCTATTGACCGTGAACGGCGTCCCGGCAGCCGAGGCTGCGGCAGTGAATCGGACCGCGACTGTGGCAGGCTTTCTCGCGCCGTTGGACGATCCGAAAGCCCTTCAAGCCGTTGCCAAACAGGGCCCATCGCTGTTCTCGGTCGAGATGATCCCCCGGATCACCCGCGCCCAAGGCATGGATGCGCTCAGTTCCATGGCCATGATCGCGGGCTACAAGGCGGTGCTGCTGGCCGCGCAGCATGCGCCGTGCCTATTTCCGCTGATGATGACCGCCGCAGGTACGCTCACACCGGCGAAGGTGTTCGTGATTGGCGCGGGCGTCGCCGGCCTGCAAGCCTTGGCCACCGCTCGCCGGCTCGGAGCGGTGGTAGAGGGCTACGACATCCGCCCGGAGGTCAAGGAGCAGGTCGAAAGCCTCGGTGCGACTTTCGTCGTGCTGGATATCGGAATGGAGCGCGCCGCCGGCAGCGGGGGGTACGCCGCCGAGCAGTCCAAGGAGTTCTACCGCCGCCAGCAGGAAGCGCTGGGAGCGCACCTGGCCGGCGTGGACGCCATCATCACTACGGCTGCCGTGCCGGGACGCAAAGCCCCGATGCTGTTGCCAGAGGCGATCACCGACTGCTTGCGGCCCGGCACCGTCGTGGTCGACCTGGCGGCGGAACGCGGTGGGAACTGCGCACTGACCGTGCCGGGCGAGGTGGTGGCGCGGGACGGTGTCATCGTCGACGGCCCGCTAAACCTGCCATCGACAGTCCCGGCGCATGCGAGCCAGATGTATTCGAAGAACATGCTCAACCTCGCTTCACTGCTCGTACAGGACGGCCAGCTCCACTTGGATCAAGACGACGAGATCGTCAGCGGAGCCCTAGTGGCGCACCGGGGCGAAGTGATCCATCCATTGGTGCAATCGGCGCTGGGCGCACCCAAAGCATAGGCGAGGCAGGTCCCATGGAAGCTTTTCTGATCTCCGTCACCGTCTTCGTACTGGCGGTCTTCGTGGGATTCGAGATCATCACCAAGATCCCATCGACCCTGCACACGCCGCTCATGTCGGGTTCGAACGCGATCTCCGGCATCACGATCGTAGGGGCGTTGGTTGCCGCCGGCGCCGGCGACAACGAAGTAGCCAAGTATCTGGGCCTCGGAGCGGTCGTGCTGGCCACCGTCAACGTGGTCGGCGGCTTCTTGATCACCAACCGCATGCTGGCCATGTTCCGCCGGAAGAAGTAGGCCGCAGATGGACTCCAACCTGATCAACGCCGCATACCTGCTGGCCGCCATCTTGTTCATCCTCGGCCTCAAGGGCCTGACTTCGCCGCGCACCGCTGTCCGGGGCAACCTGCTCGGCGCGACGGGCATGCTGCTCGCGATCGTCGCGACTCTCGCCGACCGGCAGATCGTCAGCTACGAGACGATCGCGCTCGGCGTTGCGATCGGCACGGTGATCGGCGTGATCTGGGCTGTCAAGGTCCAGATGACCGCGATGCCGGAGTTGGTCGCCGCCTTCAACGGGTTCGGGGGTGGCGCGTCCGCCCTAGTGGCGGGCGCGGCGGCCTTCATGCCCGGCACGGTCGAGGGGGTCCCCGAGATTCAGGTCCAGACGTCGATCGCCTTGTCGGGATTCATCGGGTCGGCAACGCTGAGCGGCAGCCTCGTCGCCTGGGCCAAGCTCCAAGGCATCTTGCGCTGGCAGCCGCGCGGCCTGGGCCTGCAAGTCCTCAGCAACGGTTCCGCCCTCACCGCGATAGGCTTGGGCGCGGGCTACGTGCTCGACCCCGACGCACTGTGGCTGTTCTGCGCCCTCTGCGCTGGAGCCGTGGTCTACGGAATCCTGCTCACCGTGGCGGTCGGCGGCGCCGACATGCCGGTGATCATCGCGCTACTGAATTCGTGTTCCGGCCTGGCGGCGGCGGCCACGGGATTCGTTCTGGGCAACAACGTCCTGATCATCGCCGGCTCTCTGGTCGGCGCGTCCGGCTTCATCCTCACACAGATCATGTGCAAGGCCATGAACCGCTCGCTATGGGACGTGTTGCGGGGCGACCTGGGCGAAGCGGCCGCGAGCAGCCCGCAGGGCGACGTCTATGCGGGACGGACCAAGAGCACCAGCCCGGAAGAGGCTGCCCTGCTCTTCGAAACGGCTCGCATCGTAACGATCGTGCCGGGCTACGGCATGGCGGTGGCGCAGGCCCAGCATGCGGTTCGCGACTTTGCGAACCTGATCGAGGCGCGCGGCGGAGAGGTTCGCTATGCCATCCACCCGGTTGCCGGCCGGATGCCCGGGCATATGAACGTCCTGCTGGCGGAGGCGGACGTGCCGTACGGGAAGTTGTATGACATGGACACCATCAATCCGCTCTTCGCCGAAACCGACGTGGCCATCATTCTGGGCGCCAACGACGTGGTGAATCCGTCCGCCCGGGACGAGCCGGGCAGCCCGATCTACGGCATGCCGATCCTGGACGTGGACAAGTCGCAAGTGGTGCTGGTAGTCAAACGCAGCCTCAGCCCGGGATTCGCCGGAATCCCCAACCTGCTCTTTACCCGGGACAACACTCTGATGCTGTTTTCCGACGCAAAGAAGGCGCTGCAGGATCTCAGCCGCGAAGTTCGCGATCTGTGAGGCTCCTTCGCGGCGAGGGGCTGGCCCAGCCGCCGACAGCGCCGACGCAATACCTGCAGTCACAACCCAGCCTTCCGCCAGAGCATCGGGTGCTAATCTGAGCGGAACGTGAATTCCGTGTGGCCTCGTAACGCTGGAAGTCCTTGCGCAGATCCAGCGTCTTCCGGCTCTGTGGCGAGAATGCGAAAGGCACCTCGAACCAAGTGTTGGAGGTGGCTCGCAAGGCCTCTGGCGATCTCCTGTTGCCTGCTCTTGTTCAGTGGCAGCGCCCGAACTCAGGGGTTCAGTATCACCGAACTCCAATACCAGGGAGCCAGCTCCTTGAACGAGCATCCGGTGAGTCCTGCCGGCTTCCAGAACATCCTCACGCTCCAGCACGCCAGCGGCTGGGACTATGGCGAGAACTTCTTCTTCCTGGACATGAAATGCTGCGAGGGCGCGGATGCCAACCGCGACATGTACCTGGAATGGTATCCGTTCCTCAGCCTCGGGGCGATCACGGGCCGAGACTACTCTTGGGGCCCC
>JAJDZN010000174.1 GCA_022824585.1 Bryobacterales bacterium | reverse complement strand
CCGGATCCTGCTCGCTAGCCAAATGGTGGTCTTTGGGGTGCTGATGTCGGAGAGGGATCCGTGGATTTTCGCAGCGCTGGTTTGCTATATCCTGCTGTGCTTCGGCGGCGGGTTCGCGACCATGCCATCATTCGTCTCGGATGTCTTCGGTTCCAAGCGGATGTCGGCGATCTACGGGACCATCCTGACCGCTTGGTCCGCTGCCGGAATATTTGGCCCGCTGTACATGGGCTATCTGAGGGATCAGTATCCTGATCGCTTCATCATTTACTGCTTCTTGGTCGGGGTGCTGATCCTGGGAATGGGCTACGTGTTCTCGTACCTGTTGAATGACGAGCGCATCCGCCTGCACCCGCCGACCTTGGACGGAACGCTTCGCCAGTTTGGGATCCCCCGGCTGCGGAAGCCGTAACAGTCCTGCTGCCGGTTGCAATCTGGTGTCCAGATGCTCGGCGGCTCGAGCGCGACGTGATTGCATCGCTGCCTTGACTCTGGGAGATAACTTGGTCCCGGTTCAAGGTAGCGCCTAGCACTCGGCGACTATCTGCTGGCTACGCACCACTGGCGGTGATGGCGAGTCGTCATCGATCAAGTTCGACACGGAGATGCTAGAATGCACGACGATGGCAGCGCGGACGGAGACTGGGGAGGTTACGGGCACTAAACCATCGTGCGCTGTGCCCGCGGACTGTGTTGCCGGTCCGCTGGATTCGGGAAACGAGTCCGGGATGGATGCAGTTGAATTCGATGTCCGCGTAGTCGGGCTGGTAGAAGATAACCTCTGGTACGCGCGAGCATTGGAGCTCAACTTGCTCGGCTACGGCGAGAGCTTCGCCAACGCCTTGGAAGACCTAAAGGGTGCCATCGATGCTCAAGTGTGCTATGCAGCGCGACATAACAACTTGAACACGATCTATTGGAGCGCCAACCAGCGGTACTTCGATCTCTATGATGACCGTACAGAAGAAACGCCACGGAGAAAACTCAGGGTCTCGCTTCGCAAGCCGGAGGTGTTGATGCAGAGAGCGAGGGAGCAGTCCGAGCATGCAAACGATTTCATATCGGAAATTAGTGAGATTGCTTAGGAGAAACAAGACTGATATCAACGTCGAGCCGGGCCGGGCAAAGGGGAGCCATCGCTTGCTCGTGCGCGCCAATCCCGACGGAAGTAAGTGTACCTACCCTGTGCCCTTTCACGGAAACCAGACGCCCATCCCGCCACGCATGCTGAAGGACATCATCGAGAGGTTCAAGCTGCCTCGAAACATCTTCGACCGATAACCGCCTCGTGTGTGCAGGAGCCCACTGTATTCGCCTGCGTCGGCCAGACGGATCGATGGAGACTTGTCGCCGCCCACCTCGGCGCGTTCAGGTTTATTGGGGAAACGCTCTTCCAATCACGTTCTGGGGCTCTGCTAGGGAGGCCTAGGCGGCAGCCGTGTGGTAGTATCGCCTCGACGTCGGAAGATGGCTTGATCGAGTCAAGGTAGCGCCCGGCACTGGTCGGCTATCTGACGTGCTAGCTAGATGAGTTGTCGCCGTCTAGGAAGGGGTCTGACCTACTTCGACCGACGACTCCTTGCGAGAATCGCCGCCCAATCTGAACTGATTCCCCCGGCATCGCCTCTTGCCTGTCGGGACTTCGTTCCTGTCGAATCTAGATGGACTCTGAGGGCGGAAACCAAGAACAGAGCCAAGACGAGGAGATGAACGGCCAACGTCCGAACAACGAGCGTTGTGGCCTCCGACGACGGGTTGTTGTACGACCACTCTTGGTAGCCCAGATACACTCCAACAATCACCTGAACCCACGCCGCCAAGAACGTGACTATCGGAATAGCTCTCCAAATCATCGAAGAGCCGGAATTCGCTCCCGTCTTCGCCAAGACTGCTGCGGCTGCGGCTAGAAGCGCGTACAGGTGTATCGGGGGAAACGCTTCTGCAATCACGTTCTTCGACTCTACTAGGGAGGGGCTTAGGCGGCAGCCGCAGTTGGTTCCTGCGTCCCAATCGCGCTCGCGATATAGTCCTTGTATTCGCCTAGAACTCTCTGAATGACGATCGGCCGGCTGATCTTCGCGACTGCCGAGCAATCCACGGTCTTGTAGACTCGATCAGTCGAGCCAGTATAGTGCCAAGAGAGATACGCCTGAATTCCGTCATCGATGTACTTGCAATGACTGCGGATACTAGACTCGCTGTACTGGCCCAGCACCTTAATTCTTACTCGATCGTGACGACCCTCGAACCTCTTCCTGAACAGGAGATCCGGGTTGTCGCAATCGAACACGCAGATGATACGGAAATTTGGAAAGGCTGCCAGCTTGTTTGACACCGCTTCGACCACTTCTGGCCTGTTGTAGATTGAGTCGGACACCGCGTCTCCGTCATCGTGAACCGTCATCGAATCCTGAGCCGCCTCCAAGAGCCGAAGGAATTCGTCCTTAACGACGTCGCCGTCATTGCATTGCAGACTTGATACTTGGACGGATTGGTATTGCGCAATCTGAAATAGGAGGTAGCCCATGTAGACTGTAGCTGCGATCGCCACGAGTATTCCGAAGGCAAGGATGGGTGGGGTCGTAAACGGCATCGGCGGTCTGCGCTTCCGCGCCCATTATCTCTATGTTATATACCGAAAAAAGCTAGGTCAACCCTTGTTGGCAACCCTATAGTCAGGAGACCCGACGCACGGATGCCCTGAACAGCGATTACGGGGAAGATCAGAGCAAATGGTATAGTCGGCCTCAAAGCTGGAAGGGCCATGAGCGCGGAGTTGATCGGGATCCTGAGCGTGGGAGTTGCGCTGGGCGCGCTGATCTTGGCCGGGCGGCGAGACACGGCGCAGCGGCTGGCGGACATGGACAGACGGCTAGCCCGCGTCGAGGGCCTTCTAGCGGGCCTAGGCTTATCAGTCCGGGCCGGACAGCTTGGATCGACTGCCGGAGACTGAAGACAGTCGGCCTTGTGCTCGACTCACTCTCGGTAGCGTAGCGGATCGCTCGTGAGGATGCGCTTGACGGTTTCCGGAACAGATGTGGGTTGTTGCGGTTGTTGAAGCGGCGTTTCATCTCTTCGATGTAGCGGTCTAGGTGCTTCTCGCCCATCTGGTCGAAGGCCGCGACGATGGAGAGCTTGAAGTGCAACCTCACGCCCGCAACGCCGTTGTTGTAGACGTCGCCGACAACCCACTCCTCCTCGGAATGGTTCACCGTGTCGAGGCGCGTGTCGTCGCCCTGGATGGTGATGTTGCCCTGCCATGCGTGGGGATACGTTTGAGGCGCACCCTCCCGCCGTGGAGTGTCCGAATCACTGTGTAAGTGGGTAGGTGCTGCAATCGAAAGAGGAGGCACACCTGTGAAACAGATACCTGAAGAGTTGCTCAAGGGCTACGACAGGCCGGAGGACATGCTGGGCAGCGAAGGACTGCTGGTGAACCTGTAGAAGGCCGTCGTGGAGCGCGCCTAGGAGGCGGAACTGACCGCCCATCTGGGCTATTACCGGAACGAACGATCCGGCCGGCCGGGGCAGCGGTAACAGCCGCAACGGCCATGGCGGCAAGACGGCCCTCACCGACCGCAACAAGCTGGAACTGGAGGTGCCGCTCAGTAGCTGTTCCCGGATGGCCGGCCAGTGCTCCCGCAGGTGTCCGGGCAGTTCCTCGACGGTCATCCCGGCCACCCTCGGTTTCCCCGGATCCGTGCCAGCGCCTGCTTGCAGTTGTCCGGCCCGCAGACTCACTCCATCCACTGTTCATTGATAGCCGGGCT
Organism: Bryobacterales bacterium; assembly: GCA_022824585.1. Lineage (GTDB taxonomy): Bacteria > Acidobacteriota > Terriglobia > Bryobacterales > UBA6623 > VXMF01. The sequence goes on along the minus strand of JAJDZN010000174.1, from coordinate 1,800 downwards.
TTCGTCCCGCCGCGTGCGGTTCGGTCCCTTCCTCCGTCCCTTCCGGGCTTCACCCCTTCCATCAACGGGGAAGGCCAGCACCAGCTAGGTGTTCTGCCGCATTCCGCTCACGAGAAACGTCGATCTATGCCATCCCCCCGACGGACGAGTCTGCGCCTGCAATGCCCCTGGCTGGGGGTGTGCCGTTCCGGGCGGTGCGGGCAACCCGGTGCGGCGAACGGCATTCGGTTGCTCAAGCGAAGCGGACAGCAGGCGGCCGAATCGTCCGCGTGCGCGAGGACCGGATCGGATGTAGCGTATGTCATCATGACGGACCAAGTGCACGAAGACATCAAGAAAGGGGAAGCGGAAACCCGATTCCCCTCGTGTCCGTGCGGGCCTCGACGGGCCCGCGAGCCATGCGCTTACGGCAGCAGCGTCTCGAAGCTGGTCAGGTCGGCACCGAACGAGCCGCGTATGGAGTCCGCATCTTCGTTGGCAAGGTCGACGTTGATCGCCGTCGCCGACCAAGAACCGAGAATGCCGAGCGGCCCGTCGGAGCTGGAGCCGACGAACGCCCCGTTGAGTGCATTGGCTGCACTCGGGGCGACCGCAAGAGTCGAACCATCGGTAAAGGTGACGTTGAGCGCGGACCCGGCATCGGGGGAGACGACCTGAAGCTTCCCGCCTGCCTGACTCAGAGTCAGTTCTCCGAACCTGATTTCGTCCACGACCCTGACCACTTGCGTGGCGCCTGTGCCGGTGACGTGCAAGAGCCGGTCGAGGCTGCCGTCCTGCCACTTCCGGCAGTTGCTGAAGATCGGCGCAACCGTCGAGTTCGTGGCAACCGTGCCGTCGTTGGCCCGGGTCAATGGGTTCCAGTTCACCCGGACCAAGGCATCGCCCATGTAGATGTGGTTGTTCTTCGTCACCGCGAGCGTCTTGCCTTCGTAGGTAGCCAGCCCGTTGCTCGGGTAGGTGGCCACGTCCCTGTCGGTGCGGCAGGCTGACTGCGAGAGCCAGCTGTACGCGTAGCTGCCGGGCGATGTCGAACCGGTATCGACCGCCGAGGCGTCCGTGCCACCAGGGTCGGGTGGTGATCCGTTGTGGTTCCAGTTGTGCACCGCCGAGGCGGTCTCCCGCCGGAACCAGACTCCGAACCGCGTGTAGTCCGTGGACAGCGAGAACAGCTGCGTCTGGGACGACAACCTGCCGAATACGTGAGCAACGAAATTACGTGTATCCACGCCTTCCCGTTGCTTGTCATCCGCCCACGGGAACGGGTCCGCAGTCCCATCCCCTCCTGCGTCCAAGGCAGGCTGGGAATCGAAGACTCCGCCGCCGTCATTCTTCAGCGCAGCCTCGAAGGCGGACACGTTGTCGAACGCTGCCAGCAGCGCGTCAATCCGCTCGAGCGCTGCGTCGTCGTCCGGCTTGCCGTTCCGCGTCATCGGGTACATGTACGTTCCCAGCGGAGAAGACAGGTCCCGGATGGTCTCGTCGGTGATGGATTGGAGGCCTCCGGCGTCGTCTATGGGGAGATCGAAGATGTGATCCGGCAGAAGTTGTTGATGCTCGCCCACGCGCTCTGCCGGCCCTGGTTGGCGAGATCGGTCGTATCGGCGGAATCGCCGCCCACCTGCTCGGCGTAGATCACGTAGATGGCCCGTTGCGCCTGGCTGTGGTCGACCGTCACCTGCACGTGCGTCGGCGAGTTGTTGACCGTCTTCTTGGGATTCGCGCCCGGCTGGGCGAAGATCGTCGTGAGAGCGAAGTCGTTGTTGGTATCCTTGCCGCCTCCCGTGCTGCGCTTCCCGAGCC
>JAJDZN010000169.1 GCA_022824585.1 Bryobacterales bacterium | reverse complement strand
AGGGGGAAGCCTCGTGGCTCCGCCGCTCCCACACCACCGCACATACGAGTCCGTATACGGCGGTTCGAACAGTTTCGCTATGTTCGAACATGAGGGTTCGGCAGACCCAACTCGGCGAAGCAGGCGTTCGGTAGAGCCACGGTGAGTGCGAGGCTGTTCGCGGATCCGAGCTCCGGACGCACCCGTTCGACAAGCTCGAGCCGAAGGCGTCGATCTGTCGGGAGACAGGGGTCCCATGCGGGCATCTGAACCTCCTGGGGGGTAGGGAAGCTGCGGAACTCCCGCTAGGACGGAGGAAAGGCCCTGTGCGGTAGGGCGCAGCGCAGATTAGCACCTTTGACCGACTGAATTTGTTGTGTATATTTATACACAACAAGGAATTGGTTTGGAACGGAACAGCGGCAGGCTTGTCCGCATGCTGGAGGAAGACGGTTGGGTGTATGTCGCCACGCAGGGGAGCCATCGGCAGTTCAAGCATCCAACAAAGCGCGTGCGAGTGACGGTGCCGCACCCGAAGAAGGACATCCCGCGGGGCACAGTAGCTTCGATCTGTCGGCAGGCGGGTTGGAAAGCTAGAGGAGCATAAACTGATGCGCTATGTATCCTTCATCCACAGGGACGATGCTGGCTATGGCGTCAGCTTCCCCGACTTTCCGGGCTGCGTGGCCATCGGCGAGACGGTCGAGGCAGCTGTGCGTCATGGGTGCGAGGCCCTAGCGTTCCACGTCGAGGGCCTCTCGGAGGACGGAGATTCAATCCCGCCGCCACGCTCAATCGACACCATCAAGGGCGACGCGGAACTCGTTGACTGGCGCCGTGGCGCAGACATCGTGCTGATTCCGCTGCTGCTCGACCGGGGATCTTCCCGTCGCGTCAATATCTCCCTAGACCGCGGGCTGCTCGAAGCGATCGACGACGAAGCTAGGCAGCGCGGCATGACCCGTTCGGCCTTCATCGCAACGGCCGCTCGCCATGAGATAGAGGCCACTTGATCTATCTAGGCCTCCGTCGATCTCCATAGGATACAGCCCGGGCGTTCTGGCTAGGGCTGGCTCTCAGTTAGCACAGGTTCGGCGGGAGTCCGCGTGAACGAACCGGAAGTCGCAATGCGATCTCAAGCGTGGAGAAGACCGCCGAGCGTCGAACAATAGGTGTCAGCAAGTGTCCGTCACACCTTCGTCTCGAGATTGGTAGCGACATGTGGCTTCGCCCCGTCACCGCCCAACCTCTCTGGTTTGAATAGCCCATGGCAGGCTATTGCCCATGATTCCCATGCCCATCGGGGCTAACGCTGTACATCGATCGCCATCCGCAAGGCCGGACGGCAAGTCGACAGGCGCGATCCTATCAGAGCGTTGCTGGCATCACCAAAGCGCGGCCCCGCGAACGTGAAGAAGCGAAGGCTGCGGTCGCTCCGATGGGTGGAAACCCTCTCGGCCGACGCATGCCATACTGGAGTCGCTGTGCGTTACTTCAACAAGGAAGGCCCAGTAAATCCGGCGGAGCATTACTGCATTGATTCGCTGAGCCGAGTCAACCTTGCGGAGATCCTCACTCTGATCGCCCGCAAGAAGTATTTCGTCCTGCACGCGCCGCGCCAGACGGGCAAGACCTCTGTCCTGTTGGCCCTCCAAGATCGGCTTAACCGGCAGGGTGAGTACCGCTGCCTGTACGTGAATGTCGAAGCCGGTCAGGCAGCTGGCGAGGATACTGCTAGCGCGATGCGGACACTACTCGCGGATTTTGCATCGAGGTCGCTCGAGGTACTGCGGGACGATTTCGTGGAGCAGACGATGTCGGAGTACTTGAAAAAGTACGGCCACGGCGCAGCCTTGGCCCGGACCCTGGTGGGCTGGTCCCAAGCCAGCCAGTTGCCGCTCGTGCTGCTGATCGACGAGATCGACACCCTCGTCGGGGACACCCTAATCTCCGTCCTGCGGCAGTTACGAGCGAACTACGACCGCCGTCCGCACCACTTCCCGCAGAGCGTAATCCTGTGCGGAGTCCGAGACGTGCGCGATTACCAGATCTATTCCAGCCGGGAAGGAAGCCACATCCAGGGCGGCAGCGCATTCAATATCAAGGCGGAGTCTCTGCGCCTCGGTGATTTCTCGGAGGGCGAGGTGCATGATCTGCTGGCCCAACATACTGTCGAGCGCGGCCAAGCATTTGAGGGGCGGGCCGCCGAACGCATTTGGGACCTTACCCAGGGCCAGCCATGGCTGGTGAACGCCCTAGCATACGAAGCTTGTTTCAAGGGCTCGGCCAACCGCGACCCGACTGCTGCGATCAGTGTGGAAGCGATCGACCAAGCCAAGGAAGCGCTCATCTTCAGGAGGGTCACCCATCTCCACCAACTCGCCCGCACACTCCGCGAAGATCGCGTGCGACGGGTGATAGAACCTCTTCTAGTCGGCACTGTTCCGGCCGATGACCCGTCCGAAGATGATCTGGACTACGTTTCAGACCTTGGACTGATTCGTCGCGACGGAACAGTCGAGATCGCGAATCCGATCTATCGCGAGGTGATTCCGCGGCAGCTGACCTACTCAAGAGAGAGGTACATTCCCCATCGCACCGAGTGGTATGTCGATGCAACTGGTCGCCTTGATGTAGCCAAGCTGCTGGCAGCGTTTCAGATCTACTTTCGTGAAAACGTGGAGCATTGGGTGGAACACACCGAATATAAGGAGGCCGGCCCGCAACTGCTCCTGCAGGCGTTCCTGCATCGGATCGTGAACGGGGGCGGACGCGTGGAGCGGGAGTTCGGCTTGGGACGCGGACGGACGGACCTGCTGATCCTGTGGCCGGAGGGCGGGGACTGGGATCCGACCCGCGTCAGCAAGCATGTGATCGAGTGCAAGGTGGTGCGGGCCGGGCAGGGGCTGGACAGCGTGGTCCGGTCGGGTCTCGAGCAGACGGCCGCATACATGGACAGGTGCGGGGCGGAATCGGGGCACTTGGTGATTTTCGACATGCGTGCGGGGAAATCGTGGGAGGAGCGGGTGTTTCGGAGGGACCCGGAGCCGGGCGGGTTTCCGGTTACGGTCTGGGGGCTGTAGTCCCGCACCTCAGATCTGAACCGTTCCGGGCCCAGCCCAGCGCCTCGCATCCGGTTCTTGTCGATCGGCTCGCGCCTTTGCTCCAAGCTGCCTCCAGACCCCGCCTTGCGACGACGCCCTTACGCTTCGCTAGGACTTCACCTCCATCAGGCTGTCCAAGGTAATGCCGAGTCCGGGATTATTCCGAGCGCGGAATGCATGAGCTCAGGGACTACTTTGAACCGCCTGCTCTCGCCCCTCAGGAGGAGCCCTGATCGTGATTTGTGGGGCAACGGCAGGGCGCGCGTGACGACATTGACCGACGCCTGCGAGGCGTCCTTGGCCGACGCCCGTGCCCGCAGGCTCCGCGAGGGCACGCTGGTGAGGTATCGGCTGACGCTGCGGCAGCTATGTGAGTACGCTACGTCGCGCGGGGTCTCCAACCTCGCAGATGTAGACCGCACGCTGCTGCGGCATTGGAGGCAGTCGTGGCTGTGTCGGCCGTCGACCGAGTCGCTCCATATCCAGATTACCAAGACCTTCTTCCGCTTTGCTGTCACAGAGCAGTGGATCGAGGCAACGCCCGCTTCCGGACTCAGGCTTTCCGGACGCAGCGGGCCCAATTGCAGGAGCGATTCCAGAATCCCGGCTGGGAGGGATCGGCGGCCGCGCTCGCGGACGAGGCCTAGCCTTGCTCGCCGGCCCTGCTGCCAGCCGTCCCGCCTCGCGACCGCTGACTTGCACTTCCCTGCCTTGACCTCCGTCAGCTTCAAGCGACTCTCGCCTCAAGCTGCCAGGCCTACTCCCCGCAAACAATCGCGACAGGGGGAAGCCTCGTGGCTCCGCCGCTCCCACTCCACCGTACATACGAGTCCGTATACGGCGGTTCGAACAGTTTCGCTATGTTCAAACATGAAGGTTCGGCAGACCCAACTCGGCGAAGTAGGCGTTCGGTAGAGCCACGGTGAGTGCGAGGCTGTTCGCGGATCCGAGTTCCGGACGCACCTGTTCGACAAGCTCGAGCCGAAGGCGGCGATCTATCGGGAGACAGGGGTTCCATACGGGCATCTGCACCTCCTGGGGGGTAGGGAAGCTGCGGAACTCCCTAGTTGTGTACTGCGGTGTCTCCGTACAACAGGCGTGTCAGCTCCGGATCGCGCGCGCCGTAGCGGAGGTCCGTGCGGGATGTGGATGTAGGTCGCGGCTTGGTCAGCCGAAATCAAAGTGCTCCGGCGCGGCGTGCAATGGCGGGTGAAGATCGAGGATGCCCACGGCAAGCTCAAGCCCGTCTACCCGTAAGGTGTCGTGTGAGGAAACACTTTGACGGCTTTGGCCCCCTCACCACAGGATTGCGAGCGTAGCGGAGTCCCAGCAAACTCACCTGAATCGCGAGCTTTGGGAAGATAGGTCCCGCACCCACCGGCCCGTCGCGTCGGTCTTGAATGCGGAATCCCGCAACGCGCTCGGCTCCGCTGCGCGCCCCGCGGCTGCCGGGCCTCGACACTCAAGCCAGTTCCGCCTCGAACCCCGCCACGTTCCGGTCCTTCTCGCTGAACTCCACGCCCACCAGATGCACCGGCTCCCCGAGGTGCCGGTACTTGTCCGCGTAGCCCCGTTCCTTCAGCTGCGCCAACGCTGCTCCGGGACCCGCTCGCTCGACCACCTTGAATTTGAACAGGTACAACCGGCCGCCCGCTCGCACCGCCATGTCCAGCCGCCCTCCGTTGACGCTTTCCTCCACTCTGGTGTCCGATCCCGCGCCTGTGAAGTACGAGTAGAACACGCTCGCGTAGTAGCCCTCGAAACGCGCGGTCTCGTTGCGAGCGTGCCACTGGTACGGTATGCTCGCAAAGAACCCTCGGATCTGCCGCTCCAGCCCGGTGAGGTCTCCTGCACGCAGCAGCTGTCCCAAGCGCACGCCGTGCTCCAATCGTCCCGGCATGTCTCCGGTCAGGCGGTCCAGCAGGCACTCGTTGAGGCTCTGGCGCACCTCCCGGTTCGGATAACCCAGCCGGTAGATCGGCGTGCCCTCCAAATCCTCCTCCGCCAAGACAGTGACGTATCCGGTCTGGAACAGCAGCGCCTCGGTCGCGATGAGGCCCACGTCGAAGGACGACAGCAGCCTGTCGCTGGCCAGCATCCCCTCCAGTGTCGCGGCATGGATGCCCCGCTCGACCAGCATCTCCACCAGGAACGTCGGCGTACCGGTCTCGAACCACCAGTTCTTGTACTCGCGCTCGTCCAGCAGCAGCACGTCGAAAGGGTTGTAGACACGCTCGTCCCCGCCCCAGCTGTAGCCGTGGTGCCAGTCGCGAACATCCTCCCGGTCAAGACCCTCCAGCCTGTCGGCGAACACCGCGTCCAGGTCCCGCTCGGTGTAGCTGACCGCGTACAGCCCCCTTGGGCCGTCCCGGTTCTCGGATCCGATTTCCGGCTGCTCGAGCGCGTCCAGAAGCGGCTTGTCGTACTCGTCGACCAAGATGACGACCCTCTGCCCGCAACGACCGTTCAAGGCCCGGATCAAGTCATTGAGACGATCCGGAGCGGTGTCGTAGCGTAGTTCCAAACCCGATTCCCGGCCGATGCGGTCGAGTTGCGACATCACGTTCGCATGCAGGTAGCCGGGCCGCTTGAGATTGCCCTTGCCGAAGTCGAGTCGCACCACCGGATAGCGCACAGACCAGTCCAAGTCGGGCTCGATCGCCAGCCCCTTGAACAGCTCCGGTCGACCCTCGAACGGCCTCTTGAGCGTGTCCACGAAGAGGCTCTTGCCGAAACGCCGCGGTCGCGACAGGAAGTAGTGCTTCCCGTCTCAGACCAGTCGGAGGGCGAAGCCGGTCTTGTCTACGTAGTGGAGGTTCGCTACACGGATTTGCCGAAACGACTGAACGCCGATCGGCAGTCGCCGCTCGTCCCAGAGAAGCCCATCCCGACTAGATGCCCACCCTTGATTCTATGGCATCCGGCGCACTGCGAGTACCTGCCGACCATGGCCGTCGCTCTATGCCATCCCCCCGACGACGAGTCTGCGCCTGCAATGCCGCTGGCTGGGAGTGTGCCGTTCCGGGCGGTACGGGCAACCCGGTGCGGCGAACGGCATTCGGTTGCTCAAGCGAAGCGGACCGCAGGCAGCCGAATCGTCCGTGTGCGCGAGAACCGGATCGGATGTAGCGTATGTCATCATGACGGACCAAGTGCACGAAGACATCAAGAAAGGGGAAGCGGAAACCCGCTTCCCCTGGTGTCCGTGCGGGCCTCGACGGGCCCGCGAGCCATGCGCTACGGCAGCAGCGTCTCGAAGCTGGTCAGGTCGGCACCGAACGAGCCGCGTATGTGGTCTGCATCTTCGTTGGCAAGGTCGACGTTGACCGCCGTCGCCGACCAACCACCGAGAACGCCGAGCGGCCCGTCGGAGCTGGAGCCGACGAACGCTCCGTTGAGTGCATTGGCTGCACTCGCGGCGACCGTGAGAGTCGAACCATCGGTAAAGGTGACGTTGAGCGCGGACCCGCCGTCGGGGGAGACGACCCGAAGCTTCCCGCCTGCCTCACTCAGAGTCAGTTCTCCGAACCTGATCTCGTCCACGACCCTGACCACTTGGGCCGCGCCTGTGCCGGTGACGTGCAAGAGCCGGTCGAGGCTGCCGTCCTGCCACTTCCGGAAGTTGCTGAAGATCGGCACAACCGTCGAGTTCGTGGCAACCGTGCCGTCCTGGGCCCGGGTCAATGGGTTCCAGTTCACCCGGACCAGGGCATCGCCGATGTAGATGTGGTTGTTCTTCAGCACCGCGAGCGTCTTGCCTTCGTAGGTAGCCAGCCCGTTGCTCGGGTAGGTGGCCACGTCCCTGTCGGTGCGGTAGGCCGACTGCGAGAGCCAGCTGTACGCGTAGCTGCCGGGCGATGTCGAACCGGTATCGACCGGCGGATCCGCGCCATCGTCGGGTGATCCGTTGTGCTCCCAGTTGTGCACCGCCGAGGCGGTCTCCCGCCGGAACCAGACTCCGAACCGCGTGTAGTCCGTGGACAGCGAGAACAGCTGCGTCTGGGACGACAACCTGCCGAATACGTGAGCAACGAAATTACGTGTATCCACACCGTCCCGTTGCTTGTCATCCGCCCACGGGAACGGGTCCGCAGTCCCATCCCCTCCTGCGTCCAAGGCAGGCCGGGAATCGAAGACTCCGCCGCCGTTATCCTTCAGCGCAGCTTCGAGGGCGGACACGTTGTCGAACGCTGCCAGCAGCGCGTCAATCCGCTCGAGCGCTGCGGCGTCGTCCGGCCTGCCGTTCCGCGTCATCGGGTAGAAGTGCGATCCGAGCGGGTTGGACAGGTTCTCGACATCCGTGACGCCGCCGGGGGTGCCGTCGCCGCTGAGAGTGATCGGACCCAAGTCGAAGATGTGATCCCGCACGAAGTTGTTGATGCTCGCCCACGCGCTCTGCCGACCCTGGTTGGCGAGATCGGTCGTATCGGCGGAATCGCCGCCCACCTGCTCGGCGTAGATCACGTAGATGGCCCGTTGCGCCTGGATGTGGTCGACCGTCACCTGCACGTGCGTCGGCGAGTTGTTGACCGTCTTCTTGGGATTCGCGCCCGGCTGGGCGAAGATCGTCGTGAGAGCGAAGTCGTTGTTGGTATCCTTGCCGCCTCCCGTGCTGCGCTTCCCGAGCC
>JAJDZN010000153.1 GCA_022824585.1 Bryobacterales bacterium | reverse complement strand
GGCTCGGGACTTCGCCCGGGCCGAGCAGGAAGCACGCCGGGCCACCAACGAGTTCAAGGATGACCCCGCGCTGGCAAACCTGCTGGCGGCAACCCTGGCTGACCGCGGCAAGACCAAGGAAGCGATCAAGGTAGTCCAGCGCATGGGCGCGACCGGGCAGGCTGAGATCGACACTGCCTTGGCGATGGCCCGGGTCTACGAAAAGGGTCGCCAGTTCGACAAGGCCGAGGAACAGATCGACCGTGCCAGCAAGCTGGTCGACTCCGAGGAGGCGCGGATTGCCGTGCTGTTTGCGTACGGCTCGATGTATGAACGCGCCAAGCGCTACGAGCAAGCCGAAGCCAAGTTCCGGGAACTGCTCGATATCGCGCCCGACAACTCGACAGCCCTGAACTACCTCGGCTACATGTTCGCCGACCGCGGCATGCATCTGGACGAGGCGCACGACTTGATCCAGCGCGCCTTGGACCTAGAACCCAACAACGGCGCCTACCTCGACAGCCTCGGATGGGTGTACTTCCGCCAAAACAAGCTGGATCTGGCCGCGAAGTTCCTCGAGCGCTCGCTGGAGCAATACAAGGACGACCCCGTGGTGCATACGCACTTGGGGGACGTGTACTACAAGCAAGGCCGGATCGCCGACGCCAAGCGCCATTGGAACCGCGGCTTGGAGGAGTGGAACCGATCCGCTCCGGCGGACCGCGATGCCAGCGAGGTCGAGAGCCTGCGACGCAAGTTGGCCGAGTTAGAAGTCTCCGTGGCAGTCGGCGAGCGAGACGGCAAGGACAAGACTGGAGTGAAGCGCTAGCGGCGGCCCGCCGCTGGCCCGGGCGTTCGCCGATTCCGGCGCGGCAGGCGCACAAGGAGTACCGAATGAGGATCTTTATCGATAGCGCAAACCTAGAGGAAATCCGCACGGCCGCCTCCTACGGCATAGTGGACGGCGTCACGACAAACCCCTCCCTAATCGCCAAGGAGGGCCACGACCACCATGACCAGATCCGGGCGATCTGCGGAATCCTCGATGGCGACATCAGCGCGGAGGTCGTAGCTACCGAAGCGAACGCCATGGTCGCCGAGGGGCGCGAGCTGGCAAGGATCCATGATTCCGTCGTGGTCAAGATCCCATTGATACGCGACGGCATCAAGGCCGTCAGCCGACTGGCGGCCGAAGGGATCCGCACCAATGTGACGCTGTGCTTCTCTCCTATGCAGGCACTGCTCGCGGCCAAGGCGGGGGCCTATCTGATCAGTCCGTTTATCGGGCGCTTGGACGACATCTCGCACGAGGGCATGGCCCTGATCCAGGAGATCGTCGAGATATACGACAACTACGGCTATCCCACCCAAGTACTGGCCGCCTCCGCACGAGGCCCGCTGCATGTCAAGCAAGCGGCCTTGGCAGGCGCCCACGTCAGCACTTTGCCATACAAGGTTTTCGACCAGTTGTTCAACCACCCGCTGACGGACATCGGCTTGGAAAAGTTCCTGGCCGACTATCGCAAGGCGCTCGTCACGGCGTAGCGTTCCAAGCGGCAGGAGAATCCCTTGAGCGGCGATCCTCAAGCCGGGCACGAGCCGGCGCCCAGCAACGTTCGCCGCACGGTGATGCTGGGGCTGTTCCTGCTGTCGGTCGTCACCTACCTGGACCGCGTCTGTATCAACTCGGCCGCCCCCGAGATGCAGCGGGACCTAGGGCTGTCAAATGCCCAGTGGGGCATGGTGGTGGCCGCGTTCTTGGCCGCGTACGGCCTGTTCGAGGTGCCGGGCGGCTGGCTGGGAGACCGCTTCGGTCCGCGCCTCATCCTAACCCGCATCGTTGTATGGTGGTCGGGCTTCACGGCCCTGACCGGCGTTGTGCGCGGCTACGTGCAACTGCTGATCGTCCGGGCCTTGTTCGGCGCAGGCGAGGCCGGCGCGTATCCCAACGCCTCGTGCGTGGTGTCGCGCTGGTTCCCTCCCCAACAGCGCGCACGGGCCCAAGGCATCGTGTTCATGGCGAGTCGGCTCGGCGGCGCGCTGTCGCCGCTGCTGGTGCTGCCGCTGATCGCCAACTGGGGCTGGCGCAGCGTATTCTTCGTGTTCAGCGGGCTGGGGATCGTCTGGGCAGTCTGGTGGTGGAAGTTCTTCCGCGACTACCCCTCGGAGAAGCCTGGGGTCAACGCCGCGGAGATCGCCATCATCGGAGCAGGGTCGGCCAAGCGCGGGCATGTGCCGCTAGCAGGCATGCTGCGCAGCGGCAACTTCTGGGCGATCCTCGGCGTGTACCACTTCTTCTGTTACGCGTCCAACTGGTACCTGTTCTGGACGGCCAGCTACCTGTCGTCGGAGAAGGGCTGGGAGGCCTCTGAACTCGCGGCCTACACCGCCCTGCCCTTCCTGCTCGCCGGCTGTGCCGACTGGCTCAGCGGTTCGCTCAGCGACCGGCTCGTCAATCGGATCGGCCTCACTTGGGGCCGCCGGATCGTCGGCATGGCAGGGATCGGAACCGCGGGGGCCCTGATTCTGCTCTCGCTCGCAATCGAAGACCGCATCGCGGCTAGCTTGGTGCTGGCCCTGGGCTTCGCCGCCTCCGACGTCATGCTGCCGGTCGCGTGGGCCGTTTGCGTCGATGTGGGCCGCGAGGCGTCGGGCAGTGTTAGCGGCGCGATGAACACGGCGGGCCAGATCGGTGGCGTTGTGATGAGCGTCGGGTACGGCGCATTGGTGGACTCCTACGGCTGGAATCTGCCTCTCGGGCTGATCGCCTGCTCGTGTTTCGTCTCAATGCTGTTCTGGCTCAAGGTCGATCCGTCCAGACCATTGCTGCGGGCGCGCAGCTGATCCCAGTCGGGACATCTGGCCTGCCGACGGCTGTGCAAGGATATTCGGGATGTTCAAGACCGTCAAAGAGGAGGTCTGGGCCTACGACGCCGAGTGGGTGCCGGACGCCAACGCCGGCAGGGTGCTGTACGACCTGGACGATGACATGCCCGAGGCGAAAGTCATCGAGCACATGTGGCGCGTGAACGGCGCGAGCGAGGAGAACCCCCAGCCATTCCTCAAGCTCGTGCTTTGCCGGGTGGTGTCGATCGCCTTTGTTCGCCGCAAGCGCGATCGGTACGGCGAAATCACCCTCGACCTACGCTCTCGCCCCAAGACTCCAGCGCGCTTAGAAGACTGCGACGAAGCGGCCATCCTTGGCGGATTCTTGGACAGCGTCGGAAAGGTCCAGCCCCAATTGGTCGGATTCAACTCGGCAGGGTCGGACCTAAGGATCTTCATCCAACGCAGTATCGTCCACGGTATCCAAGCGGATGAGTTCTGCAAACGGCCCGACAAGCCGTGGGAGGGAGTGGACTACTTTGCAAGGGACAGCGAGTGGAACGTCGACCTGATCAACGCCATCGGGGGCTGGGGCAAGGCGCAGCCAAGCCTGAACGAACTCACCCGCCAGTCAGGCATCCCGTGCAAGATCGGGGGTTCGGACGGCGGCGGGACGGCCGCCCAGTGGCTGGCGGGCGATATAGACGGAATCGTAAAGTACAACGAGCAAGACGCCCTGAGCACTTTTCTACTCTGGCTTCGAACGGCCTTCTTCGCCGGGCATCTGAGCGCGCAACAATACCAGGACGAGCAGAAGCTGCTGCGCAAGATGGTCGAAGAGCGCGCCGACACCGGCGACAACGAACACCTAGCCGAGTACCTCGAAGAGTGGGATCGCCTGCGACGCCGCCCCACGAGCAGGTAGGCACCCTGAGCGCCTGGGCTCGGCTGGCCACGCCACGCGAACCATGGCTCAGGCACCGTGCTTCTCCCGGTGACAGGCTCAGAGGCGAGTGTCGCCTTGCTCGCTTACCGTGCCGCCTGAGCTTGGTCCGCTCACTTCTGCAGGGCCCAGAAGCCCGTTCTTGCGTGTCCAGTCAATTCCGGCAACGCGTCCTGCCCTCCACTCGGGGAGCTTGGCGCGGACGATACAGAGCGTCTGGTGTCTTCTGCCTCGGCCAGCCGCGTCCGATCGTCAGCCTACATCGATGAAGATTTCCATCGTATAGACATGCTCTTCATACTGGTCAGGGTATGGCAGGCGGAACTTGTCTAGGGAGACAGTCGCCGTCTTTCCTGCGTCCAGGTATGGAGCGAGATCCGCTGCAACTTCGCGTGGCACGTACCCAACATCTAGTCCATTCGCCAGTACCCGAACAGCATTGCTGTCGTGAGCATTGCCTGAATCGCGTTCTACCTGGATAGAAATCGCGCCTTGACATGCAACCTCGCTGAGCACCTCTTGACGATTCACCCCGTCACGATTTTCGAACGTCACGCCTGCCACTTTGCAACGGAAGACATCTTCATCCATTGGCCCGGTCTCAGAATTCGCCACGCACGTCGAATGCGCGTGATTCGAAGAATGCACGATATGCAGTTCTCTTGGAGCAATTGCACCCTCGCATATCAGGCACTTCCACTCAACTCGCGGACGTGATTCTCTGCCTTGCTCCTGTAAGTCCTTAATTCGGCGGCGACGCCATCGTTCGCTGTTGCAGCGATACTCCTTGGCCCATAGGCGTTCTCGTGTTTCAGAGTGCTTTTCATAGCATTCAAAGCACCGCTCGTACATCCAAGACTCGGTGCTGCTTGTGCGCTGAACTCCGCACACGGCACATGGGAATTCGTAGTCTGGCTCGTACTCAGATCCAGACGCCCAAGAGGGCGGCGTGTCCGGAGGCGGGTTCGAATTCTTCCAAGCTTGTGATAGCGCTGCTACCGCTAGCATGCCCAAGACAACCAGGATGACTCCGAACTCCATGACTTCGTGTCTCCCGCCGTTTCTGCTCCACGCCCGTCGGCTTGGCGGGCACTGTCTCACTCGACGTCCTTGGAGCCATCCAAGGAGTAGTTCTTGCAGCAGTCGCAGACCTCGTCGTCCCGGCTAGCTCTGGCAAAGCCCCAAGCCGTTTCCAAGTCAGCCTTCCAATACCACCGGGACGATCAACGGCTGGCTCTGCCGCGAGGTCTTACGGGCCAAATAGCGCCGGAACTCGTCCCGAATCTTGTCCTCCATCAACGCCACATCAAGCCGTTCTTCCGCACTGCTAGTCCGCACCGCGTCGCTGATGACCGCCTGTGCTCCGCCCAGCATCGCCTCGGACCCGTCCGAGACGACAAATCCCCGATCCAATATCTCGATTTCCAAGGCCTTGCCGGTCCGTTCGTCGATGGTGACCACCGGGACGATCACGCCAAACTCGGACAGGCGCCGCCTGTCGCGCAGCGCGGCGTCATGGATAACCTCGCTGCGCGTGCCGGTGTCGATCAGCCGGTGGCCCACTGGCACCTTGTCCGGCAGCACGCGAGCCCCGAACTCGTCCAGTTGCAGCACGTTGCCGTTCTCGAGGATGAACGAGTCCTGCAGGTCGTCGCCCCGGACTTGCATCGCCAGCGACCGGTGCTGCGCCAGTTGCCTGTATTCGCCGTGAATCGGCACGAAATAGCGCGGGCGGACGAGATTGAGGATCAGCTTGAGCTCCTCTTGGCAAGGGTGGCCGGAAACGTGCAATCCCGGGCAGACATCGCCATAGAGCACCTTCGCGCCGCGCCGGTACAGGTGATCGATCACCTTGAAGATCGCGCTCTCGTTCCCGGGGATCATCTTGGCGCTGAAGGCCACGATGTCGCCGTCTTCGATGTCGACCAAGTTGTGTTGGCCGATGGCGGCGCGGGTCAGCGAAGAACGTGGCTCGCCCTGCGAGCCGGCAATGATGGTGGCGCGATCATGCCGCGGGTGCGATTCCAGGTCGGCAGGATCGAGCAACGTTCCCGGCGGAATCCGCAGGATGCCGAGGTCCATCGCGATGTTGGAGGCGCTATCGAGGCTCCTGCCGACCAGCGCGACCTTGCGGCGATGCTCAACCGCTCGATCCACGATCTGCTGCACGCGATGGATAGCCGAGGAAAAGCACGTGAAGAACAGCGCCTGCTCGGCTTTGAGGAAAATGTCGTCAAGCACGGGGCCGACCGCCTGCTCTGACGCGCTGAAGCCCGGCACGTCGGCGTTGGTCGAGTCAGCCAGCAGCAGCAACACGCCGCGCTTGCCGTATTCGGCGAACCGCTCGAAGTCGAAGACACGCCCGTCGAGCGGAGTCTGGTCGATCTTAAAGTCGCCGGTGTGCAGCAGCAAGCCCTGCGGCGTGGAGATCGCCAAGGCGAGGCACTGCGCAGTGCTGTGGGTTACGTGAATGCCTTCGATCGTAAAGCAGCCCAGCCTGATCTCTTCGCGCGCCTCGATCGTCGTCAGGCTCGGCGGCTTGAGCAGGGTGAACTCGGAAAGCTGCTTGCGTACCAGGCCCAGCGTGAACGCGGTGCCGTAGATCGGCACATCGTCGATCTGCTCGAGCAAATAGGGCACGCCGCCGATGTGGTCCAGGTGGCCGTGGGTTAGCACCAGCCCGCGCAGCTTGTCGCGCTGGTCAAGTACGTACGTCAGGTCGGGAACGATCGCGTCGATTCCGTGATGCTCCGCACCCGGGAAAAGCACGCCGGTGTCGATCAGGATCATGTCGTCGCCAGACTCGACGGCGAGCATGTTCATGCCGAACTCGCCGAGGCCGCCCAGCGGGATGATTCTTACTTCTTCGCTCAAGTCAGATCCTGCGCTTCAACCCACGCTATCACAGCGTCCTGTGCCGAACGGGACGGCTCAAAGCTCGTCCGGAGACACGTCTACTTCCATCCTCAGCAAAGCGGCCCCCAGTGTCTTTCCCTGGGCGTCCACGCGCAACGAAAGCGTGCCGCCGCCGCCCAGCGCTCCGTGCAGGAGAAAATTCAATGCGCCGATATTGGGCAGTTCAAAGCGTTCGACCGGACCGGTGCAGCGGCTGCCGAAATGCTGTTTCACCCGTTCAGCCGTCACCTCGCGCAGCAGCACCCGATAGTGCTCCGGCTTGCGAGCGATCAACCCCACGTTGGCGGTATCGCCCTTGTCGCCGGATCGCGCGTGGGCGATCTCGATCAAGCGGACTCGCACCACCCGATTCTACCCGTCGGGATAGTCTGCCCGACAGCCGAGCACGTTACGCGGCCAACATGCGAAAGCCAGCGGGGCCCTCTCCAAACTGTCTGCCTGCCGCCTCGACGCGCGACCGAATCGAGGAGATGACTCGGGCTTGAAAGTCGGACCTGTGCCATTCCTCGTACCCGTTCGCCTCGCTGACACGGAGGCCTTCGGGCCTTGTGGTCGCTCCCCGTGGCTTGCCTTCCCGGTTGTGCAGCGGATCTGCGATCACTCCGTGGCTGGTGACTTCCAAGGCCATCTCGGCCAGAGCGACTGGATCGCAGGGCAGCAGCGGAGCCAGAGTGCAATACACCGCGATTCCCGATGCAGAGAGCCGGCTGATGACGCGCAGCCTCTCCTGGATCGGGTCACAGTGTGGTTCGTAGAGGCGGCGCACCTCGTCGCAGTCCGTTGTGACGGAAAAACTCACCCGCAGTCGCGTGCGCCGGGACAGTTCTAGCAACTGCTCGAGATCGCGCAGGATCAGCGCGCCCCGAGTCTGCAATACGAACACTGCTGGCGGCTGGCGGCACAGGCACTCCAATAGGTCCGGCATCAACCGTGCTTGCGCCTCGGCCGGCTGGTACGGATCCACCAGCGGTGAGCAATATATGCGTTGCGCTGGCTTGAGCTGGCGCCGAAGCAATTCAGCGGCATTCGTCTTGATCGTTGTGTGGCGACCCCAGCGCTGCCAGTCAGCCGGCTTCAGTCCGCCGAAGACACGCAGCGTCGGCACGTAGCAGTAGGTACAGCCGAAGAGGCAGTTTCGGGCGGGTGTCAGGGAGTGTGTGAATCCGGCCTCCGCTATGAATCCACTCGTCGGGCTCAGGATGCTGCTCGCTCGCTGCGAGTGAACCGGTCGGCCTGCCCCTAGAGTGTCGTTGGGGTCGAATTGCGGCATTGCTACAACGACAGTGGCGGAGCGACCGATCTAGAAGCCCCACATTGATTCGACATTGCTACCACGCAAGGGTAACAATAGAAATGGTCGGTCGTTCCCCGCATGCCCGAAGTCGACAGCCCCCCTACAGACTCTCGAGGGCAAGCCGCGCCACCTTCCCACGAAGCCTTGGAGGCTCTGGCCCACGCTTCCGACCGCGAGTCGTTCAAGCAAGTCCTGACCAAGCCACTTACCCTGGTCGCGCTGGGCCTCGGATTGGCAATCATCGGCTTGGTATTCTTCCTCCAACAGGCTCCCCGCGTGCTTACTCTGGAGATACCCGAAGTGCGCTTCGAACTCTTGCCGAATGAAGGGGTTACGGAGGGTGTCCCGATCGCCATCCGCATGGGGCAGCTAATGCTCTTCCAAATCAGCGACCCGGTCTCCGGCGCAGCGGGCGCCGCTCGGGCAAAGCAAGTCGTTGCAAGCCTCAACCAAGCTCTAGACGTTCTGGTCGCCAATCCGCCGCAGGTCATTACGATCCAGACGGGCAGCAGCCAAGGCCTGCCGATGATCGTGCAGAAGGAGTTCACCGACTCGGAGGAATTTCTCGAGATCGTCAGCATCACGGCCGACGACATGACCCTGGCCAAAACCGACGACGCCAAGCTGCTCGCCCGCATCTGGGCGGAGCGGCTCACCGATGCGATGCGGCTGCTGATCTTTGGCGAGCCACCGGAATTCTCGCGCGACTCGCCTTTCGGCGGCGCCCTCGACACCCTATACGTGAACGCTGCCGCCGAAGCGGGCGCGTTAACGACTGACGCGTTGAACGAAGCGTTCGAAGAGCTGCCGGTCAACCTGCAGAAGGCTCTGACCGAAGACCCGCCGCAACCCCCGGCGGTCGACGCCCTGCAGGGCGCAGTTTCGGAAAGCGGGAGCTAGCCGCTTGGCTCGGAACGCCGAGCCAGGCTGGCCATGATCGCTCTGCGGGCCAACTCCAATTCCGGCACGCGCAGCAATCTGCAGAGCCAATAGACCAGCCCCACCCCGACAGGCACCGTTACAAGCAGCGCCGCCAAGCGGCCCACGAACGTGCCCGGCCCCAGGGCCGCTTCGACGAAGCGCGCGCAAATCCAGCAGCACGCTCCCATGGCGCCAGAGGCCGCGCCGATCTTGATTCCGCCGCGCAACAGCCGACTGCCTCCGACTCCGCCGAGCCGTGACCGCATGAATACAAACAGCAGGATCGAATTCAGCGTCGCCACCAGCGACGTTGATAGCGCCAATGCCCAGTGCCCCCAGCCGAGGATTTCGATGTACACGAAGTTCAGGGTGTAGTTCAGGGCGATGGAGAACACCGAGACCATCATCGGGATCCGCACGTTGTCCAGCGCGTAGAATGCGGGCGCGAGCACCTTGGTGGACGCGTAGCCGACCAAGCCTAGGCAGTAGAACGCCAAGGCCAGGGCTGTTTGCTCGGTGTCGGACGCGGCGAACTGTCCGCGCTCGTAGACAACGCCGATCAAGGGCTGGCTCAGCACCAACAGGCCGACCGTGGACGGAATCGTCAACAGGAACACCAGACCCAGAGACCGAGAGAGCGTGTCCCGGAACTCGTCGATGCGTCCCGCCCCAGCTTCGCGGGAGATGACCGGCAAGGTGGCGGTCGCGACGGCAACGCCAAACAACCCTAGCGGAAGCTGCATGAAGCGAAATGCGTAGCCCAGCCAAGAAACCGGGCCGTTGATGATCTCCCCAGACGCATCCGCGAGGCGCGAAGCAAAGACAGAGTTAACCATGACATTGATCTGCACCGCGGCTGCCCCGATGGTGGCGGGCCCCATCAAGCGCAGCACTTGCCGCACTCCCGGATCGCGCAGTGCCGCTTCGGGGCGGAAGCGCAGGCCGGTCAGGCGCAGGCTCGGAACTTGGCAGCCGTACTGCACGGCGCCCCCTAGCAGCGTGCCGAGCGCCATGCCCACGATTGGCTCGAATCCGAGCTCAGGGCCGAGCACGAACCCAAGGAGCAGGCCGATGCCCACGGAGGTGAGGTTGGAGAGTGTTGAGGCCAGCGCGGGAATCCCGAACTTTCCGTGCGAGTTCAACACCCCCATGGCCTTGGCTGCCAAGACGACGAACAGCAGGAACGGCATCATGATCCGCGTTAGCAACACCGTCAGCTCGAACTTGCCCTCAATCGCCGCGTAGCCCGGGAAGAGGCGCTGCACGATGCTCGGGGCAAACACGGTACCGGCCACACAGACCACGGCCACCACCGGCACCAGCAGCGTAGCGAGGCGATTGGACAGCGAGTTGGCCTGCTTGGCGCCCTCTTCGGACAGCGCCTGTGAATAGGTTGTTACGAAAGCGGAGGAGAGGGCTCCCTCGGCCAGCAGGTCACGGAGCAAGTTCGGGATCCGGTAAGCCGCGACGAACGCGTCGTAGACCATGCCGGCGCCGAACAGGCCCGCGAAGGTGATTTCCCGGACCAAGCCGGTGATCCGGCTGAGGAATACGGCCAGACTGACCACGCCGGCCTTGCGTACGACTTGAGCGTGGCCGGACTCGGAATCGGGCACAGAACTACAGCAACCGCGCGCCAGCCCAGAGCCGCGCCTGCGGGCGCGGGGTCGGCGGAGAAAGCACTAGACTATCACCGCCCGGGGGCGAGGCCCGTTCAGACTTGGGCAAAGATGAAGCTCCAGATGTCGGCCCACTCGTCCACGATCTTGTACAGCGGCTTGCCGCGCCCATGCCCGGCGGACTCTTCGTAGCGCAGCACGATCGGCGCCTTCCCCGAAGTGGCTGCTTGCAAGCGGGCCACCATCTTGCGCGCGTGCATGGGGTCGACTCGCGAGTCTGAATCTGCGGTGTAGATCAATGTCGCGGGATAGTCTTGGCCTTTTTCGACGCGGTGATACGGGGAATAGGCGTGCAGCCACTGAAAGTCTTCGGCATTCTCGGCGGTGCCGTACTCGGAGACCCACAGCTTGGCCATGCGGAACCTGTCATAGCGCAGCATGTCCAGCAAGGGCACGCCTGACACGGCGGCTCGCCAAAGGTCTGGGCGCTGTGTCAATGCTGCGCCTACCAGCAACCCGCCATTGCTGCGACCGTGGATGACCAGGCGCTCGGGGTCCACGTAGCCTTCGGCCTTGAGATATTCCCCCGCAGCGATGAAGTCGTCGAAGACGTTCTGCTTGTTGCCGAGCATGCCGGCCTTGTGCCACTCCTCGCCGTACTCGCTGCCCCCGCGCAGATTTGCAATTGCCAACAGGTTTCCGGCTTCGATCCAAGGGAAGATCCAAGTCGAATAGCTCGGCGTCAGTGCGATGTTGAACCCGCCGTAGCCGTACAGCAAACCGGGCACGCTGCCATCGGCCGCGGTGCCGCTCTTGGCAATCAGGTACATCGGGATCTTGGTGCCGTCCTTGCTCGGGTAGAACACCTGCCGGACATCGAAGGCATCCGAGTCGATCGGTGAATCGACCTGTTCCCAAATATCGGGTTCGGTCGCTTCGGAGCCAATGCGGAAGACCGTCGGGGCCTGGACGAACGAGCTGAAGGAGAAGAACGCTTCGTCGCTGGACGATTTGGAGGTGAACCCGCTGACCGTTCCCAATCCGGGCAGCTGGATCTGGCGTTCGTCAGTGCCGTCGAGCTGATACGAGTGCAGTTCCGAATGCGCGTCTCGCATCCGGCCGACGAACAAGCGGTCCCCGGCGATGCTTGCGAACTCGATGACGGCATCGCTCTCTGGGATGACTGTCTCCCAGTGTTTAGGCTCGGGGCGACGCAGATCGACCATCACGACCCGATAACGGGGCGCGTCCCGATTCGTCAGCAGATAGAGCCTGTCCCGGACGATTTCGCCGAGGTAGCTGTGCTCACCGTCTTCGGCGATGGTGACGGTGCGGTTCGTGCGCAAGTCGCGCACGTAGAGGTGGTTGCGTCCCCAGCCGAGGAACGTATCGAGCATCAAGTAGCGCTCGTCGTCACTTAAGATCGCGTCCGGTATGTGGGCCTTCTCGAGCCCCTCCCCAAAAAGCACGGGGTCATCGGCGTAGCTGCGACCAAGCTTGTGCAAGAAAACGCGGCGGTCGTACAGCTCCTCGCCTGGGCCGATCGTCTCAACGTCGACCGGTCGCGAGTAGTAAAAGCCCGAGCCGTCCTTGAGCCATTGTGGGTTGGCGAACCGAACCTTGGGGAAGGCGTCCTCAAGGTCGCTGCCCGACTCCAAGTCCAAGATGTACATCGTGCTGGTCTCGGTACCTTCTACGGACTTTCCGTAGGCCAGCAGCTTGCCGTCCTTGGAGGGCACGTACCAATCGACCGTGGTGGTGCCGTCGTCGCTCATGGTGTTGGGGTCTAGCAGCATGCGGTCTTCGCCGTTGCGCCCTTCCCGCACGTAGACGACGGGCTGGTCCTGGTCGCCGCCGCGCCGCGAATAGAAGTAACGCCCCCCAGCCTCGTCCGGCGTGGATACTGAGCCGGAACCGAGGATTTCCGCCATCCGCTCGCGAACGGCCTCTCGCGTCGGCAGGCCATCCAAGTAGCTCCGCCCGTAAGCGGACTGGGCCGCGATCCACTGGCGCGTCTCTGGGGCACCGCCCTCTTCCAGCCAGCGGAACGGATCTTGGACAGTGACGCCGTGAAGGTTCTCCTCGACCATGTGCACTTCCGATTCCGGCGGCGGGCCGATACTGCGACCTCCGCAGCCCAATAGCCCGAAGGCTACAAGCGCCAGAACCTCGATCATGCCAATCGTACGAGACATGTTCCTATGCTAGACAGGTCGGAGCCGCTGCGCTGGCCAGCGACCATCTAAACCGCGCCACCTGCGGAACACGTCGCGGGAACGCGAGATCTCCGCTGTGGGTCCGTCGCCACGCGATTCGCTCGACTTTGATGATCTGGCAGGTGCGATTCGAGAGGAGCCGTGGGTCGAGTATCTTGCGCCGGAATACCACCACGCCGTTCGACGGGCGTTGTCGCAGGCCTGCGGAATGGGACGTGGAGGCAACTGGATTCCAGATCGCCGCCGGCGGGCACGATGCAGTTGGTGAAGTTCGCCAGGCTCTGGCTCAGGGTCTCTCGGTGACCGGTCACGGGTGGGCGTGTCGTTTCTTGCCGACCAGCGGGGTGTCAAGATCAGCCTGAGCTTCATTGTTGCGTTCGGAGATCTCCGGGATGCCGTTGGCGGCGTCAACGACGGCCCGGAATCTTCCGCGAAGGGATTTCGGGATGAACGGGAAACCAACGCGGACGGTGGCCGGAAGCAGCCCGTCCGGCGCCTGAACGCCAGGCACAAGCTGCCTGCCGACGAGCCGGCCGGCCTCATATAGGGCAACCTCGAGCGATCGTGCGGGAATCGCGCCAATGTTGTGCACGGTTACGTCGACGCGGCGGTACTCGGCAATGAACTGAATGTCGTCGGGGGACAAGGCCAGGTCCGCTGCCAGCGAGCGGTTCGGCTCCCCGGATGCCCATTGGACCCGGACCACCGTGCCCTGCCGGGGCGGCAGTTCGACGGCAAAGCCCAGGCCGCGGTGAGCCAGTTGGCGAGAGTGCTGGCGGGTGATCGATTCGAAGTCACCGTCGGCGTCATCGTCCGGCCCAACTTCGATCTTGTAGACCGGCCCGACATCCAATAGCCAAGGCACTATCTTCACCGTCTCCGTTTGGCGGGACAAACTATACAGCGCAACACGGAGGGACCTTGCATCGGCCGAGAGCAGGGCCGCGGCGAAATCCCTGCCCAGTCCGGAGTAAGTGACCAGGGGCCGGTTCCCGAGCGCGCCCAGGCCAGTCATTACGCGTACTGCGTTACCCAAGCCAGGAAAGTACACGCGATCGGTCGCGATCATCTCGGTGGTCACGTGCGGCCACCTCCGTCTCGCGAACTCGTTTTCTTCGGCAGCCATCCGCGCCGCCTCCGCAAGCGTTCGAAGGGTGGTCCCGGCCGAGTCCCCCCGAGGGAACAGGACATCCTGCATTCGATTCCAAGTCGCCGGCCAAGAGGCCAGCCTTGCCGCCACCCAAGCCGCGCTACCTTCGGCCAAGCCCTTCCAAAGGTCGGGATGGGGCGGACCCGGGCGGCTCAACAGGGGCGATGCCCTCAGGGTGTCGGGGAGATGCCGGCGGACGAATTCCGCCTCAAGCTCCATGGGCTCCAGGTACTTTCGATCCGAGGTGGCGCGAAAAGCGGTGAGCAGCAAGTCGACAATCGAGTCGTGATAGGAACCGGCCCCTCCCCAGTCGTAGTTGACAGTGCCGGGTGGATGAGCGGCACGGAACCACGAAGGCGAATCAACGCCTCCAATCGTGCCGTCGGCAAAGGAGATTTCCTGCGGGATCACTCCGCGAGGCTTGCCCCTGTCCGTGGACATCGACGCCACCAGCCACGCATCGGCCCACCTGACGAACAAGCGCTCGACTGCCGGCAACGAGTTGTATCGAAAGACAGCCAGTGCAGGCGCCGCCGGGCGGTAATTGATGCGTGAATCACTGGCCGTGCCTCCAGTGCCGACGCCGGAAGCGCCGAGGAAATTGGAGCGCATCAGAAACCAGCCTCGCGAATTGACGTCCATCCACAAGTCCCGCATCAGCTTGGCCGTCTTGAGCGCCCTTTCGATGTAGACGGGGTTGCCGTAGTCGGACTGAATCATGGCGGACAGCGTGTCGGCCGTCCATTCCCCGGAATGCTCCGTGTCCCCTACCTCGGCGAAGTACCCGCCTTCGGTGTCGACGGACCCGCTGAACCACGCTCCGTCAGCCAGAGCGCGGATTCCATCCATTACCAGTGGGCTCGCGTCGGGACTCGCTCCGACGAAGGCAGCGAAGCTTCGCAGGATCTCGACGTCGTCGCCCCACCCTCCCCCGAGCGAACCGTCGCTCTGTTGTCGATTCCTCATCCACCATTCAGCCAAATCGAGTTCGCGGTTGTAGGCTTCAAATACTTCGCCCGCCCAGGCCGGGGCACCCTCCCGGGAGCTCCGGTAATCGGCGAATTGCCAGTCGGGAAATGCGTCCGACCACCTTTCGTGCACGTACCAGTCGATGTAGCGGTTGCGCTCGCCTTGTGATTCAAGATCTTCGAGAATCTGCTTTCCAACGTGCGAAGCGAACGCCCAGCGGTGCGGATCCACCATCAACAGTGCGCGCGCCGCGTAGGTCTTTCCCTTCGCGTACAAGGGATCGCCGGGCTGGAACGAGTCGACCTCCCCGGTAATCAGCAACAGTTCGGTGTAGACTCTTTGGCGCTCGCTGGCGTGATCGAAGCGGTGTATGGCCGTCGAGAGCCGGCGCGACTGCTCAAGGAATTCTCCGATCCAGGGGTCCGGCGCCGGCCGCCGGGCCAATCCTTGGAGCAACTCGATCGCATCGGGCAACAGACGACGCTCTTGCTCGTGGCCGGCGGCACCAGCCAGCCAGAGAAGGCCGAGGGCCCGAGCGAAGTCATCATCCACCAGCCGAAAAGCAGTTTCGGCGTCGGCGAATCGCCGGGCTTGGAAGAGTTCTGCGCCAGACCGGAGGTTGGGGTCTTCAAGGTTGGCCCTCAAGCGTCCATCCACCACAGCCAACGGTGGACTACGGTACCGGTGGATCTGAATCGCTGCCAGCGCGTTCTCGGTAAACGGACAGCCAATGTCCGCATAGACCCACACGCCCCCTCCCGGGGTGCCGCGTCCAGGGTCGAGCCGTCCCCAAGCGTCCACTTCAGGGCTAGCAGGCTTGCGATTGCGGGTGGGTACGCCGACCAAGTAGCTGACTGGTGCCGGCCGCTCGAACTCCCGGAGGAACCTCTCGCGAAATCTTGAATCGTCACCTCGGACCCGAATCCGCAGGCCCCCCGCGCGCACCTCAACATTTCGGCGGACCACGCGAGGGAAGCCATAGAGGAAGTCCGGTACGCCGCGGCGGGCGAAGTGCCTTGCATGGACGTCGCTGGCCACGGGCGTGCCGTTGAACTCGACTTGCATCGAGCAAGCCGGCCGGTCTAGCCGGCCGAGAACTAGGGTGACGCGGTAGATGCCGTCGGGAAGGTCGGCGCGAAAGACGAGATCGTCAGTTGACGCGATACCGTCCCTTGTCAGAGCGTTATGTTCCTTGTGGGCGACGTAGTCCCCCGGGACGAGTTGTCCACTTGGCTCGAGCCAATCTGGGTTGCTTGGTGGCCGCACCACATCGAACGCGTTCTGAAGGGAACTCTCCCAGCCATAGCCCCGCTCGGCCGAGTAGGCCTCCCCCGCACTGAGGCGCACATGCCCAGCCGCGACCGCGGATGTGCTGGACCCTAAGTCGAGGCGCAGGACAGGATCTTCCGCACCGGGTGCCACCAAGGGGGCCAAAACGCACTGTGCAAGAAGTACGAGGGTCGTGGGGCCCCAATTTGCGTTCGACCCATTGTTGGGTCGCTTCTCGATCAGGGGTCGCACTTCACCTCATCAGAGAGGATCGCCCAAATCTGCGACCGAGGCAACCCTGCCGGGCGTTGCGTGGAGTGGCAAGTGAGTGGTCGCCCGATACCGTCCGGTCCGCTCTTGGTTGTATGGCGGCCAACTGCCCTCTAGATGACCATGCGAAACGGAGATGGTGCGCTAGTCAATCGCGCTAGTCTGGTGGCCTCGGGCAGGATCAAAGGTACGAGGAAACTGGTATCGAAACACTGCGCCCGCAACACCGGTCAGTCTCACAGACCCTCATTCCGGATCTCGCGTAGCAACTCGGCGACCGGGCGCCGCAACCGGGGCATGGCGGCCCGAAACCCTGCTAGCTCCCTAAGCGGCAGTGGTTTCTGGGGGCGGCGGGCGGCGGGAGAGAGATGCGCAACGGCCCTGCCGCGTCGGGTGATGACCACCTCTTGACCCTCCTCCACTTTGTCCAGAAGTTCGCTAAGGCGTGCTCTCGCCCGAGCCAAATTTACGGTGACCATGCCAACCTCATGTGGTCATGAAGATCGTCACATTATCACGGGCGCAATGCTCAAACGCACCACGAACTTGTCGAGAAACCTGAAAACCGCCGCAAGCGGTGCCGGTCATGGTGTGTGGATGACCCCTCCATCATGGTGCTTGCTGCAATCCTGGCACTGAGCTCGCAGCGGCCTCACGCTGCATTACATCGAGATATGCGGGTCGTATGGGCGGGTCGGCGTACGGCTCGACGATCCGTGCGAGACATGCCCTTCTTACTCCGGAATGGTGCAACGCGCGCACCAGTTCATGGATGGTCAGCGCTTCGCTGAGCCTCAAGTGGTGCAGGCCGACCGGCGCCATGCAGGTAAAAAGGTTGTAGAGCGCCGAATGCGGGTGTTCTTCGAGACTCTCGGCAACCAAGTACTCGCGCATCTGGTGCACGTCAGGAGGATCCCGGTAGCCTGCGAACATAGAGGCGATCTCGTGCCTTAGCCACTTGTGCTCGGGGTCATAGTAGTCCCGCGGACGCCGGTGGTGCTTCGGCCGGTCGAAGTGCGCCAGGGACGGCGGGTCAGTCGGCGTGTCAATCGTCTCAAGTAACAACCGGTTCCCGGTTCGTACCTTCCAGAGTGCAATTGCCTCCTCTTGAGAGGGGGCGCGCCGGTCAATGTGCTCGGGGTGGTGCCACAGCCAGTCGACATGGTCCCACCGCACCTCGGAGGATCGCGGATAGGGGCGCTCTCTCATCCTTCCGTGCCTCCCTGCCTCTCTTTCCCCGGCGGTGGCCAGACGCCCTCTAGATAGTCGTAGAGCACGATGATGGCCCGTTTTTCGAGGCTCGGATCGGCCGGATCGACGAGTGGTCGGCGAGAATCGATGGCCAAGAATCCGTCCCTTACCTCGCGAATCACCGCAAGCATGGCCCTGCCATTATCGCTGCCGAAGAAGCGAATCGCAGGGGCCAAGCAGTCCGGCCCTTCGTGCTCGATGGCCCACGCTAGGTCATAGACGTCACGAATTGCACGACCGCCATCAGAGTACATCCGCGAATAAAGCTTCTGAGCCAAGATTTCCTCAGTGCAGTCCAGTTGCATCCCGGTGACCGGCTCGACTTCCCACACCGGAGGACGCTGCGTCAGTCGCTGAGTGAACGCCCATTCCACAATCCCACTCGCTTCCAGAACGATCTCGCCATGCCTCGGCGTGGTGCTGACGGACACGCGATCACCAAAGCTCCTGCCGACTGCAGCCCGCAGTTGTTCGGAGTGCTTGTGGGCCTCCACGGTCGCGTCGCTATCTGTGGTGAAGAGATCCACGTCAAAGCTACGACGGTGCTGCCAGCGAGCGGCTAGGACGCTGCCACCGCCGATGACAAACCTGTCGAAGTCCAAGAACCGCTCGAGGATCGGTGCAACTTGCCGAAGCATCACCGTGGAGTTCTCGGGCAGCGGCACTTCCTTCGGATCGGACATCGCTGGCCTTAGTATGGCGTGTCGACTTCTCAGCGCTAGGTTCCTCCACACTGCCGCATATCCGCATCACGATGCACACAGGAGACGAGTGTCCGATGAATCCTGTGAGTCCGTAGATGCTGGGACTGGAAGAAAGAGGTACACCACGAAGGAGCTATCTCAAGAACCGCTCGGCAAGTTTCTTGACAGCTACAGACAACCGCAGGACCCGCAGGGCTGGCTGGCCCGACCCGCCAACAAACAAGCCGCATTTGTGCCGGGTGCCTAGCTGAAGACCTGCGCTTCGAGCAGCGCGGCATCAACTCTGCCGGCCAGAGGTGAGACTCCTCCACTCATTGCATCCGCATTTCCGGGGCTTGTCGGGCGTGATCACTCCCGATGACGGGATGCAGGCCTTTACCGCAAACTGAACGGCGGGTATTGATCAGTCACGAGAAAGAACGCATAGGCTTGGACTCGCAGCCCCCAGCGCCATGCCCCGACCACGAAGTGAAACAGAGATGCCGGATACCGCCCCGTAAGCAGTATGGAAAACCAAGCCACAACGGTTGACAGAAAGGCTAAGACACCAAGGACCGCTAGCACGATCAGGTGCGGAATGACCAGCAGCCACTTGATCAATGGCAGCCACCGATTGAGATCGCGCTCCACGTCTGGATAGTCGATTTCCAGATGCACCCCCTGCTCGTCAACTGTCGACGGGTATCGGTCTGTTAGGAGCGCTACGTAAGCGAACACACGCCCATGGAAGCGGGCCAGCTCTCGCAAGAAGTCGAACCACCAGCGCGGGTACCGCCGTCGAAAGAGAATCATCAGAGCCGTTGCTAGCACGATGGATCCGATCGCCGAGCTCGTCACCGAGACGGTCTCGCCGCTTGCCTGCTCGACCGTCTTGCTAGTACTCGCCGCCAACAGTGCTGCGATAAACACAATCGGAAGAGCCCAGATGATTCGGAACAGAGTCGTGAGGCGGTCGAGCCGTTCCGGGTAGTCCACGTCCAGTCGGGCGGCGTATTCGGCGGGCTGCGTTGTCATCGGTCAGCCATCCTACCAGCAAGTCCGGTCCTGCAAGCAGTAATCGCAGTCCAAAGTGCCATCCGGCTTGGATTGTTCTTGCATGAAGCGATCGGGAGCTTGACCACGCATTTCAGCTTTACAGCCAGCCTTCCAGCCCGCATGGCGCAGCAGCGGCAGTCGACTGTCGCGAGATCGCCGGCGTGCCGAAGGCTAATGCCAGCGTGGGCGTGGCGCGGACCTCGATGCTACCCCCCGCCCGCGTGGAATCCGCTCGCCCGCCAACGGCATGGAATCGAGCGCGGATTGCAGCTTGCCTCGCACGGACTTCAACCGCGGCGCGCCGTCACGGATCGGGGAGGTCTCGTCCGGATCGGCACGCAAGTCGAAGAGTTCCCCGCTGCGATAAAGCTTGTAGCGCTTGTCCCGAACGTAGGCTACTTCCGGATTCGTGTACGGCGTTGCGAACTCTTCCGCAAACGGCCTGGGGAAATAGTACGTGTATAGCCACTCCCTAGGCTGTCCGGCGTGTCCCAACAGGCGCGGCCAGAAGCTTATGCCATCCGATTCGATCTTGGCAGGCAGCCCTAGCCCCGCCGCTTCAGCGAGCGTTGGCAGAAAGTCCGCGAAATCGATGAGGTCATCCAACACGCGCCCTCCCTTGATCAGCCCTGGCGCGTTGACGACCAACGGCACATGCGTGCCGGCATCGGTCGGGGCGCCCTTGTCGCCCACGATGCTTGCGCCGCCCAGTTGGGACGCCAAGTCGTGGTGCGTGCCGTTGTCGGAGGTAAAGACGAACACCGTGTTGCGCAGCAGGCCAAGGGCTTCCAAGCGGTCCTGCAGGCGGCCCACGATGAAGTCCGTGTAGGCGACCATGTCTTCAAAGTTGCGTTGCTTGTCTTCCGAAGACCGGTCTTTGGAATGCGGGGTCGGCAGGAATGGAGAATGCACAAGCACCATCGGGAAGTAGGCGAAGAACGGTCGGTCCCTGTTGGTCTCGATGAAGTCGAGCAAGAACTCGGTGAAGATGTCCGGCCCGTAGTCGTCTTCGCTGACATCGATGATCTCGCCGTCGCATTCGATAGACGGGTTCCAGAACCGCCGGCGCTCCGTGTTCCCCGTGTTCCACAGGCAATACGTGTCAAAGCCGTCGCCGGGCGGTACTCCCTCCGCGTTCGCGCTGCCTTGCAGCTGCCACTTGCCCGCAACAGCCGTGGCGTAACCGGCCTCGCGGAACAGGTCGGCGATGGTGTACTGGTCGGGCAGCAACGATCCGAAGTCGGCGTAGTTGCGGACGTTGCTCATGCCCGTCATCAAGGCCACACGGCTCGGGGTGCAGAGCGGCGTCGAAAAGCAGTTCGTGAAGCGGACCCCGCCATCGGCAAGCTTGTTGATCCTGGGCGTGGAGTACTGGAGGCTGCCGTACGCGCCGAAACATTCGTAGCCGACATCGTCCGCCATCACCAGCACGACATTGGGCGGACGCTCCGCGCCTAGCGAAGTGATTGCGGGGAACAGGGCCACCAGGCCGACAAGCAGCAAGCGCATGAATGGTGCCGAGTATAGCGACCGCAGCTGCGACGCTGCGAGGCGCAAAGCGCGAGGCAGGCTACTGTTCTGGTTCGGGCTCGTCCTCTGGCAAGGGCTCGAGGTCATCGATCTCTTCGAAAGTGATCGTCGCCTCGGCCGTGAACTTGCGATACAGGCGGAATTCCAGATCGTTTCGCGTCAACAAGCGTCCGCTCCGCACGAACGCCTGGGCCTTCAATGGCAGCAGGAAGGCTTGACCGCTGAGATCGATGAAGTCGAAGTCCAGTCGCGAGCGAGCTTCTTGCATCGGGAACCCGCGCGGAATCCCCTGCGCCTCCATCACGATGCGCAGGACGCGCCCGGACTCCTTGCCGATGTAGACCAGCCCTGTGTATCCCGATCGGATCCTACGCAGTTCCTCCCCCCCGGTTCCCCCGGTCGTGAGCGACCAACTCGACCGATACTGGGGCACCTCCAAGTGGAAGACGTAGACCGGATGGCCGCGCAGGAGCGAGTGCCTGGCCCAGCGGAACTGAGCGGCCGTGTCCGAGTCGAAGAGGCTGTCGAGGATCGTTCCGAACTCGCCGGTGCTGGTGGTCCCGCCCAGTTCCGAGAAGCCTTTGGTGGTGACCACGTCGTTGACGGCGAGGGTCTCGTAGTCCTCTTTTCCGTCCACATAGCTGACGCGCATCTTGATTTCATCGTGCTTGAGCCAGTCCATCTCCATGCCGGTCGGGTCGAAGTACCGCCGAGTGACCTGCAGGCAGACATAGTTGGGTAGCTCGTCCGTGTAGGCCCGAGCCAAGCTGCGGGCCTGCTCGATGATCCGTCGCTGCTCTTCCTCGGAAGGCGGCGGCGGTTGCCGCGGGACTGCCTTGGCCTCAGACGTTTCAGGGACAGGCGCCGGCATGCCCGCCGTAGAGACTTGCAGGGCCTCGAGCGCCTTGAGCGTGCGCGGGCCGATTCCCCAGCCGACAAACTCCTCGATCAAGCGATCCGAGATCTCGAAGCCGACGACCTGCCGCTTCAGGTAGTTCGCCACGTCCTTGTCCTTGAGCTTCTGCTCGACCGAGGACTTGACAAACTGGCGCAGCTGGCTGTAGCTGAGGCCTGCCTGGGCAGCCGCAACAGCCGCTGCCAACATCAGCGGGAGAATTCTCGCGCCGAGGCCCATGCGGTCATTCTAGCCTCTACGCCGGCCGGATTGGCGCTGTACAGCCGCAGTCAGCGACACGAGAAGGTCGCTGCCCCCTTGCTGGAGTGTGGCACTCTGAGAATTCTCATGCACTACGAAATCGAAGGCGACAACCTTGAGATCGTGCGAGTCCGGCTGGATTCGAACGATAGCGTATACGCCGAAGCCGGCAAGATGGTTTACAAGACGCCGAACGTCGAATGGCGGTCCGCCATGCGCGGCAAGGGCATAACGGGCAAGCTGATCGGCGGCCTAAAGAGCAAGCTGACCGGCGAGTCGCTGTTCTTCACCCACTTCGATTGCCCGGTCGGAGGCGGCGAAGTCGGATTCGCGGGCGACTTCCCCGGACGCGTGCGCGCGCTGGACCTGCAGCCCGGGCGGTCGGTCTTGGTGCAGCGCGACGGTTTCGTCGCGGCCGAGTCGGGGGTCAAATTGGACATCGCGTTCACGAAGAAGATCGGAGCTGGCTTCTTCGGCGGCGAGGGCTTCATCCTGCAGCGCTTGAGCGGCCAAGGCACGGCCTTCATTCACGCGGGCGGGGATTTTGTGGAGTTCGAACTGGCAGATGGCGAGAAGCTGCAGGCCGACACCGGTTCGCTGGTCTGCTTCGACGACAGCGTCAGCTACGGGATCGAAATGGCCGGTGGAATCGCCGTGTCGCTCTTCGGCGGAGAGGGCCTGTTCCTAGCTACCCTGACCGGTCCCGGAAAGGTCGTGCTGCAGACCCTTACGCTCGAGAAGCTGCGCCGGGAGATGCAGGTCGGCCTGTCATCGTAGCTCCGGGCCATGCTCGAAGCCTTTAGAAGCTCAGCGAAACGCTGGAGAAGCCGACATGGGCGCGATACCCGCGAGTGCCAGAGAACCTCTCTGCGTATCCGTAGTACTGCCAGCCGGCGTTCCACCGCAGGCCGTCCCGGAGGCGAACCGACAGGCGCGCTTGCGGTGATTGATACGTCATCGGCAAGCCCGAAAACAAGTTAGAACCATCCCGCGCAAGGCCGTCCCATCCTCCGGCCGTGTCCTTGGTGAAGGAATACCTCAGCGACAGGGTGAGCCGATCCGTCGGCACCAGCCTCAGCCCCAAGGACATGACATGAATGCTGCTGGCATAGACGCTGCGACCGCGGTCTGGCAGGTCTGGCAGGTCGAACAGGTTCAAGACGCCGGTCGAAACGTCCATCTTCAATAGGTTGTAGGCAACGTCAAGCACCGTGCCGCTGTCCGGCGACACCCAAGTGGCCTGCGCGCCCTGGGACCGGCTCTTGGAACTATATGCCAGCAGTTCCGTGGGATTGTCGTTGACCCTGTTCCGGTAGAATCCGCCGAGCGTTAAGTCGCCGCGCCTCCAGCGAATCCGGGCAGACTCGTTGTGGAAACGGCGCTCGCTGGTCGCCGTGAGCGGCCGGTCGGCCCGGCCGACCTCGAAGTCGACCGACGCGCGAACACCGGGAGCGGGCAGCCAGCGGAACCCGCCGGCCGCACTGCGCACGCGGTTGTCTTGGGGCTCGACCTCCCGGCCGAACTCGAAATCCGGGAAACGCGTGGCCTCCCGCGTGCGGACCCGCCGGTCGGAGAGGCGGTGGGCACCGAACACGCTGATCTGCTTGCTGGGCCGAAACGTCGCTTCGCTCGCGTTGGAAAGCCGGCGGATGCCTAGATGGTCGAAGCGAATGAACTCGTCCCGGAACAGGCCTGTCTCCAGGAACGCGGCTTGCCCGTCGATGCGGGTGTTGTGAAACGAAGTGGTGTTGGTCAGCGCCAGGCGCGAACTGGCCAAGAAGGTCACAGTAACCTCGCCCGAGCCGTGCTTGCGATTCGCGTCGCCCACCACGAACGTGTCGCGGACGGTGGCTGCGCTGGCGGCCGGGTCGGGCACGGCGAGGTTCTGCATCAGCGTCGAGTTGCGGTAGCCCCCGGAATGGACGAAGCGCGCCGCAATACCCAAGCGCCCGCTCTCTCGAGAGCGCAGCGCCACGGTAGTGATCGGCGTCCGGCCGTGGAAAGGAGCGGAGCGGCTCAAGGACTCGACCGGCTGGATGTTCGGGGCTAGCGAGGGGCCCAGGGAAGCATCAACCGATGTGCCGACCTCTTCGTACAAGTCCACCGCCTGGATCACTGTCAGCGCCAGCCCGAAGAAACGAGCCGAGAGGCCGGCGCGGTACTGGCGGCCGTTCTGCTCCAGATCCGAGCGGTACCGCAGGAAGTTGCGGGCATCGAACCCGCCGTCTCGGTGCGGGATCGCCTCGGAAGCGAAGCCCGGACCGGAACGACGGTTGAGGTCGAGGCCGAGAATGCCCTCCAAGCGCGCTCCCGGCCAGAGCACGACTTCGTGCGACTGCAGCGTGCGGCTGCTCCGCAGTCCGTGCTCGCCCCGCCAGAGCGTCGGCAAGCGGTTGTGGTAGCGAATCGTGCGGTGCTGCAAGTCATAGCGGAACACGCCGTTTCTCTCGGCCCGGACGGTGTGGAACTGATAGGGGTCCGCCAGCCCCCCTGTCGAGACCAGCGAAAGCTCGTGTAGCAGGCCCCGGCGGTCCAGAGAAGTCGCCCGGAAGCGGCCGTTGAACAAGCGCATGCCGTTGCCGTAGTTCACCCCGGCCCGGTACAGGTCGTGGTCTCCTCCGACTCGCGCGAAGCGATAGCCGGCCTCGAGCAGGTTCGAGACCTCGTAGGAGCCGACCTGCTGCGAGCGGGCCTGCTCATCCGCGAGCGGCGCGACCGGCTGCTGCGCGACTGCCAGCGACGGTACGAGGAGTGCGAGCGGACCGAATCTCATCGCCGGAACAGGGGGTCGGCATTCGAGCCGTGGATACGCGAGTGGCAGAGCACGCACTCGCGGAAGGCAGGATCGGCTAGGTTGTGGAAACCTCTCCAGGGGCTGACGATGCCTAGGCCGGTCGTCCCGAAGCCTTCGATCGAGTTGTGGCACTCGAGGCAGAGCGTAAACGCGACGGGCCGGGCCAGCAGCCGAGGGGTCGTGCTGCCATGCGGCTCGTGACAGCTCCCGCAGCCCTCAACCCGCACGGGCGGGTGCTCGTAGACGAACGGCCCGCGCTTGTCGGTGTGGCAGCCCACACAGGGCAGATCGTTCCCGAACGAGGGCGAGACCATGCGAGAGGAGTGTGCCGGCGCCCAAGACACTACGGGCGCGCCGTGAGGATTGTGGCAATCGGTGCATTCCATCGCCCCCTCGTTGACGCGGTGCTTGAAAGGCATCTCGAACCGCGCGCGGATGTCCTGATGGCAGCCGTAACACAGGTCCCGCTGCCGCCCCGCCAACAGCGCCCCGGTCTCGTGCGGATCGTGAATCGAATGACAGCTGGTGCAGCCGACCTCGCCGGTCGCGTGCGCGGACGTGCGGACGTGCATCTTGCCGAGGTCGCCGGCATGGCAGACCAGGCAGTTCTCTTGCGCTTGGGCGGGAGTGAGTGCCGGAAAGCGCACGATCTTTTCGGGGTCGGCCGAGATCGCGTGCTCGAATCCAGGTCCGTGGCACCCTTCGCAGCCGGTGCGCGCGGGCGGCAGCTTGCCGGACGCGACGGAATTGAAATGGGGATTGCGGCGAAACGAATCGGCTAGGCCTGCATGGCAGCCCTGGCAGACTTGGCCTCCCACGAACTGCTGTTGGGCGGGAGGCTGGCCCTGGGCGCGGAGGGAAACGGCCCCGAGCGCGGCGAGGCAGCCAAGCGATGCACAGGCCGCAAACCACTGCATGCCGGTAGCTCGCAATAGGGGGCGCATGCGGGTTGTCCCCGACCATACCACGCCCCGAAATCGCTCAGCGCCGGCCGAAGCTACGCGGCCCTGACAGGCAACCGGTCCGCAAACAACTGTGCTACTATGGGTTCAAGCCAAGCAGAGATTGGAAAAAACAAGGAGACCTGAATCGAGCATGCCACTCGCACCTGAGGCGAAGCAAGAACTCGTCAAGACCTTCGGGAGTCACCCAAATGATGTCGGTTCCTCCCAAGTTCAGATCGCGGCTCTTACGCATCGCATCTTGGAACTCACTGAGCACTTGAAAATCCACCGCAAGGACTTCTCGTCCCGGCGCGGGCTTCTCAAGCTGGTCAGCAGGCGCCGCAGCCTGCTGCGCTATTTGAGCAGAAAGAACCCTGCAGAGTATGTGAAGGTCGTGGAGTCCCTAGGCCTGCGCGGTTAGCGCGGTGGGGCTCCAGCAGGCCATGCTGCATGTTGCTGACAAGACGCGTCAGCTGGAAATCACTGTCCCTGTGTCCGCAGGGAATGCCACCAGACAATGCACGGGGTCTCGGGCGTTCGCGATGGCGCGAACCGCTCTGACAGTGTCCGTGCATCTCCCCTAGCCAATCTCTCTGCGAGGCCGGGAACGGACTTCCGCTGAAGGCAGCGGAAGCCACACAAGGAAAAAGCAGAAATCATGAAACACACAGTAGAGTTCGAGCTCGACGGAAAGACCGTCACGCTCGAGAGCGGACGCCTAGCCAAGCAGGCGGGCGGTTCCGTAGTCGTTCGTTGCGGAGACACTCAAGTGCTCGTCACAGCCACCTCCGCCGCCGAGCCCCGCGAGGGCATCGACTTTTTCCCGCTGACGGTCGACTATCGCGAGTACACCTACTCCGCCGGTCGCTTCCCCGGCGGATACATCAAGCGCGAGGCGCGCCCGACGGAAAAGGAGACCGTGACCTGCCGGCTGATCGACAGGCCGCTGAGGCCCCTCTTTCCCGACGGCTACCGAAACGAGACGCAGATCATCGGAATGGTGACCTCGTCTGACCCGACCCACGATCCCAGCCTGTACGCCATGGCCGGGGCATCGGCGGCGGTGGCCGTGTCAGATATCCCCGTCGTCCACACCACCGGATCGGTACGGGTGGCGCGCTTGGGCGAGGACGAGTGGGTGCTGAACCCGACCTACGAGCAATTGGCCGATGCGAACGTCAACATCACCGTCGCGGCCGCGAAGGACGGCATCGTGATGGTCGAGGCGGATGCCAACGAGGCTGACGAAGACGCCATGATCGAGGCGATCCGGCGCGGCCACGAGGGCTGCAAGCAGATCATCGCCGCGATCGAGGAGTTGGCCGCCAAGGCGGGCAAGCCCAAGCGCGACTTCACGCCGCCAGCCTTCGACCAAGCGGTGCGTGACGAGATCGAGGCGAAGTGGGGCGAGCAGGCCGAGGCCGCGCTGGACACCAGCAACAAGGACAAGCTCTCCAGCTATGCCGAGTTCCGGGCCATCAAGAAGGAGATCAAGCAGGCCTTTGCCGACGATTCCGAGAAGCAGGCCGAAGTGTCCGCCTTCATGGATCCGTGGCAGGAGAAGCTCTTCCGCAAGCAGGTGTTCGAGCTGAAACGCCGGCCCGACCACCGCGCCCCAGAACAGATCCGCCCGATCACCTGCGAGGTCAGCGAGCTAGCGCGCGCCCATGGCTCTGCCGTGTTCACGCGCGGCGAGACGCAGGCCCTCGTGTCAGCCACGCTCGGCACCAAGGTCGACGGCCAGCGGCAGGAGCGGATCGAGGATCCCAACTACGAGAAGACCTTCATGGTCCACTACAACTTCCCGCCGTTCAGCGTCGGCGAGACCGGCTTCATGCGCGGGCCGGGCCGGCGAGAGATCGGCCACGGCCTGCTCGCCGAGCGCGCCCTGACGCCGGTCATCCCCGACCAGGAGAAATTCCCGTACACGATCCGGGTGGTCAGCGACATTCTCGAATCCAACGGCTCCAGTTCGATGGCGAGCGTCTGCGGCGGCACTCTGGCGCTGATGGACGCCGGAGTTCCGATCAAGGCTCCCGTTGCGGGCATCGCCATGGGATTGGTAACGCAAGACGACGACTTCGTGGTGTTGACCGACATCGCCGGCGCCGAGGACCACTACGGAGACATGGACTTCAAGGTCGCCGGCACCAAAGACGGCATCACTGCCTTGCAGATGGACATCAAGCAGCCGAAGGTCAGCCTTGAGGTGCTGCAGAAAGCACTCGCGCAAGCGCGCCAGGCGCGCCTCGAAATCTTGGAAACGATGGGAGCCACGCTGGAGGCCCCGCGCGAACAACTGGCAGAGCACGCTCCGCAGATCGTCCAGATCACGATCCCCGAGAGCAAGATCCGCGACCTGATCGGGCCGGGCGGCAAGACCATCAAGGGACTGGTCGAAGAGACCGGCGCGAAGATCGACGTCAGCGACGACGGCACCGTCAGCGTGGCTTCGTCGGACCGCACCAAGGGCCAAGAGGCCATCGAGAGGATCAAGGCCCTGACCGCTTCCCCGGAAGTGGGCAAGGAGTATCTCGGCAAGGTCACCAAGATCGCCGCTTTCGGAGCGTTCGTGGAGATCTTCCCGGGCACCGAGGGCCTGCTGCACATCAGCGAGATCTCCGACCAGCACGTGCGCGAAGTCAGCGACGAGTTGAACGAAGGGGATCAGGTGCTGGTCAAGTGCCTCGCCCTGGACGGCAATCGGATCAGGCTGAGCCGACGCGCCATCCTGCGGGAACGCGACGGCGGCGAGGACGGCGATCAACCCGATCAGTCCGAACGGTCCGACTGGGACCGGAGACGCGGCGGCCGTCCCGGCGGGCGCGGACGCCCCCGACATGATCGGGGAGGTGACCGCGGCGACCGGCGCGATCGGCCACCTCGCGACCGCCCGTTCCGCGGACGGCGCTCCTCTCGCGGACCGCGCGACGGCGACCGGCGCGACTGAGCGCCTGTCACGAGGCTAGCTCTGAGCAAACCGTAAGAGGCGGCCTCCATCGACGCGATGGAGGCCGCTCAAGCGTTCCTTCCGAGGCAGGACCCGACGGCTCGAATAGACGGTTGAGTGGGTCTGATGACAACCTTCCCGCACAGCTGCGCTGCCTGCTATTGTCGTGAAACACGGGATCGAGAGACTCTCCTGCATGCTTTGTCCAGGAGTTGGAGACAAGCGTCGAGGGACCTGCCCGGCAAAGAGTGGTTCATGACCGATCCAAAGGAAATCGCAGACGGGGTCCGAAACATCATCGGCGCTAATGCTCTGCAGGGCAATGCGAGCAATCTCGAAATCGAGGGCGTGATCGACGACGCGTTCAAGGATGTCGCGGCCGACGATTGGACCCGGCTTCCCGCGGACCTCACCGACCGCGTCGACGACTACCTTTGCGGAAGAGATCGGGCGTGGTCAGCGTATTCGCAGACACCGTCTACTGAATCGCCACGGCTCGTCCGAATAATCTGTGGCACACAGTAGCTGATGAAGCGTTAGGTCACGCAGTTTCGACCCACTAAGGCCTGATCAGAAGCCAGAGACCGGTTGGATAGGATGCGATCGATCCAGAGGCCTCGCCCGGCAGCCTTGGCACGGGTCGCGGCTTCTCAGGCGCAGGCAGCCAAGCACTCCTCCAAAATCATCCCCTCGTGAAACCCGACGATCCGCAATCGGCTCGGATCCGCGCCTAGAGCTCCCCGGGGCGCCAGGCCGACCAATTCGGAGGCTACCACCTCCACGCCAAGCCCGGCTGCGACTCGCAACACCTCGTCAAAAACTAGCGGCAGCGGTGTCAGGTCCGGCTGTGTGATGTTCATCGAGACTTGGGCTACCCGGGCGGATTCCAAGTACATGCCCAATGCCTTCACTCCGGGCAAGCCGCCGCCGGCTGCGCGAATCCGGCCGGCGATTACCTTTGCAGGCTGGGCGTCGCGGCAGTCCAGCAACACGTTGTAAGCTACCAGCGGCCCCCGGACTCCTACGCAGCATGCCCCGGCCGAAGGGTGCAGCTGAGGGCCTCCAATGTCCGGGCGGTATTTTCCGTCCCGCACGAGTTCTCTAAGTCTCTCGAACCCCAGCTTGCGTACTGTCTCCAGAGGTCTTCGCTCCTCGCGGACGGCGGCGCGGCCGTATAGGTACACCGGCAGGCCTAGTTCACTCCAAAGACACTCGCCAATCGACCAGGCAACGTCCAAGCACGCATCCCAAGGCGTGTCGTGCAAAGGCACGATCGGAACGACATCCATGGCGCCGACCCTAGGGTGAGTGCCGTCGTGGCTGTTCAGGTCTATGCTTTCCACGGCCGCTCCAGCCGCCGCCATGACGGCATTGGCAATCACCCTGAGATCTGCTGCGAAAGTCAGCACGGAGCGATGGTGGTCGTGATCGCTGTGCCGGTCCAGCAACCTCGCCCCTGAAATCCGAACCACGCGCTCGAGCCGGTCCAGTGTCGTCGGGTCGCGGCCCTCTGAAAAGTTCGGAACACATTCGGCCAGTTGTGTCACAGTGCCCTACTGCAATTGTCGCCCGACGGCTCCCGGAGCTGTCTCGCCCCACTCCGTGCCGCTCGGCTAAACTCAAGCATGGTGGCTGCTAACTTGCGACCGGCTGTCCCGACAGCGCTGGCCTCGGTCACGGCGGCGGCGCTGCTTGCATCGATCTACCTGATCTTCATTTGGGTGCCGATGGAGGCCAGCATGGGGCCGGTCCAGCGCATCTTCTATTTCCACGTCTCCTCCGCCGCCATTGCATTCGTCGGCTTCTTCATCGGCGGCGGTGCAGCGATCGCGTACCTCAGTAATCGTGCCAGCCGACTGGACGATCTCTCGGTGGCTTGCAACGAGGTCGGACTGCTGTTCGCGATCGTCAACTTGATCACCGGCTCTTTGTGGGCAAAGCCGATCTGGGGTGTGTACTGGGCTTGGGACGCACGCTTGACAGCAATGCTCCTGCTCGCCCTGATCTACGCCGCGTACCTGATCCTGCGCCAATCCATCGCCGAACCCAACCAGCGC
The DNA here is from genome assembly GCA_022824585.1 of Bryobacterales bacterium. GTDB lineage: Bacteria > Acidobacteriota > Terriglobia > Bryobacterales > UBA6623 > VXMF01. Next base: position 73,301 of record JAJDZN010000153.1, on the reverse strand, counting down.
GCGACTGTATGCGCGGTGGTATCGATCTTCGGCATGGTGGACGTGCCCATCGTGTACATGGCGAATCGCTGGTGGCGCACGCAGCACCCAGCTCCCGTGCTCGGTGGTGACGGGTCGCTCGACCCTCGCATGACCTTCGTTCTGTTCGCAACGATGGCCTCGCTGGGACTACTATTCTGGTGCTTGGTTCGTCAACGGCGCAGGCTCGAGGCCCTGCGGCGCAAGACCGACGCACTCAGGCGCGAAGTACAGTCGCTAGCCTGACACACAAAGGAGTCAACGGTTTGGAACCCAATTTCAAGTGGCTTTGGGCCGCATTCAGCATTGCCTGGGCGCTCCATGTCGGATACGTACTGCTGCTATCCGGTCGAACGCGCAAACTCGAGCGCCAAATCAGCGACCTACAAGAACAACTCAGTCACAGCAACACACAGGACTAGTAGATCGCCCCCCTATGAGATAACAATGGCGGGGCCGGCGCCGGCAATATCGCGGTCCCGGTCGCGGTCATGATGCCGACCACGAGAGCGGCGGCGGACGGGGCCAGGAATTGCCCTTGCGTGGCCCGTTCGAGAGTGAGCGGGGCAGAGCCCGAAAAGGCAGTCAGAGGTGCCAGCGGGATGGGGCGGAAACGCCCCTGGGCACCATCGGCGATCACCTTTTGGCGAGCGGTGCGGCAGCTTCGCCGAGGCGCTGGTCGACAAGACCGATCATGACGACCGGCGAATCGTCGACGATCGTCCCGCTGAACCCGAGGAATCCCGGCAGCTATGCGCCTGCTGACGGCGACTTCCGGCCCGTAGTTGCAAAGCACGACCCCGATCAGCCCGAACAGAATCACGGCCGTCACGGTGAACGGATTGACGTTTCCGGCTCAAAAGGCCTCAATCGCTTCAAATTCCTTACCAATACGGTCAAAACACTTGGTATTCGATTGACTCCGGGCGGTTCTGGGCGTATGAAGAAGCCACGCATAGTTTGCCTGCAAGAGGAGGTCGAAAATGCACGCTCGAGCTTTCTTCATATTCTTGGCAATCCTGCCCCTCACAGTGCCGTTGATCGCCCAGATCAACACCGGAACGATTATCGGCACCGTACGGGATCCCCAAGGCGCGGTTATCCCCGGCGCCGATGTCACGGTCACGCTGACCAGCCTGGGTGACTCCATCGTTCTGAGCACGAACGAAGCCGGTGTCTACCTGGCGACTGGCCTGCGACCCGGCATCTACCGAGTCCGGGCCGAAACGGATGGCTTCAAGACGGCTGTCCGGGACGAGATCCGACTCGCCATCCAGCAGCGTCTCGAGGTCGGTTTCACCCTGGAAGTCGGTGACGTCACGGAACAGGTGGAGGTCGTCGCCCCGGTTGTGGGCTTGGAGGCGGAAAGCGGTCAGCTAGGCACCGTGATCGAATCCGCCGAGATCGAGGACCTTCCGCTCGACGGGCGGCGGTACTCGGACCTGATTCTGCTCAGTCCCGGCGCGGTCCCCGCACCGGGCTCGCGGTCGAATCCGCGGGAGGCGCGAATCAACGTCGACGGCAATTTCTCGCTCCAGAACTACTTCGCCCTCAACGGCGTCGACAACAACACGTTCACGACCAACGGGCAGGAGCGCAGCCCCCAGGCCGTTCAGCCGCCCCCGGACGCGCTCCAGTCTTTCAAGATCCAGACAAGGACATACGACGCCGAGTTCGGCTGGAGCCAGGGAGCGGTCATCAACGCCGAGATCAAGTCTGGAGCGAACGACTTTCACGGATCCGGCTGGTACTTCCTTCGCAATGACAAGCTCAACGCCAACAACTTTTTTAACAATGCAGCCGGCATTGAGCGAGGGGCCGAGAACCGCAACCAATACGGGCTGACCTTCGGCGGCCCGGTCGCGAGGAACAAGACGTTCTTCTTCGGTGACTACCAGCGCACGGACTCCAGCAAGGCCGGTGGCGCCAACGGAACGGTTCCGACCGCACAAATGAAGCAGGGCATCTTCACGGGGGATCGCGACCTGGTGATCGATCGGGATGCAGACGGAACCCCCTTCTATCCCGAGATCGTGCCTTGCGTGGACGAAGTCAATGACATCCTCAACCTCGGGGCGAGCCGAACCGACGGGCGGCCTTGCGGCGACCCGGCGGGCATGGCGCTCGGCGCGCTGTATCCAGATCCGAACTCCGGGAAGTTCGGCTTCCAATCAGCCCTAGATGTCCCGCTGGACCAGAACTCATTCGACGTCAGGATCGACCATAGCCTGACGGACAAGGACACCCTCTACGGGTCCTACAGCTTCCTGCAAACCGACACCATCGTCGAGCAGGGCCCGTTCCCGAACCCGCTCGCCACCGGCGGGTTCACGGCCAACAGCTATGTCCGCGGCCAGTTGATGGCGCTGACATGGAACCGCATCTTCAGCCCATCCGTGTTCAACAGCCTGCGGTTCGGATTCAACCGGATCTATTCGACGTCCGACCCCGTCGCGCCGGAAGGCGACGCCGGGGCGGAGTTCGGCCTGAACTCCCTCCCCGGCACGTACGCCTACGGCCTTCCGCCGATACGCGTGTCCGGCTACACGCTCCTCGGAACCTCGGAGTGGCGGCCGCAGTTCCAAACTTCCCAGGTCTTCCAGCTGTTGGACAACCTCAGCGTGGTCAGAGGAAACCATTCGTTCAAGCTCGGCTTCGAGTACAAGCGGGCCATGAACGACTACTTGGACGTGAAGGCACCCAACGGTCGCTACATCATTCCCAATGACTATGTCGGCGACGGGTTCGCCAACCTGCTGCTGGGTAATGTCGGCAGGGTCGAGGCCACCTCGGCGCTCGTACCCCATACGTATACCGACGGGATGATGTTCTACCTGCAGGACGCCTACAAGGCCTCGCCCAGGCTGACGCTCAACTACGGGGTCCGGTACGAGTACTTCACGCCGATCGTGGAACGCGACAATCTCATGTCCAACTTCGATCCCGACGCGAACGGAGGCCGCGGCGCACTGATCACTGCGAATCCCGGCGACCTGGGGCAGGTGCCGTGCGAGTTCGAATGCGTGCAACGCGCGCAAGGCGGCGGAATCTTCGGCAGGGCGCTGGTCCATCCCGACCGCAACAACCTTGCTCCCCGTCTAGGAGCGGCTTATCGCATCGGAAAAAGTACGGTGCTCAGGGGCGGCTACGCGATCTTCTATCAGGCGATCGACCGGATGGGGAGTTCGGCTGCGCTTCCGTTAAATCCCCCGCAGCTGATCGAATTCCGCGGACAGGAGTCGCAGTTCCACGAGCCGCCGAAGATGTTGCTCAGCGACCCGTTCCCCGGGGAAAGCAACGCGTTCGATCCCCAGAGCATCGATCTCCGGAGCCGGAGCATGTTCGAAACGGCACCGTGGTCGCAGCAGTACAGCTTCGGGTTCCAGTTCCAACTCGAACAGAGCTATCTGATGGATATCTCCTACGTGGGCGGCGACTCGAACAACATCCGCAAGCTTCAGCCCTTGAACCAAGGCCGCCTGCAGTCGGACGGATCGGTCTCGTACCCTTTCCCGGACTGGGCGCGCCTGAGCGACCACCTGGCCAGCAACGGCAACGCCAACTACAACGCGCTGCAAGTGAGCCTGCGGCGAGCCATGGTCGGGGGCTTGGCCTTCAATGTGAACTATACCTGGAGCAAGGCCCTCGGCGACACGCAGGACAATCTTTCGGGAGGTGCATCTGCAAACCTTGTCCGGCCGCAGAACGCCTACGATCTGGCCGCTGACTACGGGCGATTGGTCTTCGACCAGACACATCGGTTCGTATTCAACTGGACCTGGGCGATTCCGTTCCCGCGCGACAGTTCCGCGCGGCACGTGCTGGGCGGCTGGCAGTTCAACGGCATTTGGAGTTCCACCTCCGGTGCTCCCATCGGCATCCGCGGCCCCGACAGGAGCCGCACCCGAAGCCAGAACCCCCGCGCAGATTGCATCGGCAATCCGACAGGCCCGAGAACGGTTGAGCAGTTCTTCAACACGTCGGCCTTCGCAATCTCCCAGAACGGAACCTTCGGAAGCTGCGGCGTGGCCGCGCTGAGCGGCTGGCCGCATCACAACTTCGACCTTTCCCTGTTCAAGAACTTCGGGCTGGGATTCAGCGAAGACGCGAAGCTGCAGATGCGATGGGAGTTCTTCAACGCCTTCAATACGCCTCAGTTCGACAATCCCGAGAACCGTGTGCACAACGGCCGGTTTGGCAGGACCACCCGCGTGCTCGATCCCCTGCGGGAAGCCCGGGTGATCCAGTTCGGGCTGAAATTCATCTTCTAGCAACCCCGCCAGCCGCCCGGACCCGCGTCGGGGCGGCTGGCGGTCCGGGAGTCTCGGCCGCTTCGCGAGGTCCGCTCGCGGAATATGCGAACCTGCAAGTCGAGCGCACATGCCGACAGAACCATCCTCCCTTGGAGATAGCGAACCGGGCCTGATCCGAGGCCTAGGGCTGAAGGAAGCCATCTCGGCCAACGTGGTCGAGATGCTGGGAATCGGCCCCTTCATCACGATCCCGATCCTGATCGCCGCCATGGACGGCCCGCACGCCATGCTGGGGTGGCTGCTCGGGGCTGCGCTGGCAGTCTGTGACGGGCTGGTTTGGGCGGAGCTGGGCGCCGCGATGCCGGGAGCGGGAGGCTCCTACGTCTACCTCCGGGAAGCCTACGGCCCGCAGAAGATGGGCCAGCTGATGTCGTTTCTCTTCGTATGGATGATCTTCTTCACCGCGCCGCTCTCGGTGGCGACCGGAGCCGTCGGGTTCGCCCAGTACGCCCAGTACCTCGGGCCCGAACTCTCGCCCCTGACCATCCAGCTCATCGCCGTGGGCCTGTGCCTGGTCATCACCTTCGCGCTTTACCGCGGGATCCAGACCATCGGCCGGCTCTCGTTCATCCTCATGCTGGTCGCTGTAGGTACGATTCTCTGGGTGATCGGGTCCGGGTTGCCCAACATCCGGGGCGAGCTGCTCATGGACGTTCCTGAAGGGGCCTTCTCGTGGTCGTGGGGCTTCGTTAAGGGCCTCGGAGGCGCTGCTCTGATCGGCATCTACGGATACGGCGGCTACAACAACATCTGTTTCTTGGGGGGAGAGGTCAGGAATCCGAGCCGGAATATTCCTTTCGCGGTCATCGCCTCGATCGCCATCGTGGCGCTGCTGTACATCTTCCTGAACACAACGATCCTCGGTGTCGTTCCGTGGACGGACGCGATGGCCTCCCAACACGTCGTCTCGGACTTCATGGAGATCGTCTACGGGCCTTGGGCCGCCAGCCTGCTCACCTATCTCGTTCTGGCGGCATCGGCTGCTTCGGTTTTCGCCCTGCTCCTCGGCTATTCGAGAATCCCGTATGCGGCCGCCAGGGACCGGAGGTTCTTCTCGGTGTTCGGCAAGCTGCATCCGACCAAGCGATTCCCGCATGTCTCTCTGCTGACGCTCGGCCTCGGCTCGACGGTTTTCTGCTTCCTTGATCTCGGCAACATCATCCAGGCACTCATCGTGATCCAGGTCATCGTCCAGGTGCTGGGGCAGATTGTTGCCGTGACGCTGATCCGGACCTACCGCCCCGACATTCACCGCCCGTTCCAGATGTGGGGGTATCCGATCCCGAGCCTGGTGGCCATGGTCCTTTGGCTCCTCGTGCTCGTCTCGACAGGAGTCACCATTGTGGCGCTGGGCCTGCTGGTGCTGGCGCTGGGAGTCGGCCTCTACTTGCTCAGAGCCCGCCGACTCAGGGAATGGCCGTTCGTCCGTTCGGCGCTTGGCGGATCGTAATTTCCGCGCCTGCCGCGACGTCACGCAACAGCGATGTCTCGCCTGTAGGCCAGCGCACCTCCACCGAGTCGGCCCTCGGACGGGAGCCGAGCCCGAAGTGCAGGACCAACTCGTCCTGAGAGAGATAGCTCCCGCCGCTCCGCACTTCGCGCAGCTGCTGCAGCTCGCCGGACCGGACCCTGACCTGAGCGCCCAGCGCGAGCCGGTTCGAACCCGACCCGATGAGCCGGATCCGGAGGTGCTGGTTCTCGCTGGTGCTTTCGTTCCAGAACAGAGTTGGCGCGGCGTCGATGTTGCTGAGCACCACGTCCAGCCTCCCATCTCCGTCGAGGTCGGCGCTTGCCGCGCCGCGACTGGATTGCTCGCGATCCAGATGCAGCAGGCCTGGCTGCTCCTCGAACCGACCGTCCCCGAGATTCCGGAACAGAAGGCTCTCCTGACGGTACGGGGCAATGGACGACTCCCGGAGCTGATCGACACTCGGAAAGACGTGGCCGTTCGCCACGAAGATGTCGAGCCAGCCGTCGTTGTCAAAGTCTCCGAACAGCGTTCCCCAGCCGACGTAGGGCAATGTCGGTCGGTCCAAGCCCGACCGGGTCGTGACATCCGAGAAGTTGAACTCGCCTTCGTTCCGATACAGCGTGTTGTATTCCTCGGAGAAGTGCGTGACGTATAGGCCAAACCGGCCCTGATTGAGATAGTCTCCCGCAGCGACTCCCATTCCTGCCTGCTCCACTCCGTGGGCGTTGAAGGCCAGGCCCGAGAGGAGACCGAGTTCCTCGAACGACGCGTTGCCCAGGTTCCTGTAGAAAAGGTTGGGGGTCGAATCGTTGGCCACGAACAGGTCGGGCAGGCCGTCCTCGTCCAGATTCACGAAGAGGGCCCCGAGGCCGAAATAGCCCTCCGCATCGTCCAAGCCGCTGGCACGGGAGCTTTGCTCAAAGGTGCCGTCGCCCCTGTTCACGAAGAAGGCGTCCCCAGCGCCCTTGAGTCCCCGCGGACCGCACATCACCGGCAGGCCCATGTACTTGCAGCCCAGGCCGGGCCCTCCCATCGAGCCGTAGGCAGGACTGCCCGGCTCCGGAAGATTGGCCGGGTCCAGCTCAATGTAGTTGGCAACGAACAGGTCTAGGTCGCCGTCCAGGTCGACATCAGACCAAGCCGAGCCGGTCGACCACCGGGGATCGCTCACGCCGGCGTGCTCGGTGGTGTCGGCAAATGTTCCATCCCCTTGGTTGCGTAAGAGCTGGTTCGGACCGTAGGACGTGACGTAGAGATCGGGAAGGCCATCGGAGTCGTAGTCGGTCACCGAACAGCCCATGCCCCAGTAACCGTTCCCTCCTGCTCCGGCCGCCTGCGTGACCTCCTCGAACCGGCGCTCGCCCAAGTTCCGGAACAGGGCATGACGGACGCGGGACGGGCGGCCCTCCCGGAAGCTCTCCAGGAGCCCGCCGTTCACGAAATAGAGATCTGGCCGATCATCCGAGTCGTAGTCGATCACACACACCCCGGCAGAGTTCGCTTCGACGATGTAGCGCTTCTCCTGATCGCCGCTGATCAGTCGAAACCCGCCCAGGCCAGCCGCTTCGGCTGATTCCAAGAACTGCAGTTGCGACCAAGCCCGGCGTGGCACCGAAGGAGCGAGATGGGCCGACAACGCGACGGCTGCAGCCAGCAGGTGACAACCTGTGCGATGCACGCAAATCACCGGCCTACGGATCCGGGGCGTGGCTCGCATGCTGCCGTTGCGGTCATCCTCTCGTCACGACTCTGATCTGGGTCAGCACCCGCGTTCCAACAAGTATCAGCCCTCCCCTGTGGGCCTTGGCAGCGTGAGGACCCGGCTATAGACGAGTTCAGTATAGTCGCCGATGCTCGAACTCATCGCAAGCGCCTGCTGCCCGGCTGAAGAGGGCCCAGAACGCCTGATACCGTACACTGACAACGTGCTGGCTCCTCTGTGCAAGGGTAGCCAAGACGGGACACTCTGCAGGCTCGTCAATCAGGCCTTTGCCCGCCGAGCCGTGTGGTCTTGCTGCGCTGCGTTCGCGGTGCTCGGCGGCTTGCTGCCGCTGGTTGGGGCGCCGCAGCTGCGAATCCCCGCAGAGTCTGTCAGGGAGTTCGAGCAAGCCGTAGCGCTTTTTCAAGCGGGAAGCTACGAGGCGGCTCTGCGGCAGGCCGAGCCTCTCGGGCGCCGTCATCCGGAAGTCGCCGAGATCCAGCACTTGCTAGCGATTGTCCTCGACCTCAACCGGAGGCCGGAAGAAGCCAACCAGCACTTTCGGCGGGCGGTGGAGCTCCAGCCGCAGTCGGTCGGGTTTCGCACCAACTTCGGCGCGAGTCTGATGCGCCTTGGGGAAGCGTCGGAAGCGGAGCGCCAGTTTCGCCACGCTCTGGAGCTGGAACCGAACCATCCGACGGCAACCTTCAATCTGGGGACCACCCTCCTGCAGCAGGGCCGGCCAGGAGAGGCTCTTCCTTGGCTGGAAGAGGCGCTCTCGATCCAGCCGGATGTCTATCAGAACGCCTATCAGCTCGCCTACTGTCGTTTCTTGCTGGGCAAGTACGAGGCGACAGACTCGCTTCTGAAGCGACTTGCAGGTCAGGCGGAGTCGCGAGCGGAGCTGCGCCTGCTAGGAGCACTCACAGATCGCGCGCTCGGGCGCGACGACCGGACGGACGAGGTCTTGCGAGCAATCAGGCCGATGCTCGATGGGCAGCCAGGGCTGGAATTCCAGCTCGCTCTGCTGCTGTTGAACCAGGACCTGGTAGCGCATTCCGAGGAATTGCTCCGATCAGTGACAAGCCTGCTCCCGGCGTCCTACGCGGCCCGCTTCAACCTGGCCGTCGCTCAGAGCCGGCTTGGCAAGCTGCCCGAAGCCATCGAGGCGGCAAAGGCCGCACTCGCCCTCCAGGAGACGTCTGAGGCCCACTTGCTCCTGGCAGACTTGCTCGAGTCTCAGGGTCAGCCCCTCGAGGCCGTGACACACTTCCAGAAGGCGGTTGCGCTCGATCCCACTGCCGACAATTACTTCGCGCTCGGGTACGAGTTCCTGACTCACTGGAACTGGGAGGCTGCGGCGCAGGTTTTTTCCGAGGGCCTCGAGGCGATGCCCGACTCCTGGAACCTCTGGATCGGCACGGGAGCAGCGGAACTCGGTCTGACGCGGTACGAGGAGGCGACGCAGGCCTTCCTGAACGCTGTGCGGCTGAGGCCTGACGAGATGATGGGCTTCCACCTCCTCTCCCAAGCGTTCGATCGGTCGGACGAGGCCTTCGACAGCGCCCTGCTCTCATTTCGGCAGCTTCTCGAGCGTGATCCGACGGATCCCTTGGCTCGATACTTCGAGGCGCTGGCGACGCTCCGCCAGTCCTCGCGGTCCGGCGACTCCGGCGAAGTCGCGGCTCGGGTTGCCACACTGGCCGAGCTGACGCAGGAAAACCCGCATTTCCTGGAAGCCCAACTGCTGCTGGGCGAAATCCAATTCGAGCTTCAGGATTGGCCCGCCGCTATCGAGGCGCTACAGCAGGCCGTCCGCCTCGCCCCGGATCATGTCTTGGGCCACTACCGGCTCGGACTCGCGCTGCAGAGAACCGGCCAAGCGCAACAGGCCCGACAGATGCTCCAGCGATACCGGGAACTGAAAGCCGAGGAAGACCGAACTATCGGCGGGAGAGTCGCGGCGACTACCAGGTTCATCGTCGAGATGAAGCAGGATGACAGGCGCCGCTAATCCTGACCGCCTGGTATGCGCGGGAGAATTCTTCACGGATCTGATCTTCTCGGATCTGGAAGCACTTCCGAGCTTGGGCCAGGAAGTCAAGACCGACGATTTCGCGATCTCGATCGGCGGTGGCGCCGCGATTACCGCCACCGCGGCGGCTCGCCTCGGGCGACCGACAGAACTGGTCACGGTTTGGGGCTCCTCCGTCTTGGACGGAGAAGCTCGGATTCGGCTTGAGGCTTCCGGTGTGTCCTGCTCCTTGTCCCAGATTCGACCGGATCTCACTTGCGGGGTCACAGTGGCAGTCTCGACGCGGGAGGATCGCTACTTCCTGACCTATCCCGGAGCCAGCCGAGCCGTGGAGCAGCACCTGCTCGAAGAACGGATCCTCAATCGCATGGGACGCTCCGGGCACATCCATTTCGCGCTGACGCCCAGCTCGTGGAGCGCGGTCCGCAGCGCGGTCCGCCGACTCCGGGGCGGCGGATCGACGGTTTCTTGGGACCTCGGCTGGGATCCAGCGGCTGGTCACTCTCTGGCCTTCCGCGACCTTTGCCGGGAACTGGACGTGGTGTTCTTGAACGAGATGGAGGCATGCAAGTACGCAGGTGCGGGATCGGCGCGGGAGGCGCTGGCCTATTTCTCCCATGCGGACAACACTGTGGTCATCAAGCAGGGAGCGGCGGGTGCGCTGGCGTCACGGAACGCATCGCCACCCATCTGCACGGAAGCGATCAATGTCAATGCGGTCGAGAGCACGGGGGCAGGCGATGCATTTAACGGAGGGTTCCTGCACGCGTGGATGGCGCGCAAGTCTGTGGAAGAGGCTCTTCTCGCAGGAAACGTCTGCGGCGGACTGTCGACCCGCTTGCCGGGCGGCGTGAATGCACTGCCGAGCCGGTCGGAATTCGACCAACAGATCCAGGGGCTTGAGCGTCAGCGGGTTGCTGGAACCGAAGACGAATGAAACTTACGATCATCGGAGGGGCCGGGGTAAGGGTCCCGCTCGTGACCAACGGCCTCTTCCGCGAAGGAACGGGCATCGCAGTCGACGAGCTGTCGCTGTTCGACACCAACAGGGAACGAGCTGCGGCTATCGCACGCATCTCCCAAGCCATGGCGCGACGCTCCGGCGGCAAGCTTCGCGTGTCGCTGCCGCGGTCATTGGACGAAGCGCTCGAAGGGTGCTCGTTCGTCGTCTCCAGCATCCGGGTGGGGGGAATCAGCGGGCGCGTCCGCGACGAGCAGATCGCGCTCGAGCACGGCCTCCCCGGGCAGGAAACCGTCGGCCCCGGAGGGTTTGCCCTCGCCCTGCGAACGATTCCCGTCCTTGTGGACTATGGCCGACGAGTGGCCGAGCGCGCGCCGCAGGCGTGGATGATCAATTTCACGAATCCCGTCGGGATCATGGCCGAGGCCTTCATCCGCGAAGGGATTGCGGCCCGTTGCATCGGAGTCTGCGACACGCCGCGGGAGCAATTCCTCCATGTGGCCGAAGCGCTGGAGGTTCCGCTTGAAGCGGCATCCTTCGACTACCTCGGGCTGAATCACCTGGGCTGGATTCGGGCGGTTCTGGTGCACGGCCGGGACGTGTTGCAGGATCTGATGGCATCCGACGAGGCGTTGGACCGGGCGTACCCCCTTCGTCTGTTCTCGAAATCGTTCCTCCGAACCTTGCGCCTTCTCCCTACCGAGTACCTCTTCTACTACTACTCCACCCAAGAGGCATTCCGCAGGACCGTGGCGGCCGGAAACACCCGCGGGGGGCTTATCCGGGAACTCGAGGGCCCTCTCATGCAGTCGGTCGCCGAGGCCCGCCAAGACGAGCGGAAAATCCTTGCGGCGTACGACCTCTATCTCGCACGCCGCAACGCCTCCTACATGGCGATCGAAACAGGCGGATCATTCGAAGCGGGCCGCGTTGACGAGGCCCGGGCGAATCTGTACCAGAGCGCGGCGGGCTACGAGCGGATCGCGCTCGATGTCATTGGTGCGATCCACAACAATCAGGCGAGGGTCATGCCTGTCGACGTGGCAAATCAAGGGGCCATACAGGACCTCGATAGTGCGACTGCCGTGGAAGTACCCTGCGCCATAAGCGCCAACGGCGCTCGACCTCTCGCTGCCGGGCGCCTGCCCGACCAGATCCGGGACCTGCTGTTTCGGGTCAAGGAATTCGAGCGCATCACCGTGGAGGCTGCGTTGGAGGGCTCGCGCTCCCTAGCCATCGAAGCGCTCTTCGCCAATCCCTTGGTGGAGCGCCGCGAGCTCGCGGAGAAGCTGGTGCTCGAGTACCAGCGAGCCCATGCTCCGTTGCTGGACCATCTGGCCTAGTCCGAGCACGTTGCACGGCTCCGAATACCCGCCACCGGCATTGGATCGGGAGGCGGAGCGGGCCCCGAATCCCTCTCTGGCGAAAGCGCTGCGGGCGACTGGACGGGGCGGGATTCCGGGCCTAGACTGAATGCGCCGTGCGGGAATTCGTCCGTCGGTCTGAGTTCGAGGAAAATACCATGCGACTTCGGCTTCGTATCCATACCCTGGCGCTCCCAGGGTTGGCCGCGGCCTGCTTCTGGGCTGGATCGACGCAGCCTGGGATCGCCCAGACCGGATCCGGCCTGGACCGGGTTCTGACCCTGTCAGAATCTAGAACCGGCCCCCACGCCCTCTCCGTGGACCGGGGCGCTTCGGGCCTGTGGCAGCAGATGATGAAGCTGCAGACCACGGCCAGCGTCCTTTACACGGCCGCTCATCCTGATGACGAGCAGGGAGGGACCCTGACGTACCTCGGCCGCGGCGAGGGCGTGCGGACTTCGCTCTTAACGCTCAATCGCGGCGAGGCTGGCGCCAATGCCATCGGTTCTGAGCTGTTCGACGGATTGGGCCTGATTCGAACAGAGGAATTGCTCGTTTCCGGTCGCTACTACGGCCTAGATGATCAGTACTTCACCACGCTGATCGACTACGGCTACTCCAAGAACCTCGACGAGGCGCTCCGCCAATGGGGGCGAGAGAACGTCCTGCGGGATGTCGTGCGCGTGATTCGGATCAATCGCCCCCTGGTCCTCGTCTCGCGCTTCTACGGCGGCCCGAGAGACGGACACGGCAACCACGAGACTTCAGGAGTCGTGACCCAGGAAGCGTTCGAGGCAGCGGGCGATCCGGACCGGTTCCCGGATCAGATCCGCGCGGAGGGACTCAGGCCATGGCAGCCACTGAAGCTATATCGAAGCAATCTCCATTCGAGGCGCCCATCGGGCCGCAGCATCGAGCCTCCCGATCACCGCTGGAATGTCGACGTCAATACCGGGACGTTCAGCCCGTGGCTTGGAGAGAGCTACGAAGAGTTCGCGGCCCTAGGACTGAGCTTCCAGCGGTCTCAAGTCAGCGGCCGTCGGCGCGAGCGTTCAGGAGAACACCGCCAATACTTCGAGAGAGTGCGCAGCCAAGTGGACGCTCCCGAGCGGGAAACTGGGTTCTTCGCAGGGATCGATACGTCTGTCGCGGGGATCTATGAACTATTGGGTGTCGAGCCCCCCGAGGGTGTTTCGGAGATGCTCTCGCAGATCGAAAGCAACGTCGATGATGCCGTCGCGGCATACAGCGTGCGCAATCCAGCTGCGGTCGTGCCGTTCTTGGTGCAGGGCCTGAGCGCGACGCGCGAGGCGATGCGCCTGTCCCAAGGCCAGGACGAGGCACTCTTCCTGCTGGCAATCAAGCAGCGCCAGTTCCAGGACGCCATCAACACTGCTCTCGGACTTCAGTTCCGAGCCGTTTCCTCACCGCCCGATTCCGGAGCGCCGGATTCGCCGTTCGCGCCTCTCGCCACCATGGGGCCCGCTGTTCCGGGCCAGCGCTTTCACGTGGAAGTTTCGGTGGTCAACCCCAGCAGCCTTCCGATAGAGACCCAGGGAATCTCGATCGAAGGCGCGGGTGAATGGGGGGTCGAAGGGGATTCCCAATCCGGCACCGCATTCCATTCAGGCGAAAGGCTTGCAGCCCTGTTCACTGTCGAGGCACCTCGAGACGTGGACCTTTCGAGGCGCTACTTCCGGCGAGAATCGATCCATGACAGCCGCTACACCGTCCGGGATCCGGAATACTTGCACCTCGCAGGGCGCGCGCCTGCCCTCACGGCAGCACTCGACTACACCATCGGCGGCCAGTCAGTACGCGCAAGCGCCGTCGTGTATCGCCGGGAAGCGAACCTTCCGTACGGATACGAATTCCGGGAGCTGAAGGTCGTTCCGGCACTCGCGGTGAACGTGTCCCCGGCCAATCTGATCGTTCCGCTCGGCTCGCGCCGGAACGCCGTATCGGTGCAAGTGGAGCTGATCAATAACCAGAGCGGTGGCATCGAGGGCGAGCTTTCGCTGGATTTGCCGGAGGGATGGACGGCCGAGCCAGGCAAGCACGACTTCGAGTTCTCGCAAGCGAACGCTCGCCGGAACTTCAGCTTCTCGGTCAATGCGCCCCGGCTGCGCGAGGGTGCGTACGATCTGCAGGCGGTTGCCCGGGCGGGAGGCCAGGAATACCGCCAGGGATACCAAGCGATCCGACACAGGGACTACGACATTCGGTACATTTACCGGGATTCAGTGACGCGTGTCCGAGGCGTCGATGTCCGGATCGCTTCCCCCATGCAGGTCGGGTACGTGATGGGCGTCGGAGACGAGGTTCCAAGCGGAATTGAACAGATGGGCGCCGAGGTCACCTTACTGGGCAGCGACGAACTGGCCACAGGAGACCTGGGCGCCTATGGAGCGATCGTGGTGGGCACGCGGGCCTATGCCGTGCGCCCGGACCTGATCAACTACAACCAGCGGCTGCTCGACTATGCTCGCGCTGGCGGGAACCTGGTCATCCTCTACCAGACGCAGGAATTCGTTCCCGCCAAGTGGGCCGCCTTCCCGGCCGATCTCCCGCGCCGCGCCGAGGAGGTCTCCGAGGAGAACTCGCCTGTCCGCATCCTGGCTCCCGACCATACAGTGTTCCAGCGACCCAACAAGATCGTGGCAGAGGATTTCGACGACTGGGTTGAACAGCGAGGCTCCAAGTTCTTTTCTGAGTGGGACAGTGCGTACGTGCCCCTCATCGAGACTCAGGACAAGGGGCAGGAGCCCCAAAGCGGAGGATGGCTAACGGCCCCGTTCGGCAAGGGCCACTACACCTATTTTGCCTATGCGGTACACCGGCAGCTCCCGTATAGCGTCCCTGGAGCGTATCGCATCTTCGCCAATGTCCTGTCGCTCGGCCGCTGATCCCGCGGTCCTGTGCTGGCGGCCGCAAGCGGTTCGAAGCAGCGCGGCCGTTCCGGCCGCTATTGGGTCTGCCTGATTGATCGTGGCGCCGCCGCGGCAATCTCGGGCCACGGCGATCGCTGCGGCAACCGTACCCTATTCGACGCCGAAGGCGATCGCCCCATCATAGCCGGTCATTTCCAGGTATCCGCCACCGTTGACCGGAGTCCCGGACCGACTGCCGGAATACACCACGGGACCTTCCCAGTAAGTCGGCAATCCGGCGGACCGGCTCACGATCTCTTGGGCGTCGTGCAACGGGTGCACGTCGAGACTCAGTCCGGCTCGAGGGATCCGAAGCGACCATTCCACAGGGTATTTCGCCCCGGTTTCGTCGCTCTGCCAGATGCGTCCGGGAGCGAGCAGGATGTCGTCCGAGGCCAGCCGCGTCGCCAGGCCCTGCGGATCGACGAGCGTTCCGTGGGAATACGGACTGTACTCTCCGTTCGACAGTCTTATGCCGGCGATCATCAGGTCGGTCTGATCGTCGAGTTGAATGCTCAGCCAATCCCATCCGACTGCACCGGAAGCCATGTACTCGCTGAAAAACTCGTGGTCCATCCAGGACAGACCCTGCACTTCGTGGACAGTGCCCCCGATCGTGAGGGTGCCGGACGTACGCATACGGGTGAACGACACATAGTGCGAGGCTTGACCGTCTTCCCCGCCCTTCCGGCTAATGCCGTCCTCGCCGTGGATCACATGCGCCTTGGCTGGCTCCAGCAACAGCTCCAAAGAAACCGCCTCGTCCCAAGCCTGCAGTTTCTGCGCTGGCGTAGCGGTATCGCCTAGCAGGAATTTCACGCTCCAGTTCCCGTTCCAGATTGTGCCCGTCGCTGCAGACGCGCCGGCCAAGCCCGGGCCGCTGCGGTTGGCACGCTCCCGATGGATCAGGCGCTGGCCCGCAATGTCTGTCACTGCGAAGTGCGCTACGTAGACCTGATTCAGGTCCCAAGCGGTGCTCGCGGCTTCCTCGCGCCCGGAGGCCGCCCTGAAGAACGTCAGTTCGAAGCCGAACTTGCGACCCCCGGCATCCGCCAGGTTGCCGGTGTAGTACCACCATTCCATTGCGAAGTTCGGGTGTTCAAAGTGGTCGCGGGGGAATTGGTATTGGTAGCCCGGCGTAGCTAGCTCGGAAGCGAGGCCCGCCACCGCGAAGATCGCGAATAGCGCGGCTCCCGCGATCAACCCGGCAGACTGCATCTACTCCATTTTGGCCCAGCGGCTCACGCGCTCCCGCAACGCCAGAACTTGGCCGGATGATGCGTTCGAGATGGAAGTTTGGGTGCCGATTAGGGATATTGCCCGACGCTATCGCATCGACGCCGAATCGTGCTCAGGCCTCGTTCTCTTGGGCCATTCGGGCTCGAACCTCCTGCCGGAAAGGCTGCCACCGAAGACGGAAGCGTTGTGTCCAATGGACAAGCGATCCGGTCAAATTCGGCTCCAAGACCCTTCCGGCAGCCAGTCCAGTGTCAGTTCTCGACTTGCCCTGATCCTCAATCGCCGATCGCTGTGTCGTGATGAGCGCGGCCCCGACGCCGCGAAGAATCCAGGGGAGCGGCTCAACAACGCAGATCAGCTTCGAACCCCCGATTGGTAGCTTCGCTGCAGTCGACGTAGCTGCTGGGCTGAGAACAACAACCTCCCGGTTTCGCGAGGCTCTTGCAACGAATCCCAGGAATAGGAGACGTACCGGGCGCCGATCTGGAGCTTGCGCCCCCTCAGCGCGGTCCTTAGGTCCCTTGCAAGCGGGTGCAGGACTTACAATCGAGCCGTCCAAGCGATGCAGCAGATTCTTCACACCCGCAGGGAATTGCTCCAATCTGTGGGGTTGGCGGGCGCTGTTTGCTCTCAGGGCTGTCAATGGGGCTCGCGCGGGTCGTTGGCAGACGGCTCTGCCGCACCCGATCTCGTACTGCACAATGCGCGGATCTTCACAGTGGACGAGACTCAGCCTCGCGCGGAGGCGCTTGCAGTCAAAGGGTCACGATTCGTTGCTGTAGGCCGGACCGACGACATCCGTCCTATCGCCGGCGCCAACACCACGGTGATCGACGCCGAAGGGATGACTGTCACGCCGGGCTTCATCGATGCCCACTCGCACCCTTCCGGGGCGGGCGTTGATGAGCTTCTGCAAGTAAACGTCGACCTTCGCAGCGTGAAGGCGATCCAAGCGGCCCTGCGGAAGCGGGTTGAGACCACCCCGCCAGGTGAATGGGTGGTCGGCTTCAAGTACGACGATACGAAGCTTGACGAGGGGCGCCCCATCAACCGTCGTGACCTCGACGTGATCGCCCCCGACCATCCGGTCGAGGTCCGCCACCGCGGTGGGCATACGGCGGTCTACAACAGCAAGGCTTTCCAGCTTGCTGGAATTACCGCACAGACTCCGGACCCGCAAGGAGGCAGGTTCTATCGCGAGTCTGGCGAGCTAACCGGGCTTGTCGCCGAGCACGCGAGAGCCCCACTTCGTAGGCTCATTCCGTCGGGCAGCACTCGGGAGCAACGCCGGGCGGGAGTGAAGCTGATCTCCGAGTTGATGACGGCGGCCGGGCTCACGTCCGTTCACCAGACCGGGGGCGGAACTGATGCCTTGATCGCCTACGAAGACGCGTACGATGCCGGGGAACTCCGATTCCGCACGTACCTGTTCCCCTCCGGCGGCAGCGCGTTGTTCCGGGGCCTCAAGCAGGCCGGCGTCTCAACCGGATTTGGCGACGACCGCCTGCGCATCGGTGCCGTCAAGTACGTCGCTGACGGCTCCGCTTCTGAGCGCACTATGCGAATGAGCACTCCGTTCGAGGGCCGTCCAGACGATTTCGGAATCTTGACGATGTCGCAAGAAGAGATCGACGAGGCCGTCAACGACGCAGACCGCCACGGCTTCCAGGTCGCGATCCACGCCAACGGTGACGTGACCATCGACATGGTTCTGAACGCATACGAGCGCGTCCAGCAAGCGTCCGCGAGGCAGCACCCCCGCTATCGAATCGAGCACTGCTCGCTGGTCAACCCACCATTGCTTCGGCGCATCAAAGAGCTCGGCGTGATTCCGACGCCGTTCTACACCTACGTGCACTACCACGGGAACAAGTGGGTCGAGTACGGCGAGGAGAAGATGCGCTCGATGTTCGCCCACCGTTGGTTTCTCGATTACGGGATCGCCGTAGCCGGGGCCTCCGACTACACGCCGGGACCGTATGAACCGATGATGGCGATCCAGAGCATGGTCACGCGCAAGGACATGCAAGGCCGCGAGTGGGGCCCGAACCAGCGCATCAGCGTCGACGAGGCGTTACGGGTATGCACGATCAATGGCGCCCATGCATCGTTCGAAGAGAGTCAGAAGGGATCGATCGAGGCCGGCAAGCTGGCGGACTTTGTCGTCCTGGCCGAGGACCCGCATGAGGTCGAGCCGGATCGCATCAAGGAGATTGAGGTTGTGCGAACCATTGTGGGCGGAGAACTCGTTCACTCCAAGGTTTGAGTCAAGGGAGGCAAAGATCATGTTCGGGAAGAGTCCGAGATTCAGTCGAGCGGGTGCGATTGCGTTGCCGTTGGTGCTTGGCCTGCTCGCCAGCCAGGGATGTGAGTCACCCCCGGCTTCCAGCGCCGTCGTGTTCGAGGGCGCACGGCTGATCGTTGGCGACGGCAGTCCGCCCGTCGAGAACGCTGCCTTGGTAGTCGATGGCGGTCGGCTCGTCGAGGTCGGCCCAGCAGCCGAGATGGACGGTTGGCCAGGCGCGAAACGCGTGGACTTGGCCGGGATGACAGTCATGCCCGCCATCATCGACACGCACACTCACCTCAATCAGGAACGCGACGCGTTGATCGAAGACCTCCGGGCTCGAGCGCGATACGGGGTGAGCGCCGCGATGAGTCTTGGGCGAGATACGCGCGACCTGTCGATCCGCGCGGAAGAAATCCCTGGCGCGGCCCGCTTTCGTTCGGCTGGCGTAGGGATTACCTCGCCCGAACCCGGGCGCTCGGAAATCCCCTATTGGGTGAGCACGGAGGACGAAGCCCGCCAGGCGGTGCGGGATGAAGCGGCACGGAAGGTCGACATTATCAAGATCTGGGTCGACAGCCGCGATGGGCAATACGAGAAGCTGTCGCCGGAACTATATGGCGCAATCATCGACGAGGCCCATCGGCACGACATTCCCGTCACAGCCCATATTTTCGCTCTCGCAGACACCAAGGGATTGTTGAGGGCCGGAATCGACGCGTTCGCTCACGGCGTGAGGGACACTGACGTAGACGAAGAGATCATCGGGCTGTTCAAAGAGCGTCCGGACGTCGTCCTAGTTCCAAACCTCCCCAATCGAGGCGTGGCGGCGGACTTGAGCTGGCTGGGCGGCACCCTCCCGCCGGACGAGCTGGAAGAGTTGCAAGCGGGGTCTGTCGACGACCCGGACGCGCAGGCCGTTTTCGCGATCCAAGCGAGGAACTTGGCGCGACTGAGCGCCGAGGGTGTCACTATCGCGCTAGGAACTGACGGCAACACCCCATGGGCGCCGCACGTGGAGATGGAGGACATGGTGGCAGCCGGCATGACTCCGGCTCAGGTCATCGTGGCCGCGACTCGTAATTCAGCGGCTTTGTTGGGTCTCGCTGACGCCGGCACTCTCGAAGTCGGCAAGCGCGCGGACTTCTTGGTGCTCAACGCCAATCCGCTCGACGACATCACGAACACTCGCCGCCTCGTCAGCGTCTACCTGAACGGGGAAGAAGTCGACCGCTCGGCCACGGAACAATGACGGGAACTGTCGCCGCTTCGGACAGCAACAACTCGGTTCCTCCTGCCAAGTCATGGGGAGTGGCCAGCAGGCGGAACGCGTGAGACCGAATTCGGCCCTACGCCAGCCCGGTGAGAGGGCACGGTGCTCGAATCCTGCCACCTAACAAGCAGTGCTTGGCTCCGCTGAGCGGGCGCTTCGGCGGTGCCAGCGAGTCCTGCGCTCCAAGAATCGCTCCACGCTCGCCATCAGGGCCAGGCGCCTGTCTTCGGTTACGCCTGGCTCGTTCAGCGCATCCGGCGTCCGACCGAGTCCCGCCTCCCGACCGGAGCGGAAACAACGGCGCGAGCAAGGCTCAGTAATCGACCCACAGAGGGCTGCCCCAGGCGACTTGGCCGTCAGCCTGCTCGACCCGCACGTAGTAGTAATGAGAACTGCCTGTGCCGCCGAAATCGGCATCGGTGTATTCGAAATCGGCTTCCTGCGCTGTCGGCCGATGCGTGTGGGCCAACTGGCCGTCCCGTAGGATATGCACCCGCGCGATTTCTCCCGTGCCACGCACGCGCACTCGCAAGGGCTGCGCGTCGGACGCCCGCAAGCGATCCCCCATGAAGTGATTGCCCATGCGCACGTCGAGAATGATGTTGTCGGTGGCACCGTAGGTGTGTCGGCGCCGTATAGCGTCCAAGACCCCTTGCCTCGTGAAGGAAGTCGTGTAGACCATCGCGTACGAGTAGTGCGTAGAGTAGTGGTCGGAACTTGCGATGGTCCCGAGGGTATAGCCCTTGGCCAGAGCATGGTTGACAAACCCCGCCGGACGATAGCCTCCCGGAGCATCCCGCGGTGCAGGGCTCCGCGCCGAAAGCGGCGCGCCGTCGTGCTCGTAGCTGGTGCGGTCGCCTTGGAAGATCTCCACGACAGGAGCCGCTTCGGGATCGTGGAATCGCCAATCCGTGCCCATGTTGGTCGCGGAGGTGTGGGCGATCGCCACGCCCCCCATGCGCCGAACTTGCTCGAACAAGAGCAGCGTGTCATTGTCAGTTACCCGCGGGTCGACGACGTCATTGTTCCCGTCACGCTCTTGGGGCGGCACCACCCCGGGCTGGTCACCCCTATCCGCTTGGTCGGCCAGCAAGTAGCCCGGCACCCAGCGCTTCAGGTAGAACGGGACCACCTCGCCGGAGCGGTCGGCGAAAAACACGTTGTGGTGCCCCATTGGGTAGTTGATGCTGCGCTCGTATCCGAACAGGCTGACGTAAGTGCCGGGAAGGTGGTGCATGTCGGTCATCTTCTGCGAGTACCACCACCAGTAGTCGTGTGCGCCTCCCTGGTGGTCCGTCGAGGCCCCGAAGTCCATGCTGGCGGCGTCGAGCATGTAGCGGTAGAACTCCGGCAGCGAGCCGTCAATGGTGCCGCCCGCATCCCAGCTCAGTTCCGTGTGACGGTGCAGGTCTCCCCGGACGATGCGCGCTGCGCGGCCCTGAATCTCGGCGCGGTAGCTCCGAATCGCCGCCAGATCTCCCTGCTCGTCCGCATGGCCCGGAGCCGCCTCGACAGATAGTATCTCGGGCTCAGAGAACTGTATGCGGTCGGGAGGGTCCGCGCTGGTGGTCTTGCCGGCGTAGACTTGGAACCGGACAGGCCGAGTGAGGTAGTCTTCCCGGCGGTTGTCAGTCGGCCAGACCAGCCACAGGCTGCCGTCGCTCGCCACGGCGGACCTGAGCCACGTGCTAAGGCGACCCTTGCTGTTGGGGATCACCTCGGGCGTGCTCCAGCCTTCTCCGTCGTAGCGGGTGAGCCGGTACTCCCATCCTCTCCTTCGCGTGGCGCCCGAGCCTAGGAGGCACTTGGCCGCGACAAGAGGATTGCCGCTGGCGTCGAGAAGGACTTGCGGGCGATAGACATAGCGTCCGGCATCGGCCTCAAATGCCGCTTGCACGGGCCGGGCGGGAGCCTGCAGCCGGCCGTTGGCGAAGGCGCGCAGGTGGATTGTGCGCTCCGCTCCGAGCATCACGCCAGGACCGAAGCACGTACCGCACGCGAGTTCCGTTTTGGACTCAGGCATCTGGTAGCGGTAGTTGTAGCCGTTGTCCTTGCCCCAGTTGGCTCCGCCACTCTCCCAAGCGACCCAGACGCGGTCGTCCGGATCGACGGCGACAGAGGGCCGGGCCTCGAACAGCGGGGTCTCGGCGACCGCCATTTCGTCGACTGCTGTACTGCCATCCCGCAGGCCTACCAAGTACACGTCGTAGTTGCCATTGCGGTAGCTGTCGTAGGCCACCCAAGCCGTTCCCCGCGAATCGAGCGCGACGGCCGGGCTCCAGTCGTTCCCCGGCCGGCCGCTGACGGAAACTGTCTCAGACCAATTGCCGTCGGAGAACGTGCGGAGGAGGATATCCGACTCGCTTCCTCGGAATCCTTGCCAGGCCACCGCGAGCTTGCCGTCCCTAGCAGCGAGGCTGGGATAGATGTCGGGAAGGCGATGATCTGTGAGGCGAACCAAGTCGCCCCAGGACTCGGTCTCCGGGTCGTAGCGGCGGGCATACAGGTCCCAGTTGCCGATGCGCCGGGCTGACCACACCACCCACACGCGGTTCTGGCTGTCCAGAGCGACTTGCGGCAGCCAGATGTCGCCATCGCCGCCGGGAACCAACAGCACGTTGCTCCAGTTGCCATCTCGATATTGGCGGAGGTTGATCTCATCGCGTCGGGCGTCGTGTGACATCCACACCAGCCAGAGCGTCCCGTCGCCTGCCGCGGAGATATCCGGGAGGTCATCCGAACGCAATTCCGTGCCGACGGGCTCGACCGAGGAGATCTGCCCTGCAGCGGTTGCGCAAGCAAATAGCGAAAGCAGCAGTGCTACGAGCATGGCGCTCGCCAGTATAGTCCAGGGATCGACAGCCCGAAGCCAGAGGCCGCCCTTGGTGATTGGCTTGGCCGTCAAAGCGCGTCCTACCTGCCTCCTGCCAGACAATCTCGTGCCGACCCCGTAGACGCTACAATCGACCCGCGAGACACGTCTAATGCCTCAGACAAGAGGGCTCGCGGAGCGCGCCATCGTCCTTATCGCGATCGCAAGCTGCGCTTCGGGCCCGCCAGCCGTCGAAGAGGCTATTTCCGTGTCGCGGCCGTTCGTTTCCCCCAAAGGGGAGTACGTCACGGAGCGGGACCGGTACCACACGTTCCGCATTCCGGGCATGATTGTTGCCCAAGATGGCTCGATTCTCCTGTTCGCCGAGGGCCGTCGCGGCGATGGCAGCGACCCCCGCCGAGACGAGAATGCCCCAATCGACCTAGTCCTGCGGCGGAGCACTGATTCGGGCGAGACCTGGGAGCCCCTCGTAGTCATCGAGTCCGGGTTCCGGCCAAACGGCGTCTTTGTGGATTTCGCGGATCCGACGCCGGTCCTTGACGAATCGACCGGCGAGGTTTTTCTGTTCTACGGGCAGTGGCCGGATGTGGGGCCCATAACTGTGTCTCACGGCCAGGACCCGGACTCCGCCGACGGCAACCAGGTCGTCTGGGTGCGCTCCAGCACCGATCACGGGCGGACTTGGTCGGACCGGCGCCAAGTTCTCTATCCCGACGAGCCTCACGACACGGCGGACGGGCTGTATTGGCGGCAGGCGGAGCCCGGACCCGGTAGCGGCATCCAACTCCGCTGGCAGGGCCAGGACAGCGGAGCCAACGGCCGATTGCTGATTCCTGCTAAGCGAAGCGGCTCCGAAACACCGGACGGGCCTGCCTCGGTGCGGCCCTTCGCATACTATTCGGACGACCACGGGGCGAGTTGGCAGGTGGGTCAAGTAAGTCCCGGACCGGACGCCAACGAGGATGAGATTGTCGAACTGACCGACGGCACGGTCCTGCTTGACGGGCGCCAGAACGACGGAGATTATCGCCGCCGCCATCGCAGCGCAGATGGGGGTATCACGTGGAGCCCAGACCGACCCGACAGCATTCCGATCACTCCGGTCGACGCCTCGATGATCCGGTATTCGGCCAGCCGAGCGGGGGATGAGCGCGACATCATCTTGTTTTCGGGCCCCCGCGGGAAAGACGGCCTGAACCGCAACAACATTACGGTGTGGACTAGCTACGACGAAGGCCAGTCCTTCAGCAACCCAGTCACATTCAATCAAGGGTTTGCCGCCTATTCGGTATTGCAGCGCCTAGCCGACGGCACGATCGGGCTGGCGGTTGAGGCTTCGAATGAATCGGGCGAAAACTACGGAGAAGTCCGCTTCTACCGCTTCGGCCTCGCCCATTTGGGACCGGTTCAGGGGATCGACTGATGAGCGGGAGGGGTGCCCGCAGCCGTCCTTAACGGGCCAGTCGCGAACCGTCGCGCCACCGCCTTCCCGCACCCAGGACCGTAGAACGAACGCGCCGAGTTGGCGGCAGGGCTTTGTTTCCGGCGGAAGAGCAGCTTCCGGGCTCGAACCCGATCGGCGGCGCGCCAAGCATTCGATTCTTGATGATTCGAGTCTTCGGACGTGCGCAGCCGGTTCCGCCGGAATTCGAGCCGGTTGTTTCGGTCGCGATCCAAGGGCCTATTCCGCGACCGCCCGCAGCTGCTCGTAAACGGCCTTCGCGCGCTCGTACTCGGCGATAGCCGCTTCAGGCAGGACGCCTTGATGCCGGGCGAGTTCCGACTCCACGCGGCCAACCAAGTAGTCGACTTCTTCCCGCCGGGGACGCAACGGTCGGCCGGGCACAGCGATGTGAAACGGAGCGCTGTGAGCAAAGCGCGGGCGGCCCTCTGGGCGCTCGTAGCAGCGCACAGCAAGCCAAGTCGAGGTATCGAACGAGAACTGCTCGTCGATCAGAGTCACGTACCCCCCCGCCGATTCAACCTGATTGGCCGGCTCGAGCCGGCGGACAACCTGTCCTGCGGCAACCACCTCGATCGAAGTGACCGGGCTGGCGCTACGAATCCAGCCCGTCAAGCGATAGGCGCCGTCCTCACTGGCCGACTCGGCGAACTCCCGTCCGGGACGGCGATCGTTCAAGCGCACATCCAGCATGGGGCCAGTCGTGACGAAGCTGCGTCCATCGTCGAGCCCCTTGATCCATCGCTCGTACGAGAACTCCGAACCCAAGTGCACGTAAACGCGACCGAATCCCAGTGGAACGGGATGAACTCCTGAGGCTGTTCCGGCGGTTGGCCGGAGGCGAAAGCCGCAGTTCAACAGGGCGTAGTAGTTCTGAAAGGTGAAGTCGATCCAGCCCTCTTCGGTGAAGCCTTCGTCAGTCTGCTCAATCTGCATGTAGTCGGCGGGTTGCTCGCCGAAACTGCGGAAGTGAAACGGCGCTCGCCAGATGTGGTTGTTGGTGAGTTCGTACAGGTCCACGTTCATGGCCGGGATCAGCATCATTGACCACGGCCAGTTGTGCTTGTCAAGCTCCAGCAGCCCTCCCTCGTCATGCACCTGCTTGGCAATCGAGCCTACCGGCGGCGCTCCCTGATTCAGGACGCTGCGATGGTTCAACGCGAACACCGCGCCGAGCGTGTGGCGCACACCGTTCACCGTGAAGATCTCGTACTCGGTGTTCATCGGGTAGATGATGTGGTGCGGGTCGACGGCGATCGGCAGGGCCTCGACTGGCGGCGAGTTCTTGTCGCCTTGACTCGGGGGCGTGCCCGCCTCCGTCACCCAGTACGTCAGAGGCAGAGCGACGTTCAGATCCTCCGCCACGACTAGGCCCGGGAGCTCGCTCATGCTGCGGTGCACGTGAGTCTCGCCCGAATACCAGCCATGCTGTGCCATGTTGATCCATCGGCGAAGCCGGATTTCGGTCTCGGTCACGCCTTCTCCAACCACTAGGGTGTTTGTCGCGGGCAGATACTCCTTGCCCCGCGCGGCCGTCAGAGAATACGAGCCGGTCGGCAGCTCCAACGAAAAGGTGTGGGCAGACAGGGTGGTGTGTATCTCGACGCTCTCGTCCGACCGGCTCTTGTTGTAAGGGACACTCGAGCCATCCGGGTCCGCGGACTGCGCCACGTACCATTCCCCATGGCCATCCTCGACGTAGAGGCGAGCGGCCAGTGGAGAGCCGTCCGAGCTGTCCACGATGACGCCGCGCAACTCCGCGGGCCGGGAACTGCTGCATGCGAGTAGTGCTGCACACAGACAGCAAGCTCCACCCGCCACGATCAGAGTCCGATTCCTGAGCATCGGTGTCAATCATATGACGGCAAGGCAGTCAGCGAGACCAGTATTAAGCTCCCGTGCCATTGTGCAGACGAACGCAGACGGCGTCTCTAGCGACGAATGGCACACTCCCCGGGGATCTCGAGATAGGGCCGCGGCACCCCGGCTCCCAAGGACGGAGCGGAGGCCGGGGCGTTGGGGCTGGGCCGGATCTGAGCCATCGGCGAATCCACGCTCATCTTGGCCACGCCTACCGTCGTCTCGTGCACGCCATAGTTTCTCCTGGCGGAAGCTGCGCTCTGCCGTTGGCCCTGCGAACACGGCGAGGTTGCCGAGCCCGAGACTCTACCAAGCGAGTGCCCGGCACAAGATCAGGCAGGTTCTGGAGCAAGAGTACTTTGCTGTCCGCCCGGACCGACGTGGGGGATTCTCGCCGCCCGGCTAATGGTCTCCGAGCGTGGTGCAAACTGAAACAGACCGGCCCGGGAGCTGCCCAGAGCAATGCCTCGGTCTGCTTGGAGAGGCGCATGAACATTGCGGTCCAGTCTGATCCTGATCACGCCCGTGCCAGGCGGCAGGAGAGCGCGCGCGTGAACGAATCCCTGGAAGATCTCCTCAGATCGTTGGTAGCGGACCCAGTCTCGCCCTACCCGGAGCGGGCGCAGAAAGCGGCGCTCCTAGCGCGACATCTTCAGGAATCGGCTGCGAGCCTTCAGACCCCGGCCGAGAGGAAGCAGCAGGCGGAGTTGGAGCGGATAGTGCAAAGCCCTCAAGACAGGGCGACACTTACCCAGCTCACTGATCAGGCATTCCGCGCTAGACGGGCCGGGCGGGCGGTTGACCAAATGCTGCACATATTGGACGTACAGGGGATCCCCCGGATCTTCAGCGGCTTGGATCGAACTCTCCTCCGAGGCTTCCACTCCTTCGGAGGCTACCTTCCCGGCGTGGCAGCCCCCTTGGTCAAGGCGCGGATGCGAGAAGAGACCGCCAACGTCATCCTGCCGGCGGAGGAGCCCCTGCTGGTCCGGCATCTGGAAGCGCGTCGTCAGAGCGGCGTCCGGATGAACGTCAATTTTCTTGGCGAGGCCGTGCTGGGAGAAGCCGAGGCCCGAAGGCGGATGGACTCCTACCTCTGGGCCCTGCAGATTCCCGAGGTCGAGGTCATCTCGGTCAAGATCTCCACGATCTACTCTCAGATCGACTCACTAGCGTTCGAACACACCGTCTCGGTCCTATGCGACCGGCTGGAAATGCTGTATCGCGCGGCGGCTCGCGAGAGATTTCGCCGCGTCGACGGCACCCAAGTGCCCAAACTGGTGTACCTCGACACGGAGGAGTACCGCGACCTGGCGGTCACGACCGAGGCCTTCGTGCGGACCTTGGGCCGCAAGGGCATGGAACAGGTCAATGCAGGGATCGCTTTGCAGGCGTACCTGCCCGATTCCGGCCTGGCTCAGAAGAGAATCAACGCTTGGGCTCGGGAACGGGTCCGTTGCGGAGGGTCTCCGGTGACGATTCGACTCGTGAAGGGTGCCAATCTCGAAATGGAGCGTGTGGAAGCCTCGCTGCGCGGCTGGGCCCAAGCGCCGTTTGCATCAAAGCCCGAGACCGACGCCAACTACAAGCGAATGCTGCACGAAGCCCTGATTCCGGAGAACATCCGGGCCGTGCGCCTAGGAGTGGCTTCCCACAATCTGTTCGATACCGCTTACGCCTTGCTGTTGGCTGCAGAGGCCGGCATCGCGGACCGGGTTCAAGTGGAGATGCTCGAAGGGATGGCAAACCCCCAGCGGCGGGCCTTGTTCGAACTGACTCGCAACCTCCTCCTCTACGCCCCCGCGACCAGGAAGGAAGACTTCGTCAACGCCATCGGCTACCTGTTCCGCCGCCTGGACGAGAATACCGGACCGGACAACTTCCTGTGTCATGCCTTCAAGCTGGCCCCGAAGAGCCGCGAATGGAACCGCTTGGAGAAGGCGTTCTTCGACTCCTTCGCCTTGGTCGAGGGTCTGTCCGAAGCGCCTCGCCGCACCCAAGACCGCTTGGAAGAATCTGGAGAGCCGGAGCGCTTAGGCACGTGGAGCAGCTTTGTCAACGAGCCCGACACTGACTTCTCGCTGCCGGCCAACCGCGAGTGGGCACGGCGGATCGTTGAGCGCTGGCAGCCCCGCCATGGCAAGCGCAAGATCGAAATCCCCTTGGTCGTTGGGGGCGGGGAGATCTTCGAGAATCGGCGCATCCGCGACTGCTTGGACCCATCGCGGCCCGGATTGGTCGTCGGCCGTTACCGGCAGGCCCGCGAAGAGGATATCGAACGGGCGGTGGCCTGCGCTCGGGACGACGCCGACGGATGGCGGCGCAAGTCGGTGGCGGAGCGATCGCAAGTCTTGGCGTCAGTGGCTCGGGAATTGCGCCGCGGACGGGCGGACCTGATGGGAGCGGCGCTGGCGAACGGCGGAAAACTCCTTGCCGAGTCCGACCCCGAGGTTTCCGAAGTCGTGGACTTCGTCTGTTTCTACGACTTGGCGGCCCGCCACTTCTACGGTCTCCCCGGCCTAGGGGTCAAGCCGAAAGGCGTGGTGGTGGTCGTCTCCCCCTGGAACTTCCCAATCGCCATTCCTGGTGGGGGGATTGCAGCCGCCCTGGCCGCAGGAAACACGATCATCCTCAAGCCCGCGTCCGATACGGTGCTGGTGGCTCACGAGCTGTGCAAGTGTTTCTGGAGGGCCGGGATCTCGCGCCGGACACTACAGATGGTCCCGTGTGACGGTGCCACGGTCGGCCCTCAACTGACCTCTCACCCGGATGTGAACGCCGTCATTCTCACCGGTGGAACCGAGACCGCCCAGCAGATGCTACGCGCGAAGCCGGACCTCAACCTGCTTGCCGAGACCGGCGGCAAGAACGCAACCACCTTGACCGCTCTGGGTGACCGCGACTTGGCGATCAGGCATGTCATTCACTCCGCCTTCGGCCACAGCGGGCAAAAATGCTCCGCCACGTCCTTGCTCCTCGTCGAGAAAGAGGTCTACGACGACCCGAAGTTCAAGGAGACACTCTGCGATGCGGTGCGCAGCTTGCAGGTCGGGCCGGCTTGGGATCCTCGCAATCGCATGGGCCCCCTGATCCGCCCGCCCTCAGGCCCGCTGGAGGCCGGTCTAACGGAACTCGAGCCGGGTGAGAGCTGGGCTGTCACGCCCAAGCAGCGGGACAACAATCCATGCCTTTACTCCCCCGGCGTCAAGTGGGACGTGCAGCCGGGCGGTTTCACCCACCTGACGGAACTCTTCGGCCCCGTGCTGGGAGTGATGCGGATCAAGGACTTGGATGACGCCCTCGACTTGACCCACCGGACCGGCTACGGGCTGACAGCCGGCTTGGAGAGTCTCGACGACCGCGAGCAGACGTATTGGTCCGATCACGTCGAGGCAGGCAACCTCTACGTCAACCGGCCGACCACTGGAGCCGTTGTGCTACGCCAACCTTTCGGTGGAATGGGCAAGTCTGCCTTCGGCCCTGGCATCAAAGCGGGAGGGCCCAACTACGTAGCCCAGTTCATGGACTTCAGCGAGGACCGGCCGCCGGCCGGCCCCCGCGCGATCGCCGACCCCGACCTCGTCGACCTGCGTTCACGCCTCGGGGAGCGTTGCCCTCCGGGCGTTTCCGACGGCACAGACGATGTGCACAGGATTGTCGCTGCGCTGGAGAGCTACGGTGCGTGCTGCCAAGAGGAGTTCAGCCGCACTCACGACCACTTCCGGCTCGTCGGTCAAGACAACTTGCGGCGCTACCTCCCGGTGCGACAGCTCCGAATCCGAGTGGACCGCTTTGATTCGCTGTTTGAGATCTTCGCGCGCGTTTGCGCGGCCAAGACGGTGGGCTGCCGAGCAACCGTGAGCCTCCCCAAGGATTGGTCGTCTCCAGGTACCGATTGGCTGCGGGAGCTGACACAGTCGTGGGCCGGGACCGTGGACTTCGCCGAAGAGACGGACGATGAGCTCGCAACTCGGATCCGTGACTGCCAGACCGACCGGGTTCGGTATGCAGATCCCGAGCGCGTACCGGCGATCATCCATCGCGCGGCAGCCCAGTCAGGGATGTTTCTGGCTCACGCGCCAGTGCTTGCCCACGGCCGAGTCGAACTGCTCTGGTACTTGAGAGAGCAGAGCCTCAGCATCGACTATCACCGCTACGGAAACCTCGGACTCCGGGCCGACGAAGACAGGACGAGGCCCTGCGAAAACTGAATGGCACGGTCGCTAGCTTTCCGCGCACCTACCAAACGGCGAGGCGGCTGCGTCGATGCAGTCTGAGATCGCGCAGGACAAACCGGACATACGTGTAATCGACAGCCCCCGACACAATCTCTCGATTGCCCGGCCCACATTGCGCGGGAATCCGCGCGAAACGCCGCCCGGCCCGCTTCTCTTCCAAGCTTCACTCGTACGGGACGAGGCGGCCGTCCTTCAGCGTCAAGACACGATCCGTTACCGCCGCCGCCTCCAAGCTGTGAGTGGCCATGATGATCGTGGTCTGAAGCTCGGCGTTCACCAAGCGAAAGACCCGCAAGACCGTATCGGCGCTCTCGGAATCTAGGTTGCCGGTGGGCTCGTCTGCGAGCAGCAGCGATGGTCTTGCGACCATAGCGCGAGCGATCGCGACCCGCTGCATCTGACCGCCGGACAACTGGTGCGGGAACCGCCCGCCCAGATCGGCCAGATCCACAAGCTCCAGCGTTTCCTCGGCCCTTGGGCGCGGGCGCCGCTCGCCCGCTAGCTGCAAAGGGATCTCAACGTTCTCAAGCACGCTCAGCGTCGGGAACAGATGGAAGAACTGAAAGACGAAGCCGACATGCTCACGCCGGATCCTCGTCAGCTCTTCATCGCTCAAGTTCGTCGTCTGGATGCCGTTGACTAGAACGGTGCCTGAAGTCGGCATGTCCACTGCACCGGCTAGGTTCAAGAAGCTGCTCTTGCCTGAACCGCTGCGTCCGACCAATGCGACGAATTCGCCGCGGGCCACATCTACCGTGACCTCCGAGACGGCCGCCACCGCTTGTTCCGCCGAGCAATAGACTTTCGACACGTCTTGAAACCGGAGCACCGGCGGCAATGTGGTGCCGGCGGGCTCAACCAGCCTGCCCGCTGGGGCAATCTCAGGCACTAAGGCCCATCGTAGTGCACATGCCAGGGAGCCTCACGCGCAGCGAGCGAGTGCTTCGTCTGATCGCCGCGCGACCCAAGCGGCCAAGGCGCGGCGTCATGGCTTACGACAGGCAACCAGCTTCGCTGAGGCAATTCTCTATCCTTAAATGAATTTTATATTTAATATGACGCCCGTCTGTGCATCAATCTGGCATCTCCAGAGACCCTGCCGCGCGACCGACTTCGACCTGCGCCCGCCGAGATGTTAGATTCGAGTAGAAGTTGGCGCGAGCTCGCCTCATCGCAGTGCTCCTTGTGTTCCAAGGAGCAATCATGGCCGATGATCCGGCCTCCCGCCTCAACCAACGCCTCGACGCCGGCCAGGCCTCTCTGGAGTTCGAGTCGAATTGGGGCTATTTGCGCTCGCTGCTCGAGGAACTCGACGTACCGCTCTCGTCGCAGCTGCTGGTGTTCTCGAAGACCAGTGCGCAATTTCGCTGGATCAATCCACGGAATCCGCGGGCGATCTACTTCAACGATGACACCTATGTGGGGTGGGTGCCGGGAGCGCCGTTACTTGAAATCTCCACCGCAGTTCCCGGAGGCACGGCGGCGTTCTACACGCTTCGCCAGCAGCCGTCCGGCCGTCCGCGCCTGCTTCGGGACCATGGATCCTGTCTGCAATGCCACGAGAGCCGGCGCACGCTCGGTGTGCCCGGACACCTCACGCGGTCCGTCTTTCCCGCCCGCGACGGCCTGCCGCACTTCCGCCACGGCACGGTGGATACGGACCACACCACCTCGGTCTCAGAGCGCTGGGGCGGATGGTACGTCACTGGGTCGATCCCGCTAGCTCATCGCGGCAATGCCGTGGGCCCCGACGACAGCTTTGCCGAGTTTGCGGCCGGCTTGCTTGGCCGGCCCTACGAGCGCTTCTTCCAACCCGCAGAATATCCGACGCCCCATAGCGATGTCGTCGCCCATTTGGTCCTGGCGCACCAGACGAGGGTCCATAACGCTATCGCGAGGGCCGGTCACGAGGCGCGGGCGGCGATGGCCTATCGGGCTGAGATGGCAAATCTCTTCGGCGATCCGTCCGCGTCCCTGCTGGCGTCGGTCAAACGCCGCATCGAGAGGCCCGCGGAAGTGCTGCTTCGCGACCTGCTCCTCGCAGGGGAAGCTCGGCTACTGGGACCCATCCGGGGTGACTCGGGTTTCGCCGAAGAATTTGAAGCGCGGGCCAGCCGCGTCGGATCAGGGCCTTCGCTGCGCGAGCTCGAACTCGAATCCCGCCTGCTCCGCCACTCTTGCAGCTACCTGATTCGCTCGCCAGCGTTCACTGCTCTGCCCGAGCGTGTGCGGCGCTACGTCTCACGTCGTATCGCGGAGATTCTCGACGGCACCGACGAATCGGGTGACTTCGGGCACATTGGGGCCGCCCAGCGCACTGCCCTGCGGGCGGTGCTCAAGTCGCTGCCACGCTGATTGGCGTATCAGCGTGGCCCGAGCCGCTCAGACCTCCTCGGGCACAACCCAGGGGGCGCGGTAGTCGCGTTTCAGCAGCGTGTTGGCGCCGAAGTTTCCGACAAACCTCTCGGTCTCTGGATCGAACAGCAGTTTGTCGCCGGTCCGGTACGAGATGTTTGCCAAATGGCACAGCGCGGCCGAGAGATGGCCCTCCAGTACGTCGCAGTTCAGGTCGCTGACACGCCGGCTCAGCGCTGCCTTGCGGAAGTTCTCGAAATGCAGCCCGGTGGTGTCGCGTTCCGATGCGGCCCTGCGCGGACCGGGCACCCGCTTCTCTCCCAAGTACGTCTGGTAGCCCCGGCCGGAGACTGTCAGGAATCCGTCACTGCCGAAGAACAATACGCCGATCGTGTGGCTGCCTCCCCCGGAGTCTTCCAAGAGCCGGCACTCCCCGCCCGTGACGAGCCCGCGCACTTCGAATTGCAGCATGCGGCCGCCATAGTCGAAGGTGGCGTGCTGGGTGTTGGGCGTCTCCTGATCGTCGTCGTAGACGAAGTGGCCGCCTGCCGAGAACACGTGCTCGGGCAGGTGGTCGATTCCGAGACCCCAGCGGGCAACATCCATTTCGTGCACGCCTTGGTTGCCAATGTCGCCATTGCCGAACGCCCAGTGCCAGTGCCAGTTGTAGTGGAAGCGATTCTGCTTGAACTCGTACGGCTGGGCCGGGCCCAGCCAGATGTCGTAGTCCACGCCGGGAGGCACGGCGCTCACCGCCGTCGAGCCAATCGACTTGCGCCGCTTGAAGCACAGCCCCTTGGCCATGTACACCTCGCCGATCACGCCCTCGCGCAGGCGCTGGATGGCCTCGATCTTGAACGGCGTAGAACGGGACTGCTGGCCGACTTGGACGATGCGCTTGTACTTTCGCGCAGCCTCGACCATCTTGCGGCCCTCCCAGATGTTGTGGCTGGCGGGCTTCTCGCAGTAGACGTCCTTGCCCGCTTGGACGGCCCAGATCGTGGAGAGCGCGTGCCAGTGGTTGGTCGTCGCAATGGTGACTACGTCGATCTCCTTGTCCGCCAGCATGTCGCGCAAGTCGCGGTACTCCTTGGGAGCCTCCTGCTGGTGCTGCTTGGTGTAGGCCGCGGCCTTTTCGGCGACCGATTGATCGATGTCGACAACAGCCCCGACGTGCATGCCGGGATTCGCGGCGACGGCGCGAATGTGCGACTTGCCACGCCCGTTCACGCCGACGACCGCTGTGTTGAGCCGGTCGTTCGCCCCGAGCACGCGCGAATACTGCGCCGCCGTCATCGTGGCTACCGTGGAGCCGGTAGCTGTGAGGAATTTTCTTCGATCCATGAGATCCCCTTCGGATTCGAAATCCGCCCTTGATTGTAGGCTACCGCCGCGACACAGGGGGCGCTGCTCGGCCGCTCAGTCCAGCGGCACTTCGAAGTACTCCAGCGCCCACTCCCGCATGAAGCGGACTCGCTCGGGGCAGATCCGGTAGAGCATGAATTCGGGATTGTCGATCGAGCCGAGGAAATTGCGCAGCAGTGGGTAGCCGTCCCAGATCTTGCGGCGCACGGCCGCGTCGGTGACCAGCTCTGCCCTGCCCTCGATCCGGACTTGGTCGTGCCCATCGTCGAAATAGCAGAGTTCTACTGCCGAGTTCGCCGCCAGCTCGGCTGTCTTGTCGGAACTTCGCAGCGAGGCCACGTAGACGGTGAAGCCATCGACGGCGGCGGGGGACACCGGCCGGACTTTCGGGCGCGTTCCAGCGACACTTGCAAGCATTGGAAATGGCGCCCGCGACATCGTTGCTTGGGCCAGTTCTACCAATCGGCTCGTGTCCACCGGTGCCGGCTGGGGTCTCATGCTGGTAGTCTAGCGGCACCGTTCGGGCGCGGGCCGCACGCTCAGCAGGCCACTACAATGGGATGCTCGCATGGGCGTGCTCGGGATCTTGTTCGCCATCACCGTGGCGTACGCACTTTCTTCGGCCCGGGCCGCGATTCGATGGCGCACGCTCGCCTGGGGCGTGGGATTGCAAATCCTGTTGGGCGTGCTGGTCTTGCGAACACCGGTCGGTCGCTTGTTCGAGGCGGTGGGAACGGGGTTTAACCGCTTTATCTCGCTGGCCGAGGAAGGAACTCGCTTTGTGTTCGGCGAGTTGGGCACGTCCGAGAACGGGGTCATTTTCGCCTTCCAGATCCTGCCCCTGATCATTGTCGTTTCGTGCATTTCTGCCGTGCTTTACCACGTCGGGATCATGCAAAGGGTCGTCGCCTGCCTTGCTTGGGTGATGCAACGGGGCATGCGCGTCAGTGGGGCAGAGTCCCTGAATGTTGCCGTCAACTTGTTCCTAGGACAAGCCGAAGCGCCACTCACGATCCGTCCCTACCTGGCCGCGATGACGCGCTCGGAGTTGATGACGATCATGACTAGCGGAATGGCCACCGTCTCGGGCGCAATCCTAATCGCATACGTACAGGTCGGTGGCGCCGAGGCCGAGAACCTAGTGACGGCAGTCGTGATGACCGCTCCGGCCTGCATCATGCTCGCCAAGGTCTTCGAGCCCGAGACGGGCCAGCCCGCAACGATGGGCTGGATTCCCGAGCAGGACACATCCAAGGACCGCAACATCGTGGACGCTGCCGCCCGGGGCACCACCGAGGGGTTGCAAATCGCCCTTCAGGTGGGAGCAATGGTGCTAGTGTTCGTGGCCCTGATCTCCATCGTCAACGGCATCTTGGCCGGAATTCAAGGTATGGTCGGCTGGAGTTGGCTGCCAGCGAGTGTTCAGGCCGTCCTAGGCCCGGTCTTCGCCCCAGTGGCCTGGCTCCTCGGCGTCCCGTGGTCCGACGCCCCGACCGTGGGCAATCTCCTCGGCACGCGCATGGTACTGAACGAGCTCATCAGCTTCGCCGAACTGGCCCAACTCAGGGAGAGCCTGCAGCCGCAATCATTCCTCATCGCGAACTATGCCCTATGCGGATTCGCCAACGTGGGCTCGGTCGGCATCATGATCGGAGCGCTGGGAGCCATGCTCCCGAACCGGAGGCCCGAATTGGCCGCGCTCGGGATGCGCGCCATGCTGGCAGCGACCCTCTCGAATTTCATGACGGCTTCAGTAGCGGGCCTGATCGCTCTGACGCCTATCCTTGAATCCTAGTACTTGCCATGCTCGACACCCAGTTGATTCTCAAACTCGTCGCGAGCTTCGCGATCGGTTCGATCCCATTTGCTGTCATCGCGATGTGGGGTTCGGGAAGGAGCATCCGCGACATCGGATCCGGCAACCCGGGCTTCAACAACGTGCTCCGATTCGACAAGCGGCGTGCCCTCGTCGCGCTGATCGGAGATCTGGCCAAGGGCTTCGTTCCGATCTGGCTGTTCCACGGGCCAGCAGACTACATCAACATCGCCTGGCTATTCGGCATGGGAGCGGTCTTCGGCCACTGCTACTCACCTTGGCTGCGGTTCCAGGGCGGCAAAGGCGTGGCCACGTCCGCTGGTGCCATGCTGGCGATGTATCCCGGCGTTGCAGCCCTGTCGCTGGCGTTCTTCGTTCCGGTCCGCGTGCTGGGCGGGCGGTTCAAGATCAAGGAGATCGGCGCGTGGGCTTCGCTGCTGACTTGGGTGTTCTTCACGGTGGTGATCCACTTCCTGTCGGGAATGCCCCACACCAAATACGCAGCGCTGATGACGGTATTCCTGATCTGGAGGCACAAATCGAACATCGGCAGGATGCTTGAACGCGGCACGTAGCGCTGACCGTTAGAGCCACTCCGGCGGCCGGGCCTGCCGGCCGGGTGCGGACGGCCAAGCGACCCGCCCCGCGGTGCCTTGCTTGGTCCGTCAGCTTGTTGCGATGAGCAATAGGGCTGCGCCCGAGTGGCCTTGCCAGCCATCCTCGCCGACCAAGTCCTTCAGTGCGCCGGAGAGTCCGGTACTCATTTCCGGCCGCCGCTTCGTCAAAGTGCGTGAACCGGGCGCCCGTCGGATGGTCTCAGCGATCGAGGGCGTCGAATTGCTTGCAGGCGACGGTGCCTAGGAAGGAGCATCTCATGGACGGAACACCCCGAATCCTGACCATCGTCGTTGCGCTGGGGCTCGTCCTCTGCCGGGCGGCAACTGCTGCGGGCTCCGTCGAGAGTCCAAGACCAACGGTCTACACGAAGGGCCTCAGCGCTAGCATCGAAGGAACGAGACTGCGACCGGCGAGGCTCGTGTTCACGGACAGTCACCTGGTGGTCGACTTGAAGGGATACGGCTCGGAACGCTTCGACTACGAGACGATCCGATTCGAGCGGATTCGCACGCCCGTGCGGTGGTCGTTGTTCGACAAGAAATATTGGCTTTCTACGCTCTCTGGAGCGCCCCTGTTCTACCTGCTTGGCCCGTACACCCTGGCGGGCTACCTCGGCGCAATTCATGCAGTCGAGTTGTCGAGTTGGCTCGCCAGCCGCGGCAAGCGAGAGCGGCTCGGCCTGCACTCCGACGATCCGCGCCGCTCCTCGCAGGTGGCACTTCCCCGCAACGCGAAGTTGCGGAACGCGATACTCGACGAGTTCGCGCTCCGGTTCGCGGGGAAATTGCGGACCCGTCCTCCCAACTCATCCTCTCTGCCGGAGCGAGAGCCCTATCCGGTTGCAGGCAACCAAGCGCCTGACTTTACGCTCACTGCGTTGAATGGCATGGCGTGGAATCTGGCGCGCATGCGGGGAAGTGTCGTTCTTGTGAATTTCTGGGCGCCGTGGTGCGAGCTCTGCCGTCAGGAGCTACCGCAGCTGCAGCAGCTTCACGAGCGACATTCCGACGACGGCCTTGTCGTCCTCGGGGTGAGCGACGAGGATCCGGGCAAGGCACGACAGTATCTGGAAGAGCACGGAATCAGCTACCCCTCGCTGCACGATGGCGCCGGAAGCCTGATGCAGAGCTACCAGATCGGCGCGATTCCAACCAGCCTGATCATCGACCGGGACGGCCAGCTGCTCCAGCGAATGGAGGGCTACACGCCGACCAGCGCCTTCGAGAAGGCTCTCAGGCCGCTACTAGCACCGACTTCGACAGAGTCCGAGCGCTGACGAGCCGACAGCAAGAACCTGCTCGGGGGCCATCAGTCCAGGCCGCGGGGCCATCGAACTGGACCCGTCACCAACTCGACCTCGCTAGCCCAGCACCGCTGCCGCGGAATCCGCCAGGATGCTGGCCATGCGGTCCAACTCGTCCTGCGTCGTCACGAACGGCGGTGCCAAGCAGAAGACGTCGCCCCGCAAGCGGCTGAACAGGCCGCGCTTCTGGACCTCGGCATTGAGCCTTTCCCCGACCCGCACGGCCGGGTCAAACTCGGCCTTCGTCGCCCTGTCCCTGACGAACTCCACCGCGCACATCAAGCCCTTGCCTCGAATCTCGCCGACGTGTGGATGGCCGCCCAATGCAGCCCGCAATCGGGTCAGGAGATACGCTCCCTTGTCTGCCGCCTGAGACGGAAGCCCCTCACGCTGGAGGATGTCGAGATTTCGCAACGCCACGGCGCAACCGACCGGATGCGCACTGTAGGTGTACGCGTGCATCCACGGCGTCTCGCCCTCGTCCAAAGCCCCCGCGATCTTCTCGCTGCACCCAACCCCCCCGAAGGGGAAGTAGCCGGAAGTGATCGCCTTGGCAAATTGCATGATGTCGGGCTGCACGCCCCAATGCTCCAGCGCGAACCATTTGCCCGTGCGCCCGAACCCGGTGATGACCTCGTCTGCGACGAATAGCACGTCGTACTTGTCGCAGATCTGGCGGATGCGAGGGAAGTAGTCGTCCTGAGGGACGATCACCCCGCCAGCGCCCTGCACGGGCTCGGCCAAGAACATTGCGACTGTGTCGGGCCCCTCGCGCAGGATGGCCCGCTCCAGTTCGTTGGCAGCCGCGACACCTTGGCTGGAGCCGGCTGGTGCCTCGTAGCGATACGGGTATGGCGACGGGATATGCACGAAGCCGGGCACGCGCGGCTCGAACTGCGGCCAGTACCCCGAAATCCCCGTGGCGCTCATCGCCGCCAGGGTCACTCCGTGATAGCCCCACTGGCGCGAAATCACTTTCGTCTTGTGGGGGTAGCCTCTGATCTTCCAATACGAGCGCGCCAGCTTGAAGCTCGTTTCGCTGGCTTCCCCGCCCCCGGAGGTGAAGAAGAATCGCGAGATCGACGGGTAGGTCAGGTCGGCGAGCCGCGCCGCCAGCTCGATCGCTCGCTCGTTCGAACTTCCGGCATAGCCGGAGCAATAGGCCAACTCGCTCATCTGCCGCTGGGCGGTCTCGGCCAATTCTGTCCTGCCATGGCCAGCGACCACGTTCCACAGCCCTGACAGCCCATCAAGGTACCCGCGACCATCGGCGTCATAGATGAGCGCTCCGCGGCCGCGGACCCAGACATGCCCGCCGCGATGGGTCCTTCGACTGTGCAGCGGGTGGACGAGGTGGTCGAGGTCTTGCGTCAGCAGTGCTGGCTTGATGTCACCCATGGGGATCTCCCTTGTAGCGCCGGCGCGGGGCGCGACGCGCGCTCTTGTCTGGGCCGACCGCCCCCTGCCTTCCAAGCGCGCCAGCCACAAACGGTTACCGAGTCGTCACCCAGATCGGCGATGACCACGCTACGTTGTCATCCTCTTGGACCACGCGCACATAGTAGTAGTCCTCTCCCGGCTGCTTGTCCTTGTCGACAAACGTGAACGCAGAATCCTGCGGTAGTTTCTGCCGATTGTGCAGGAACTGCTGGTTCTTGATCAGATCCACCTGTCGTAGCGGCGTTGTCCCGATGATGCGGACCTTCAGCTCGAAGCCCTCCTCCGTCTCGAGGATGTCACCCTGCAGGTGTTCCCTGCCGTCGGGCGTCTCCAAGCGGTAGTCGAGGATGATGTTGTCTGTCGCGCCATAGCTGTGACGCCGCTTCATGGCGTCCAACATGCTCTCGCGCGTGAACTCCTCAGCAATGGTGCAAGCGTAGGAATAGTGCGTCGAGAGATGATCGGAGGCGGCTTGAACACCCAGCTTGTAGCCCTTGGCCCAGGCGTTCCAGACATAGCCCGCCGGCTCGAAACCTCCGATCTGGGACGTGATGTTCTCGCTGTTGGCCGCTAGAGGCGCGCCCTCGTACTCGGCCGAGACGCGATCACCTTGGAAGATCTCCACCAGCGGTTCGAACTCGGGGTCATTGTCCCGCCAGTCCGTGCCCATGCGGGTTGCGGAAGTATGCGAGATGGCGATGCCATCGTGGCGCTTCAGGTACTCATACAGCCTGCCCGCCCCCTGCTCGCTGCGGGCCTCTTCCGGAAGTATCGGAAGGGTGGGGTTGCCGCGCTTGGCGAACAGGATGTTACGGTGCCCCGCCGGGTAGCGGATGGATCTCTCGTAGCCGTAGAACGGCTGGAACGCCCCAGGGAAAGAGAAGACATCCACGGTCTGCTGCAGCAGCCAGTTGACGTATTCGTTGTTGGGGCCGCCCGACCCGTTGTGCTCGCTTGCCAGCAAGTAGTCGAGCGACGCGACATCGACCGAATAGCGGTAGGTCTGCAACAGCGAGCCGTCATTGTTGCCGTCCATGGAGAACTCCGAGTGGCGATGCGTGTCCCCGCGGTAGATCTTGTAGGTCTTGCCCTCGCTGCTGATCTCATATCCGCGGAGGCGCGCCAGGTCTGCCGGCTCCGTCGGCGCCATGTCGTAGAAGAACAGCTCCGGCTCGGTTCGAGCCCTTAGCACCGGAGCGGCAGTCTTGCGCTCCAGTTTCGGCAGCTTGGCGGCGTAGACGTCTTCGTGCTGGTATAGAAAGTCCTCGAAGTCTCGGTTGTCCATAGACCACGCCGCGAACAGGTTGCCCTTGCCGTCGGACGCAATGCCCCAGCGCACGTCCTGCCGGCTGGCGCTGAA
This sequence comes from Bryobacterales bacterium, assembly GCA_022824585.1. Taxonomy (GTDB): domain Bacteria; phylum Acidobacteriota; class Terriglobia; order Bryobacterales; family UBA6623; genus VXMF01. The sequence continues at coordinate 33,061 of JAJDZN010000153.1, read as the reverse complement.
GGGAAACTCCACCGGCCTGATCCAGCGCTCGCCGTCTAGCGTCGAGCCCCAGATTTCCCAGCAGGCGCGGTGCAGCGGCGTCTCGTTGGGCATGTCGCGCTGGCGGATCGTGCGGTGGCGGCTGAACAGCCACATGCGACCCTCGGCATCCAGCGCGAGTTGCGGGAAGTCATTGTGTCGGTTGTCGATGTGCTCGGGCAGCGACTCGTTGATGTCGCCCACCGGAGCCTTCCAATCCGCGCCGTCCAGGATCGCCACTCGCGTGCGGCGGTAGTCATAGAGGCGCGTCCCCTGAATGTTCGGCAGGAACCCTGTGTCCTTGCCCCAGTTCATTCCACTCTCGTTGTAGGCAGCCCACAACCGGTTGCTGGCGTCGACCGCGAGCGACACGTGCGCCTCGTACAACTTGGTCGCGGCGATCGGTTGCACATCGCTCCATCCGGAGCCGTCCCAGGTCCGGAGCAGGACGTCGTAGTCACCCTTGTCATAGGTGTCCCAAGCGATGTGGACCTCGCCGTTGAGTCCTGCGGCGATCACCGGCTCCCAGTCGTTGGCAGGAGAGCTTGAGACCCTCTCTTCGGCGCTCCAGCCCTCGCCGTCGTAGCGCCTGGCATAGATGTCGTTCGCGCCAGCGCGGAAGCTCTGCCAGACCAGCCAGAGATTGCCCTCCGAATCGGCAGCTAGGTTGTGGAAGGTGTCGGGGCCGGGGGTCTCGGTGAGGCGCAAGACCGGCGTCAAGGAACCGCCCTTCAGCGAGCGCCCGTACAGGTCGAAGTTGCCGTCGACCTGATTCGACCACACAAACCACGGCGCGCCCGTCTTGTCCCGCCCCAGCTTTACGAGATAGGCATCGCTGGGCCCTTCGCTGATTCGCTGCAGATCGCCCCAGCTCGACCCGTCGTGACGGCGTGCGAAGATGTGATTCGCCCCGTCGTTGTAAGCCACCCAAGCAACCCAGACCTCGCCGCTGTCGCCGCCAAGGATCGCCACGAAGTCGTCCTCGTACTCGTCTCCGGTGAGCTTCTCGGCAGGCGGCACCCGCTCGACGATCACGGAGCCATCCAAGAAGCGTTGCGGCTCGCCTAGAGGGACATCCCCGCTTCGGAATTCGAAGCTGCCTTGCGCTGTCTCGATGCTCACCCGCGCGCCGCCGCTGCCGCGCACATCCAAGACGACACCCGGTGTCCAGTAGTACGCCTGCACGCCCGTGTTCGGCGGGTGCAGGTAATTCGCGACGCGGTAGTTGACACCCTTGTGCGTGGACAACTTCCATCGGTTCGGGGGAGTGATCTCGTTTTCCGGCCGCGGATGCCAGTCGCGCAGCTGGACAAATTCGCCGCTCGACACAGAGACCGACCCGTCCCAGGCGGTCTGGGCCGTGTCGTTGAGACCAAATCGGACTCGGAACGAAGCGATGTCGTCACCAGTTAGTTCCGGAGCGGCCATCAATGGGACCGCCAGGAACGCGAATAGCACTCGTGCCAGCATCACTTCACCTCCAATGCGAGATTCAGGCATTGAGATTCTAGCAAGGTATTGTTCGGCCCTCGCCCGACTTGGCCGGAGATGCTCACGACTATAGACACCCGCCCGGCGCTGATATGCTTGCTAAGGCATGCCGAACCCAGACCTCCGCTACTGGCTGGTGAAGTCCGAGCCTTTCAAGTACTCGTGGGAGGACCTCGTCAAGGACGGCTGGACATATTGGGACGGCGTGCGAAACTACGAGGCCCGCAACAACATTCGCGCGATGGCCGCTGGCGACCAGTTGCTCTTCTATCACTCGAATGAAGATCGTGCAGTCATTGGCATCGCTGAAGTTATCCGCGAGCACTACCAAGATCCGACCACCGATGACGACCGCTGGAGCGTGGTCGACATCAAGCCTCTGCAAGCCCTGTCCGCCCCCGTCACCCTTGCTGCGATCAAGCGCGAGCCAAGACTGAGCAACATGCAGCTGGTGACGCGCAGCAGACTGTCGGTGTCACCGGTCACCGCTGACGAGTTCGGGGTTATCGTCGCGATGGGCGGCCTAGATTAAGCGACCGGGCCGGGGTGCGCGCGACACGTGGCGTCCCGTCCCGCCACTTCCATGCATAAGCTGCCGGTCGGGTCGCCCAAGCGCAACGATATGGAGGCAACGGCCTGCTTCCGGCCGCCTCAGTGGATGATGACCCGCTGCCCGCCGTAGAGCTTGCCCACCTCTTCGTCGACGAGGCGTACCTGGACCTGATGCGGTGAAAGCTCCTCGTCCACCGAACTCGGGTAGTAACCCACGATGTACTCCGTCGCAGCCAGATCCGCCAGCGAACCCAGGATCTTTCGCACCACGATGTTGTTGAGGACGTCCGGGTCGAAACTCTGGCCGCCCGTCCGGGGACCGATGTCCGCGAAGATCGCCTGCCGCGATTCTTGACTACGTATGTTCGATTGCCTGCGGAGCAGGCCGGCCGGGTTGCGCGTTCCGCCGGGAATCTGACTGCGGCGTTCGTGTCCCGGATTCGGCTGCCGAGGCTGGCGCCACACACCGCCCCCGCCCCCTTGGTTGAATCTGTCCGTGAGGTCGCTGTGTCCCAAGATCACCGGATAGATCGGGATCGCCAGGGCATTGGCCACCTGTACGACCAGGTCGGGGTTTATGTTGGTGGTGCTGAACCCATCCGAGAACACAAGCATCATCCGCGAGACGTCACCCCCCCGATTGGAAGCGTCCCGAGCGGTCTGGATGATCGCCTCGTACACACGGCTGCCGAGCGCTTCGGACTCGTAGGTCAGCTCGATTGCCCGCTTCAACTTTGCGAAATCGCGGGTCGGGCCGGTGAAGCGCTTGAGCGTGTCGGCGAAACCGTAGACCGAGATCATCACGTCCTTGCGGAGCCCTTCCAGCAGTGTGGTACGGATACTGGTAAAGTCCAGCAGTCCCCGCATCATGACGCTGAGGCTGTAATCGATCAGAAAGATGATTTCAGTCGGCACTGTTCGGGCAGCACCTGGCGGTGCACCTTCGGCGGCCGGCCCTTCGACGAACGCGATGTCCTGCTTGACGCCGTCCTCGTACAGCTCGAAGGCCTCTTTCCCCAAACCATCGACGGACTGCTTTTTTTGATACACATGCAGCGGAACCACGACGAGGTTCGATTCAGTCCTGATAACGAAACCCGAATCTTCGACCGGTGCCTCCGAGTCTTGCCCTAGGGCCAGCACGCTGACCGCAATGAGGCCCGCCAGAAGTCGCGCTGCCGCTTTCATGGTCTCAGCACCTCGAATCCGCCGTTCGGCACCAACTGGTGGTTGGCCAAGTTCAACACTGGCAGAAGGTTAGCACGGAACACTCAGCTATGCGTCGAAAATCGCCGACGACCGCTCATTGGGGCAACGAGACTGCATGGCCGGCACGCGGTGCGCGGTCTCTGCGGGCCAGAGTGTGCACCCGCGACAGGGACGCTTGCACGGGGTCCGAACCGGGCCCAGTCGTCCTTGAATTTTAATGTCGCCGTATGAGTTAGTATGATCAGAGCGCAATCGTGGCGCTGTCCATCGTCTCGCAGACTCGGCGCATCCTGCGCCACGTGATGGCAGGCCGGTTATGACCCGCCGTTGAAGTGAGAACCTTATGACCAAACCAGATCAGTTCACTCGCAGATCCTTTATCTCGTCCGCCGCATCGACCTCGCTTGGAATCACCATCGTCCCGGCTTCCGTGCTGGCGAAACCTGCTCCCAGCGACCGTCTTAATTTCGGGCACATCGGCCTTGGGGGCCGTGGGAGGCGATTCCTCAGGCCGGAGTCTCGGGTAGACCAGAAGGTTGTGCCTTGGGAAAACCTCGGCGGCGCCGGGGACCGCTACATGCGCCCCGCTCTATCCACCGCGCTCTGCGACGTGGACTCGAGCCGACTCGACATGTCGGCCACCATGGTCGGCGGAAGGCCGCGCTTGTTCAAGGACTTCAGGCGCATGCTCGAGCTGAAAGACCTCGACGCTGTCTTCATCGCCTCTCCCGACCACTGGCACGCCCTGATGACCATCATGGCCTGTCAGGCCGGCAAGGACGTGTACGTTGAGAAGCCGGCCGCGAAGACCGTGGAAGAGGGCCGCGCGATGGTCACCGCCGCCGAGCGCTACGGGCGTGTCGTGCAAGTGGGCTCGCAGGGCCGTTCGCAAGAGGCCGCCTACTACGCCAAGAACTACATCAACAACGGTCAGATCGGCACCGTCTCGGAAGTCAAATGCTGGCACTACGAGAACCCGCGCGGCACTTGGACACCGGACGAGGAGCCGCCCTCTGGGCTGGACTACGACAAGTGGATCGGTCCGGCGCGGGAGGTTCCGTACAACAAGACCCGAACGCACGGCAGCTTCCGCTGGATGCTGGACTTCGGAGGCGGCCAGATCCGGGACCGCGGCGCTCATGTGATGAGCGTGGCCCAGTGGGTCATGAACGCCGACAACACCGGTCCGGTCAGCGTCGAGGCCACTGGCGAGCCGCACCACGGCGGAATCTACGACACGCCGATGCACATGACGGTGACCTATCAGTACAAGGATCCCGACTGGACCCTGATCTGGGCCCAGCCTGGCGAGCCATCGCAGGAGCTTGATGCGCGCTACGGTGCCGTCTACTGGGGCGACAAGGGTCGCTTGACCGTGACTTACGGCGACCGGAACACGACCGCCACAGAGCCGCAGGCCATGGAGTACGAGACGCCATACGGCGGGGTCGAAGTGTTCAAGAGCCCCGGGCACGGCGAGAACTTCGAAGACTGCATCATGTCCCGCGAGAAGCCCATCATGGACATCGAGTCGGCGCACCGCGTGTCGATCCTGTGCATCCTCGGAAACATCTCCTACCGGTTGCGTCGCAAGCTGGATTGGGACCCGGTCAACGAACGCGTCCGAAACGACGAGGAAGCCAACCGCATGTTGAGCCGCCCGGGCCGCGGGCCTTGGCACCTGTAGAGGACAGTGCGATGACAAGCCCACTCAAATCAAGCAGCAATGGAGAGAACAGCGCGATGACAGACGCATCCACGAAGCACACCGGATCCGCGATGGCTGCGGGGCTGGCGACGGCCTTGATGGCGGGTTCCGCCGAGGCGGCCGAGGCCGAGGACAAGTTCCTGGCGGGCATCCGAAGCGATGACGAGGACGAAAACTACGCGGCTTGGTCCACCGCCGATCAGGTCGATCCCAGCGTCATACCGGCGCTGGCAGAGCTGCTCACGTCGAAGAAGCTGAATGTTCGAAAGTCCGCGGAAGAGGCGCTCAAGAACATAGTGCATTCGGTCGGCAAGGTCATCAACGCCGCGAGCCTGGGTGCCAACACAGGCCGTCCAGACGATCCGGGCCGAATGGATCCGCGCCAAGTGGTCGTGATGCACCTGCACTCGGTGATTTCCGGTAAGGGCACCCAGACGGCGAAGGTCACCGCGTTGCGTCATCTCTCGCTCATCGGCACAACTGACGATGTGGGCAAGGTCGCGCCGTTGATCCACGATGCGCAGCTGCGGGAAGAGGCAGCGTTTTGCTTAGAGAGGATTCCCGGCAAAGCGTCAGAGGAGGCTCTGCTGGCCGCCCTACCTTCCGCCGCGGACGACTTCAAGCCGCGCATTCTGGCCGCGCTGGGACACCGCCGAGCAGACGAGGCAGCGGGTGCGGCCATCGAGGCAATGCGATCTTCCGACACCACTCTGGCCATGGCTGGCATGAAGTCATGGGCAAGGATCGGCACTTCCGGGGGCATGGACGTCACCTTCCCCGAGACCGATAGCCTCAGCGAGTGGCAGAAGATCGAGTTCGACGACAGCCAGCTCCGGTACGCAGACGCGCAACTCGAACGGGGGAACGCGGGCGAAGCCCAGGCGATCTACATGGAAGCGTTGGTGCGCGAGGAAGAGCACCTGCAGTGCGCCGCGATTATCGGCCTCGCCAACGTGGGAAGCGCCGAAGCCGCCGCCGCGATCTTCCCCAAGCTTTCAAGCGACGACAACACCGTGCAGCTGACCGCGCGGCAGGCATGGGACAGGCTGGCCGCGGGTGACGATTCGTAAGGTTCCGGACGGTTCCCACTTCGCCGAAGAAGGCTCACAAACCAAGTTTTGGGCGCACGCGATTCGTCGCGAATGCTTGGATTCTCGCGGCACAGCCTGCCTGCATCACGAGACGACGGCCCTTCCGGATCTGTTGCCCCCTAGCTGCCAAGCACCGATCGTGAGAGGTTGCCAACAGGCACTCCTGAACAGTCTTGAAGACATTTCACTCGGTGTCTCACGACGTCTACCCGTGGACTGTTAGAACAAGGACTACTCAATAGGCGCTGTCCGTAACAGGCCGCTCTCACACCGTCTCAGGATTCCCCAGCTTCGTCGATAACCGAGCGAACAAGCTCGTCAGATAACCTGAAGTTGCCCTCTTTAGCCGCTCCAAGAACGGCCTCACGCTTGAGACAAGGCCCTCCCGCCTCGCAGCCAACAACACTCCCACGAGTCCGGTCACATTGAGGCCATGGCTCCTTGCGTAGGATCTGCCAATCATCTCGTCCATCAGCACGAGACTCAATCCGGCATCCTCGATGCCGAGGGTTGGGGTACTTGCCTCACCGACATCCAGACTGGCTGCCAGCGCAGCGATCGGCTTCACTGGCAAGACTTTGATCGTCCCGCTCTGGATCGCACCGGACAACTCTCGAGCACCTTGCCGGTTTCCCGCAGCGAGTACTTCATCGCGGACCGCCTCGGAAACGACGATTTCACCGAAGAGCTTGTCGAGAAGCCCAAAGGCCTCTGCGGACCTCAGCCCGATCAGAGTGCTTGCATCGGCGACGACGAGCTCTGTCGCCATTCCTGGATCGCGTCGACGTCCTGACGCACGCTGGCTGGTGTCCCATGAACCACAGAAATCCCTAGCTTTGAAATATGCTGAATGAACTCGGCAGGGGAAAGTTCAGAGAATCGCGCCGCTCTACCAAGGGATACGCTCCCGTCGCGGTACAGGGAAGTGGCGAGGGCTAATCGGATGCCCTGATCGTCGAGGATCGAATCCCCTTCCAGATTTATGAGCACAGCTTCCGGCTGTTGGCGTTTAAGCACCACCACGGGATTCTCGCGCGCTGCTCTAAGCGCTGCCGAAGGGTTCCGGCACAGCTCACGCACGCTCACGGTTTTCGTCGTGTCCTCATTATTCAGTAGAATCTTCCTGCACACGTTGATACTGATCTTCACGGCACCACCTGCCGCCCCTGTCAAGCTCTCTGCCGAGTTCAGGATGACGCATAGAAGGCGGGGGCGGCGGTGCCGTTACAAATGCGGACGGCCTAGTCATCGATCAGTAGCAACACTGGTTCTGCGGGCACTGGCGCCCAGACCGGGCCTGCCCAGATCGATCTGAATGCCCGAGCATGCAGGAACGCCTTGGCGCAGGCAAGAGATCGAAGCTATCGTTGCGGACTATATCGACATGCTCATGATCGAGCTGGGCGGCGGCACGGTTGTCAAGGCGGAGCGGAACCGGGCACTGCAAGCGCTGACCGGGCGCTCGCACGGCTCGATCGAATACAAGCATCAGAACATCAGCGCGGTGTTGGCGGAGTTTGGTTTGCCCTTTATCAGAGGCTACAAGCCGGCGAAGAACTATCAGCGCGCCCTATTCGAGACCGTCGACGCTCACTTGTGTGCCCGAGGACTCCATGACCGGCTTGCCAGTACCGCTTCAATGGGGTCTGCTGGGCATGCTGAACTTGTCTATCAACCTGCGCCCGTCCTGAGCAGCCAACAGAAGCAGATCGATCCTGACATCCATAGAATCATCCGCCGCTATGACCCGGCGCTTCGTGACGCCCGGGCAAGAGCACTCGGCGAAGCGGGTGAGGAACTTGTGTTCCAAGCCGAGCAGAATCGGCTCTCCTCAGACGGCAGGGATGACCTCGCTGCCAAGGTTCGCTGGGTAGCGAAGGGAGACGGCGATGGTGCCGGCTACGACATCCTATCTTTTTCGAGACACGGCAAGGAGCGATGGCTGGAGGTCAAGACGACGAACGGCCCCTCATCGACGCCTTTCTGGATCTCGGAGAACGAACGACGCGTCGCAGAAGAGAACCCGGACGTCTTCCGGCTCACGCGCGTGTTCGATTTCGCTCGGAGCCCTGCGGCCTTCAGCCTAAGACCACCTCTAACAGATCATGTTCGGCTCATCCCCTCGCAGTACCGTGCGACATTCTGACGCGGCGAAGCCATGCGAACATAAGTCCATGGACGGGGAAGTCGCGATCTTTAACGAATCCTCGAAGTGGTCTCTCGCCAATCTCGCCCAGATCGCGTCCGGGCCGCTGCGCGCGGCAGGTGTGAAGCGTGCCGTGGCCTTCGGCTCCTATGCTCGCGGCGTAGCTGACGCCTGGTCCGACCTCGATCTTGTCATCGTGATGGAAACTGGTCTCCCGAAGTTGGAACGCGGTCGGCTGCTCGATGATCTATACGACGCGCTACCGGTTTCTCTAGACATCCTCGTTTTTACTCCCGCCGAATTCGACCGAGGGGTCGAAGCGGGCTTGGATGTCTTTGCGGCCATCGCATCAGAAGGGAAGACTATCTTTCCACTTGAACGTGACGTCAAATGAGAGCCTCCGACCACACTTCGCGCAGATGGCTTGACACTGCCCGCCAAGATCTCGACTATGCCGAGTTCGGCGCTGGAGGCGGCTATCATGCTCACGCCTGCTTCAACGCCCACCAAGCCGCCGAGAAAGCGGTGAAGGCGGTCCACTATGCCGGAGGAGCGCGGATCGTTCTTGGCCACAGCATCCGGCAACTGATAGAAAACCTGAACATTCCGAGCCTTGCAGCCCTGCTCCCCGCAGCACGCGAGCTGGACTTGTACTACGTCCCCACACGCTATCCGAATGGACTGGATGACGGTACGCCCAGAGAAGCGTTTTCTTCGGACCAGTCATCTAGAGCGCTCCGTCTTGCGGATGAAATTGTCACGGCAGCTGCCCGCATCATTGACGAGCTGGCCGCGGATGAATAGGGCAGATCCCAGCTTAGCTGTCGCGGCGATTTCACCCGGCGACAGGGTAGCGACGTAATGCGAATATTGACCAGCCGAAGAGACCGGCTGCGACGAGCAGAATGAGCACTGAGGCACCACCTACGCGGCTCGCAACGATGCTGCCAGGTTCCCGCTGATAGACGAAGCCCGGCAACTCGTTGAGTCCGCCGGCCGTGAATTCGGCACGCTGGAAGACCTGGGGCAGAAAGTGCGCCCTCCACTCGCTGGCGAAGCGTTCGGTTTCGCGCTGAAAATGTGCGAAGCGCGCGTAGCTGGTCCCGGCCAAATCGTTCAGCGACTGCTGCGTCAACACAGCGGGGGACAGATACTGCAGCTTGGACACGACCGCCTGCTGGCCGCGGATCTGAGATTCGAAGCGACCGCTGACGGGAGCGACCTGCTTGGCAACTTCTTCCTCGATGACGAACTTGCGCGAAAAATAGTCGCCGGCATCGATCTCGCCCTCGGGGGCCATCTCCGGGTGGTCGGCGAAATAGGCGCCGAGAAGCTGGGCGCCGCGGGCCGAGGCGTCTCGGGTTGCCAAGCGAACGGCCTGGATCATCTCGACGCGCGAGGGAACGGGATAGAGCGATGTGGCGAGCAGTGCGACGGTGGAGGGAATCACCAGCGCCAATGTCAGCCATGCCCCGGCCAGCACCATCGCGTTGGTCGCCGAGCCGCGCCCGAACGAGTTGACAAGCAGCGCCAGGCTGAACCAGAACAGGCCGTAGGCGGCCGTCACACCAAATAACGCCGCCAAAGCGGCGACCGCGCCGGGCGACCCGAGATCGACGCCGGCGCCCAGCGCCCCCAGCAAGGTGAAGGCACAGGTTAGCCCGAAGGCGACCGCCCCGCGCACAACGATCTTCGCCGCCGCAAGCTGGGCCAGCGACACCGGTTGCGACAGCGTCAGGGCGAGCGTTCCGTTTTCCTTCTCCCCTGAGAGCAGGTTGTAGCTCAGCGCCAGAATCACGAGCGGGTACAAGAACACGATCACGAATGCGACGTCGAAGCTTCCAGTGAGCAGGTTGGCGGGATTCTCGAGCTCATCGCCGGCGAACAGCGCCTCCCGCGTGGCGAGGGTCACTTTGTAGTAGCCCGGGAGCAGGTCGCTCTGGCCCACGGACAACGGCGCCAGCGGGGCTCGGGGAAGCACGGCGTAGGAGGCGGCGAAAGTCTGACCGACCTGAGCGGGATTGCGCGGGTCGGAAAAGCGGCTCCGGGCCGCCCCGGGGGGCTTGAGCAGCTCGGCGCGCGTGCCGTCGATGCGCTCCTGCTGCTCGGCCATCAGTTTGGCTTGCCGATCGGCTTGGAGGGCCGACCAGCGCGCCCCGTTGAAGGCACCGAAGAACAGCACTGCGGCGAGCAGTGCCGCGACCGCCCAGAGGGTTCGGTCGGCGGCCAAGCCGCGCCACTCGTTGCGCGAGACGTGCCTGAGCATGGCTAGATGGCCTCGAGGCGGAGAGCACCGCGCCACGCCCAGACGGCGGCGACCAGAAACCACGCCAGCAGCGCAGCCAGCGAGGCCGACTCGCCAGCCAAGGCCCAGCCGGCACCGGGCGCGTCGTAGGCGAACGGCGGCGTCCGCTCCCAAAACTCCTTCGTCTGGGTGTAACCGAAGCCCCGTGGGCCCGCGTTGTCGCGCAAGTCAGCGTTCAGGAAGCCAACGAGTTCACGGCGATACAGCTCGGCCTGCTCGGCAAAACGCCGGAAATGCGAGAAGTCTGTGCCGGCCAGCGCCATCGAAAGCGACCGAACGGCAAGAAGAGGCGCCGCAAAGCCAGCCTGCTGCCGCAGCCGGTCCTGTGCCTCGAACTGATCCCACAGGCGGGCGTAGTGCTGATCAAAGAACTGGTTCCCGTACTCTTCGCTGACTTGGAGCCGCCATCCGTTGTAGTTGATCGGCAGATCCTCGATGCGCTCAGCGTTGTGCTCGGCGAGCAACTCCGTCCTGCGGCGTTCCAGGTAGTCGTCATAATCCACGCCCTGAATACCGACCTCCTTGTCTGCCGCCAGCGCGGAAGCGAACTCCTGCGCGGAAGGCGTGGGATGAAGCCTCCTAGCGAGATCCGTAGCGGCCCGCGGCGCCATCAGGCAGACAAACACCCAAAACGCGAGGAGAGTGATCAAGGCGAAGCGAGCGGAGCGCGCCCGCGCCGAGACCGCCAGCGTGACGCCGACGAACGAGCCGAGGTAAATCAGATAGGCACCTGCCATTCCCAAGGCGCGGAGCAGGCCGCCTGAGGCCGCGTCAGCCTGCGCTGAAGCGAGCGCCGCCGAGCCGAGCAACGTCGCCGGTACGAGCAGCAAGCCCAGCGCGGCCGCGATACCCAAGGCCTTTCCGAGCGCGAGATCGCGCCGGTTGACGCCTAGACTCAGCACTTGGCGTAACGTCCCCGACTCGCGTTCCCCAGCGAATGTCGAGAACGCGAGCAGAATGATCAGCAGGGGGATCAACAACTGCAGCACGGCAGCGGCGGTCAACTCGCCGAAGCGCTGCAGCGTGTTGCCGTCCCGTGCCGGACGGTAGAGAAACTGGTTCTGCCTGTGCGATTCGAGCCATACCGTGACGCCGGTGTAGGATTCCGTGCCGGGATCCAAGAACGCTAGCCGTCCGGTCGGCTTGAAGGCGTAGACGCCGTAATGCGCGGCTGAATGGGGGTTCTTCTCCCCTTGCGACTCCCAAAGCTCACGCTCTTGATCCACGGCCGCCATATGTGCCGCCGTCACCTCGCCGTAACGCTGCCAGCCCAGCCCAAGCGAGGTCAGCAAGAGCGCAAGCACAATGCCTCCGGCGATCCGGAAGCGCCCGTCGCGGGCCATTTCGAGGAATTCCTTGCGAGCAATGCGAAGCAACATGAGTGATCCTCCCCTATCCGCGCATGTGTTCGAGGTAGACGCGCTCTAGGTCGGCGTGGCCGATCTCTTCGGCGGCAAGGCGCTCGACGAGGCGGCCTTGCTTCATGATTCCGATGTGCGTGCCAGTCTCTTTGGCGCGGAACAGGTCGTGCGTGGCCATCAGGACCGCCACGCCTTCGCCTCGCAGCCGCTCGAGCAGCTCGGAGAACTCGTTCGACGCCTTGGGGTCAAGCCCGGAGGTCGGCTCGTCCAACAGTAGCGCCCTGGCTTGCTTGGCGACCGCTATGGCGATGCCGACCTTTTGGCGCATGCCCTTGCTGTAGCCCGAGACGCGCTGCTCGATCTCCCCCTGAGACAGCCCGGACTCAGTTAGCAACTGCCGGAGCTGATCCCGCGAGGGCCTTTCTTGGCCCGCGAGCGCGGTGAAATACTCGACGTTCTCGAGACCGGACAGATTGCGGTAGAGCATGACCTGCTCTGGGATGTAGGCTAGGCGCTTCTTGGTCTCGAGCGAATGCTCGGCGACGTTCATTCCGTCCACCAGTGCCTGCCCCTCCGAAGCCTCGATGAAGTTTAGGAACAGGTTGATCGTGGTCGTCTTGCCCGCTCCGTTCGCGCCGAGCAGGCAAAAGATCTGGCCCGGCTCGATGAGCAGGTCCAGGGAGTCCAAGGCGCGGACGCCGTTATAAGACTTCGATAAGCCGATTGCTTGGAGCATCACGAATGCCGACGCACGCAGCAGGTCTTGGCGTGAGCGTAGCGAGGCATTTTCGAGATATCCATGCTTTTCCAGCCGACGGGCGAATTCGGGCGCTGGACGGGCTACGGAACCGCATCAAGCGGTCACCGGGTGCTACTCGGCTCGGAAGCGCGGACCGTGCAGGAGACGCAGGCCGTTGAAGATCACCACCAGCGTGGCACCCATGTCGGCGGCCACCGCCAGCCACAGGGTCGCCATGTCTTGCGCGGCTAGCACGAGGAACAACAATTTGAAGCCCAGGGCGATCGCAACGTTCTGACGGATCACGCGCAGGCAGAAGCGCCCTGTCCGGACAAGATCCGGCAGTAGCTCGAGGCGGGGCGACATCAGCACGACCTCGGCGGACTCCAGGGCAATGTCGGCGCCGCTGCCTCCCACGCCGATGCCGAGCGAGGCGGCGACCAGCGCTTCGGCGTCATTGACACCGTCTCCGACCATGGCCGCGCTCCCGTAGCTGCCCTCTATCTCCTTGATCGCGGCGCGCTTGTCTTCTGGCAGCAGCGGGGCCCGCGCTTCGTCGATTCCCGCCGCCTCGCGCACGGCCTCGACCGCGGCGCGATGGTCTCCGCTAAGGATCATGGTGTGTGCGATCCCAAGCTCTCGCAACTCGGCGACCACGCGCCTCGCCTCCGGGCGGACCGGATCGCGGAGCCGCACGAGTGCCCACGGCGTCTCCCCTTCTCCGCAGACAACCACCGTGTCGGAGTCCGAGCCCAGCAGGGCCCTCGCCTCGGGATTGGCAGCCCCTTCCGCGCACTCGAGCATGCGCGAGTTCCCGGCCCAGAACCGTCCGCCGCCAATGACGGCCGACGCTCCCATGCCGCGCTCGATGCGGAACGCCTCGGCCGGTGGCGGCAGAATCCCGCGCTCGGCGGCGTGGGAGACGATCGCACGAGCGAGGGGGTGCTCGCTGTAGCGCTCGAGCGCCGCCAGCCGGCCTAGGATGTCGGTCAGCTCTCGTCCACGGAGAGGCACGATCTCCTCGACCTGCGGCTCTCCGGCCGTAAGCACGCCAGTCTTGTCGAAGGCGATGGCGCGGACGCGCGCGGCTTCCTCGAGAAAGGCCCCTCCCTTGATCAGCAGCCCGCGCCGGGCGGCCTTGGCGACGGCCGCCGCGATCGCCACCGGCGTCGAGATGACCAAGGCGCAGGGACAGGAGATCAGCAGAGTCAACATGCCCCGGTAGAACCAAGGCGAAAACGGCTCGCCTGCCAACAGCGGCGGGCCCGCAGCGACTCCCAGGGCCACTAGGAACATCGTCGGCGTGTAATAGCGCGCGAAGCGGTCGACGAATTGTTCTGAGGGCGCCCGGCGGTGCTGGCTTTCCTCGAGCATCCGCAGAATGCGGGCCAGGCGCGTGTCGTCAGCCGCGCGTGTCGTGCGGATGTCAAGCACTCCGTCGCTGTTGAACGTTCCAGCGTAGACCGTGTCGCCGGGCTGCTTCATTGTGGGCACGGACTCGCCGGTGAGCATCGACTCGTTGACTCCGGAGATTCCGTTCTCGACCTCCCCGTCGCAGGGAACGTGCTCGCCTGGCCGCACGCGGATGAGCGCGCCGACCGCGACCGAAGCGGCTGCAACCCGATGCTCGTGGTCGCCATGGATGACCGAGGCCTGCTGAGGCGCGACCGCCATCAAGCCGCCGACCTCGCGCCGGGCACGCGCCATGCTCCAGCCCTCCAGCCGGCCGGCTAGCGAGAACAGAAAGGCCAGAGTCGCCGCCTCCGCCCACTGGCTCAAGCAGGCCGCACCGATCAACGAGACCAGCACGAGCGCATTCATGTCGGGCCGGGCGGCGGCGAGGGACTTGATTCCCTTCGGGACGACCAAGGCGGCACCGCCGACCAGCGCAACCAACAAGCAGACCAGCGCTGCCAGCGACTCGCCTTCATGCTGGTGAGAGATAGCGGCCAGCCAGTCGCCCGAGCTCAGAGCTTGCAGGGCGAGGCCGAGCGTCAGCGCCAGGCCGCTGACGGCCGTCAGCAGGTCGCGCCCGCCCCGCTCGAAGAACGCCGCCTCGCGCGGCGGCTCTTCCCACGGGCTGCATTTCAAGCCGAGTTCCGAGACCTGCTCGGCGATCTGCTCGCTCGTCAGCGCTTCCGGATCGTAGGCCGCCGTCAACTTGCCCCGCACGACGTCGAAGCGAAGCTCCTCGATGCCCCGCTCTCCGTCGAGCCGTCTGCGAATGATAGCCACCTCTTCGGCGCAATCCAGCCCGTAGACTCGATACTCGGCGGTTCTCTTGCGTTCGGGTTTGACGGATGGCAAGCGCGTTCGGAGGGGGCAGGCCCTGAAAAGAGCATGTTGCCCGGCAGCGAAGCGACTGGCAAGAGCCGACCGCTAGACGGGATCAACGAGCCGATAATCGGGACGGTTTTTCAGATGGGCGGAGTTGCACGCAGAACCGTTGCAGTGGTATCATCATTTCAATAATCGTTGAACCAATGAATCCACTGGTCGAGCCCCTTTGCGAAGAACCGCATTCCCATCGGCGCGAAGCGCGCAAGCTGAGTGTCGACGAGGCCGCCCTTGGGCGCGCCGCCGAACTGTTTGCCGCGCTCGGAGATCCGCCTCGCTTGCGTCTGCTAGCCCTGTTGGCGCAGGGTCCGGCCTGCGTGTCCGATTTGGCCGCGGACGAACAGGAAGGCATGTCGACAATCTCGCAGCGGCTCAAGGTGCTCCGCTCGGCCTCGTTGGTCCGCCGCCGGCGTCAAGGCAAGCACGTCATTTACGCACTGGCCGATCAGCATGTGGTCGATTTGGTTATCAATGCGCTGGCTCACGCGGGCGAAGCGCAGGTTGTTGGGAAGTCAAAGGAGTAAACATCATGTCCGAACACGTAATCCATCATGCCCATGAGCATGTCCACCGCCCCGGCTGCGGACACACCGCCGTCGAACACGACGGTCACGTCGACTATCTGCACGACGGCCACCTCCATCACGCCCACCAGGGCCACTACGACGAGCATGCGATCGAGGTCAGCGCGAAGAATCCCGTCGCCTGCACTCCGAAGCACGACTGCCGAGCCCACGCCGCCGACCACCAGCACGGCCCAGGCTGCGGCCACGAATCCCTGCCCCACGGCGACCACGTGGACTACCTCGTCGAGGGCCACCTGCACCATCCGCACGGCGACCACTGCGACGATCACGGCCCGTTGTCCGTCGCCTGACGCTTCCGGGGCTGCGACGCAGACTCGCCGCGCAGCCCCGGCGCCCGGGATGGCCACATCGACTAACCGGCCCAAGCCGCATCGGCCCTTTACGAGAAACTCACGATATCGCTCAGGCGGACGCCGCGCCCGATCTCCGGAGCGAGGTCCTTGATGAACGACGAGTGGTTGCGGTAGGGCTGGTCGCCGATGTTGAACAGGTTGGCCGAGAGCTGGTGCATCGCGCCGCCCGTCGGGATGGTGTACGCCGCCCGCAGGCCCATGTCGGCGCGGAGGATGTAGATCCGGTTGTGAGGGCCCCCGCGGCTTTCCTCTCCAGCGGGCGCTGCTTGGCGAGAGCGTTGGCGGACTTCTGCCGGGGAGTGGCCGGACTACGGCTCGTCTTCTTCCGCTGCCATCCACCTTGGCAGCGGGTCGTCCAACGAAGCCCACCCCAAGGCGCCGGAGGCCATCTCGGCGTCGGTCAGCAGACAGCCGTCCAGCGCGGCCTCGACGGCCTCTTGCGGCATCTCGATTCCGATGAAGACGAGCTCTTGACGGCGGCCGCCGTCGTCGGGCTCCCATGTCTGCCCGGCCCACTCCAGAGTCTCCGGGCCGTCGGTGAGCTCTGCTGGGTCCGGCGTGCCGAACCAGGGGCCTCCGGGCTCCAAGGCAAGCGAGTCTCCGGCGATCGAAAGCGCGCCCGCCACCTCATGGCGAGTGGCCAGCCAGACGACCCCCTTCGCCCGCAGCACGCCCTCGAAGGAACCTTCGAAGATCGCAGCCAGCCGCGCCGGATGGAAGGGCCGTCGCCTCCGATAGACGAAGCTGCCGACGCCGTACTCCTCGGTTTCGGGCGTGTGGTCGCCTTGCACTTCCTGAAGCCAACCTGCCGTTTGCTCGGCGCGTTCGAAATCGAACAGGCCCGTATCGAAAATCAGGTCGAGCGGAATTCGCCCGTAGGTCGTCTGGGCCAACGTCGCCGTTCGGTTGAGCTTGCGCAGGATCCCGGTCAACCGTGCGACTTCTCTCCGGCTCATCTTGTCGGTTTTGTTGAGAACGAGGACGTTGGCGAGCTCGACCTGATCGACGAGGAGGTCGGCGATGGTGCGGTCGTCGTCGACGTCGACTCCCAGCCCGCGATCGAGCAGGTCTTCTCCGGAGCCGAAGTCGCGAAGAAAACGCGGGCCGTCGACGACGGTGACCATCGTGTCCAATCGGGCCAGCTCGCCCAGATGCACGCCAAGCTCGTCCGATAAGGCGAAGGTGGCCGCGACGGGAAGCGGCTCGGAGATGCCGGTTGATTCGATCAGTAGGTAGTCGAAGCGACGTTCTCGCGCCAGACGTGAGACCTCGTCGAGCAGGTCTTCGCGCAAGGTGCAGCAGATGCAGCCGTTGGACATCTCGATCAACCGCTCGTCCACGCGGTTGAGCTCGGCGCCGCCGTTGCGAACGAGCTGGGCATCGACGTTGACCTCGCTCATGTCGTTGACGATCACCGCGACGCGGCGGCCTTGGCGGTTGTGCAGCGCGTGGTTGAGCAACGTCGTCTTGCCGGCGCCGAGGAAGCCGGAGAGCACGGTTACGGGAAGGCGTGGGTCGTTCAATTCGATTTCTCCACGGGCTCAGGATGCGGTTGGCCGTCGATCGCGTCGGCGAGCGCTCGCCAAGCTTGGGGGAGCGCTTGGGGCTCCAGTCGCTTGGAACGCCCTTTCCATTGGCTCAGGACGGCACGACGATACTCCGGACCGCAGCGTGCCAGCGCCCACTCCTCGTAATCCGCGATGCGCCGAATGGCGGCGACGGTCAAGTCAACCGGCACGCGGGGCGACGGAGGCGTCTGCGCAGTCGGGATCGTGTCGGGATTCCAAATCGGCTCTTGGACTGTCTGCGACGGTAGCCAAACGGGTAGAAACTGGTAGCGGTTGAGGTAGACGCCGCCCTTGCGCGCCGTTCCGTACAGGAGTCCGAAACCCCACAACATCAGGCTGTCGCCGCCGGGTAGCGCGAGCATGTAGCAGCTCGATCCTGCTTCTCCTTCGGGTGGCCGCCGCTTGAGGAAGCCCGCTTCGAGCAGGAGGTTGCCTTCTGAACGCACGATGTCCCGGCCCCAGTTCCAACACTGCCGGTCCAGCAGTTCTTGCCCCTGGCGTTGGCTAGCGCCGGAGATCGCGCTCACAGCCATGCTCCGCCCCAAGCCAGCAAAGCGCTGAACCCGGTGGCCGCCACAGCCTGCCGACCCACCAAACGCAGCGCGAACGCGCGGCCCTGCTCCCGCGCGATCGTCAAGCAGGTGACCAGGCATGGCAGCAGCACGCCAGCCAGGTAGACGGCCGTCAACAATTGGACGGCGCTCAGGCTTGCGGCGACACCTGGCTCCGCGAGCAGCAAGATGCCGTCCTTGCGCACGCTCGCCAAGACCACCGCCGCGGCCGCATCCGAGGGCAGTCGAAAGATGGCCATCGCCGGCTCAACAACGGCCGACGCAGCTTGCAGCGGGCCCAGCCAGTGCAACAACGAAGCCGCGGACGTGATCAGAAAGAAGGTCGGGAAGGCCCTGCGAAAGAATTCCCGAACGGCGCCCTGCGCCTCAAGCCAGACGGCCCTCGGGCGCGGCCAAGTCAAGAAGACCCGGCCCTCCGTCAACAGCGCATTGAAGGGAGAACGAGCCGCTTGCGGCGCGATGAGCCGGGAGTAGGCAAGAGTCGTGGCGCCAAGATAAAGCAGGTACGGCACGACCAGATCGGGTCGTCCCGCCGCGGCGAAGACCGCCACCGTCGCCCCCAACTGATACGAACAGGCTGAACCGAAAGCTATGGCTGAGACGCATACGCCACGCGAGCAAGCCGACGACGAGCGTGCGCTGATGACGGCGGGCACGTTGCAGCCGAAACCCATCACGACCCGCGCCAACTCCCGGCCCGTCATGCCGAACGGCTGCAGCCACGGATTCATGGCGTTTGTCAGGCGATCGAGCAGGCCGCTAGCCTTGTACGCACCCATCAGCAGCGCATGGAGCACGACGACCGGAGTTGCCCACACCAACAGCAACGGCCCCATCGTGACAAAGCCGTAGTCGCCGGCCAGGATCGCCGCAAGCGGCTGCGGCCAGCTTGCCAGGAACCCGGCCAGCGGCCCAGTCAGGGCGCCAACCCAAGGTTCGATTCGTTCCGCTAGACGGTTGGCGGCGTCCACCGCGAACCAGGCGGGCGCTAACAGGAGCAGCAGCGCCCAGAAAGGCCCAAGGGCGGAGCACTCGAAGAAAAGAGGACGCGGACGGACGATCAGATCGCCGAACTTCAAACCGGCTTCGGCCGGGACCGGGCCGGGCGCTTCCAACGCCTGCATCAGCCTTCGACGATCGTTGGCGTCCAGGCGGCGAGCGTCCACCGCGACCGCCGGCAAACCCGTCCGGAGCGCTAGCTCTCCCAGCCGCGTCTCCACCTCCTGCCGGGCGAGTCGGTCCCGAACGGTCACGGCCAGTGCGCCGAGTCGACCTGCTGCGAGCGGCAGCAGGTCGGCCAAGTCTGCGTCCAGTGCGGTTCCCTGGGCAACCAGTAGGACGGTGTCATCGCCACGCAGCCGCTCCAAGGCTAGTCGGGTTGTCTCAACGTCGGAGCTTCGTAGCAGCCCTGGCGTATCGATCAGCTCCCAGTCGTCCACGCGATAGGAGTCGCAGCCGACGGTGGCGCCTCGGAAGTTCGAGGCAGTGATGGGCGCCCCCGCCAGCGATGCGGCCAGTTGCGTCTTGCCGACGTTTTCCTTGCCGAACAGAACCACCGTTCGAATTGGCGTCGGGAGCATTTCACGGCCCCTTCAACATGCGCATTCGTCGTGGCAGCACGATAGATCGTCGAGGTACATTCCGTAGCGGCGGTACTCCTCCAGCGGCTCCGTGCTCACCCCCAGGCGGCGGGCGATCTGGTTGGCCACCACGGCGAAGCGCTGGCGGAACTTGTAGATGAAACAGAAGATGAGATCGTCTTGGCGCACCTGCGGCCCGATCAGGAAAAGTCCTTTCGTCACGGTGGACTCATCGTTCTCCGTCAGCAGGGGAAAACTGTCATCTCGCCAATCGAACAACGAGCGGACGAGGCTTGCCGAACCGGCGAATCCGGACGCCAAGATCGGCTGCTCGGGGCAGTCGACGACCTCGCCGTCCTCAAGTGCCAACTGATAGCCGTTGTCCTTGCGGTGTACGCCGATGACAGTACAGCCACCGCGCAGCGTCACCCGACCCGAGTCCATGGCCGAATTCAGGCGTGCCTTCGTAAAAGGCGACAAGAGTTCGCTGGGGTCCGAGCTTCTTCGGTTCCACGGCTCCTCGCCGTCGAAAACGACGGCTCGTCGACCCGCGCCAGCCAGCGCGACCGCGGCGTCGACGCCGCTCTCGGAGCCGCCGATGATGCATCTCTCGTCGCCGCTGAGATCGTCCCACGAGATCGCCTTGGAACTGTGCAGGCAAAGCTCGGCGCCGTGGAAGCTGTTGGTCCTCGGGTACTGCATTTCACCGCCCGCCCAGACCACGAACCGCGCACGGATGTCGCCGCGACTCGTCTTCACCCGAAACCGCTTGAGCCGAGGGTTCCTCGTGACCGAAAGAACGTCGATTCCGGTGGCTACCGGCAAGTCGAAGTGATTCGCGATCCCTCGCAGATAGCCGGCGTACTCTTGCCCCGTGGGGTGCTCGACGCCGATCGAGTAGGCCGGCGAGGTGTAAAGACAGACGGCGTTGAGATCGAGGACGCCGAACTGGGTGCTGTTGAACGACGGCGTGATGAAGCGCATTTGCCGGGGCCAACGCAGGAATGAGGCGCCGATTGCGGAGCGTTCGAGGATCACGAAGTTGTCGATTCCGAGGTCGCGTAGCGTCGCACCGAAGCCGACGCCGGCCGCGCCGGCGCCGACGACCACAACGTCGAATGAGCGGGATCCCTTCGTCATCGCCTCACCCCAACCGATTCGCGTCCGACGCGGTGTAACTCGCCATCGCGCGGTCGAGCCCGACCGTCGCCTCGAGCGCCCCGACCACCTGCGGCAGTCGGGACGCGGATTTCGCCACCACGGCGTCGAGCGCCCGACACATCACTAGAAGAAGCGCACGATGTAGCTGAAACGGACGCCGCGCCCGATTTCCGGGGCGAGGTCCTTGATGAACGACGAGTGGTTGCGATAGAGCCGGTCGCCGATGTTGAACACGTTGGCCGAGAACTGGTGAATCGCATTGCCCTTTGGGATCGTGTACGACGCTCGCAGGTCGAGAACCGCGTATCCGGCCGTGGGCGTCTCCAGATCGAACGTCCGGTTCTGCCGGTCCGCCAGCACGAGTTCGGGCCGAATGCTGAAGCCTTTGCGCTGGAACTCGAACCCGACGCGGCCCCGCAGCGGCGGGATGCGTGGCAGCGGAGTGCCCGAGAGCTTCGTTTTCGCGTCCACGAAATCCATCCCGAGATTTAGCCGCAAGCCTTGACTCAAGCCGATGCCGAGCCGGGTTTCGGCACCGCTGAAGCGGCTGTCGCGCTGCTCGAAGTGGACCACCGGCAGACCGTCTTCCTCCTCGCCCGTGGCGAACGGGAAGACGAAGTTGCTGAAATCGTAAAAGAAGAAGTTGACCTCGCCGTCGACTCGTCCAGCTTGCTGCCTCACTGACAGGTCGACGCCATTGCCGCGCTCGGCACCGAGACTGGGATCGCCCACCTCGAAGATCAACGTGCCGACGTGCGGCCCGACGTTATAGAGCTCCTCGAGCGCCGGGGCACGGTAGGAGTGGGAATAGTTGGCGACGAAAGCTCCGCCCCGCCACAGGTCGGCATGCAAGCCGACAGCCGCCGAAACGCCCGTGAAACGGCGGGGGACCGCGTCCGGGTATTCTTCCCCGTGCTCGTCGTGGTCTTCGTCCTCGTCGTGGTGCTCTCCTTCCTCCTCGTCATCGTGGTGTTCTTCGCCTTCTTCTTCGTGATGTTCTTCGCCGTGGCCGTGGCCGCGCTCGGCGAACGCCGGATTGTAGCGGGAGGTCTCCAAGCGGCCGCCGAACTGAAGCTTGACCCGCTCAAAGTCGACCTCTTCGAGCGCGAACAGGGCGAACGACTGCTGATCGATCGGCGGCGAGAGCGCTTCCTCGCCCTCCGCTGAGTAGTCGCGCTCCATGCCCCAGAACCCGAAGCGGCCCGTCAACGGTCCGCGTCTGTTCTGTTCGAAAACGCCCCGATAGACGATTTGATCGTTGTCGAATCGCGTGCCGATCCGGCGGTGATCGCCTTCGAATTCGATCTCCTCGTGTTTGTAGGTCGCGTAGCCCACCTTCATCACGAAGCGCTCGAACGCAGGGCCGAGATCTCGCACCCCCCAGTTGACCTGATAGGCGATTTGACGCATGTCGAGATCGATGCGAAGCTCCTCGTCGTGCTCGTCGCCCTCTTCCTCTTCGTCGTGGTGTTCTTCTTCGTCCTCATCATCGTGATCGTCGTGGTGTTCTTCTTCTCCGTGATGGTCATGGGCGTGGAACTCGTCGGCGAAGGGAACTCCGTAGCTGGAGTCGTTAGCGCGAACGCCAACGCTGACGAAGGCTCGCTCGCCAAACCAGCCAGCTCCGCCGTAGCCGTTCGTGAACTGGGTTCGGGAATTCTCGACATTGCCCAAGGGTGTCGCGTAGTCTCCGCTGCGAATGCCATTCGTACCGCCCCATAACCGCCAGCCGCCGTTGGCGTAATCGAAGCCGGCCGCCCCTCCCGCTAGGGCGTTGCCAGTCCCCGCAGAGCCTTGTAGGTAGCCCTGCATGCCGTCCGGATGCGAGACGAAGCCCGCATGACTGCTGACAGCGTTCACGACCCCTCCCATGGCGTTGCTGCCGTAGAGCAGGGTCGCGGGGCCTTTCACCACTTCGAGCCTGTCAAACGACAGCGGGTTGAACGTCTCGGCGTGGTCGCCGGAATTGGACGAGATGGAACCCGTCCGCAGCCCGTCGGCCATGATCAGAACCCGGTCGCCGTCGAAGCCGCGAATGATCGGGCGTGACGAGCCCGGCCCGAACCCCCGTTGGGCGATTCCCGTGCCTGGTTCATTGCCGAGCACTTCGCCCAGGCCGGCGGCGATGTTCTCAGCGCGAGCCAGGTCGAGCGAGGTTTTCGTGTGCGTCGATTGGAAGGACTCAAACGCGGACTCGGGCCGCCCCGCCGCACTGACGGTGATTTGCGTCTGCTCCGTCGCGAACGACAGCAGCAACTTCACCCCATCCGCACCTTCGGGAGTGACCTCGATGGCTTCGGAGACGCCCTGCAAGGCGCTTTCGATGTGAGCGTGGAGATGGTAGCGGCCCGGCCGTAGCCCCTCGAACTGGAATTGCCCTTGTTCATCGGCGATCGTCGAAGCCCCGGTTTCCAAGAGATTGACGGTCGCCCCGCCGATGGGCGCGCCCGTCTGCAGCAGCAGCACTTGCCCCTCGAGAGCGGCGGTGTCCTGGCCGTGGATCGCGGATACCGCGAACAGTGCCGACACGACGGCGCAGAGTATTCGTTTCATTGGAAGGCTCCCCTATCACTCGCATGCAAAACTACCGACCGGCTCGCGCAATCGCGGAGCCGGATAAAGCAACTGGACGAGTTCTAGAGGGGAGGGGCGCGGCCGCGATAGCGCCTCGAGAGCGGCTGGGCGGTCGACCCTTGGCTCGGCACTACGGCGGCGCGCGGCGTGGGCGGCGGCGAGCACAGCAGGGCGGAGTCCGACGCCAGCGGCGAGATATCGGCCAAGTGGCAGAGCTCGCACGCGCCTTCCTCGCAATCCGGCGGCTCAAAGCTGCAATGGATCTGGGTGTAAGCGATCTGCCCCAGCCCCAGAGCCAGCAGCAGGAGGAGCAATCGAAGCATCATGCGGCAGGCTCCTCGGCCTCGCACAGCGCGCACTCGCGGCAGAGACGAAGGTTGACGAGGTGCGCCGTGGCGATCAACGCAGCTCCAGAGGCGACCGTCAGCGGCTCCAACGCCTCACTCACGGGCCCGAGCTTGGCCAAGGCGAGCAAGCTAACTCCCGTGGCGAACAGGCCAAGACAACGCTTGCGGCGATGCCGCAGCCAGTAGCTGGGTCCGAGGCTCAGAGCGGCCGTCCCGACCGCGGCGGTCAGCAGCAGCGCTTCCGTCGACTCATCGAGCAGCCAGCCGAGAGGCAAGCCCACTGCCGCTCCAAGCAACAGCGGCGTGGCGATGCAGTGCAGCCCGCAGCACAGGGACAACGCCATCCCGGCGCGATCGATAGCCACGCCGATTCCGTCCCGCCGCCTGATCGGTCGTACCGACACCTGTCGCACGTTCGTACCACGGTATCCTGTGAAACCCACCCGGCGCATCGGCTTTCCTGCCAGCGGGCGGGATCATCCGGCGAGCGGCCAATATGGCGAGCGGGCGGGCGAGGCTACGCAGGAACTTGGGTCGGATAATAGCGCCCCGCGGCCGAGCATGCGGCCGATGAAGACATTGCGGCTAACGCGGGACTCGCCCTCTGCTAGGGCTGCTCAGAGCCGTCGGCCAGCATCACTTGCACCGCCTGCAAGGCACTGCGTCCGGCAGGCCGACGACGCGCAGAACGCCCTTTACACAAAACAGGCTTGCTGCTTTAACGCGCCGCAACAATACCTATTTGTCCGGGTCGGCCCCCGTTGAGCGGTGGTTGCGGGGGAGGGATTTGAACCCTCGACCTTTGGGTTATGAGCCCAACGAGCTACCAGACTGCTCCACCCCGCATTTTGAAGATAGCAGCCGCGTCACTGGGTGTCAATCTTGGGCCGCGTCAACCAAATCAAGGCCTGCAAGCCCGACTGGATCGGCGGACTGCCCGGCCGGGCGGGCGGGCCTCACTCAGCCATCTTCCACCGCTCAGGAGCCGCCCAACCCTCGGGCGTAGGAGCGGTCATCGGCGGCACGCCGCCATCTCGGCGGATGGCCCGGAACGCCTTGAGCGCAGCAAGCATTTCTTGAGTCCGCTTGGACTCGCGCTTCGCAAGATCAACCTTTTCGAGCGGATCTGCCTTGAGGTTAAAGAGTTCTACGGTCACCGGCCGGACCTGTCTTTGCCGGGCCGGCAGCTGGGGCGGCGGGGCGTCTGCCGGGTTCGCCCCCAAGATCGGCGCACCGCGCCTCACAATCTTCCAATCGCCGTCGATCAGAGCCAGTTGCTCGTCCCCGTACCGCTCGTAGTAAGAGAAGAAGCGCCGTTGACGCTCCGGCCCAGTGCCGGCGATCAAATCGAACACGTCTTCGCCGTCCAGCGGCTCGCCTGGCCCCCCGGATGCGCCAACGCCCGCCACCCTGCGTAGTGTCGGAAGCACGTCTAGGTAGCTCATCAATCCGGTGACCTTGCGGCCCTCGCCGGATATCCCGTTCGGCCAGCGCAACGCTGCCGCCACCCGAGTGCCGCCCTCGTAGACGGTGCCCTTCCCTGCCCGCAACGGTGTGTTGTCGGCCAGCGCCTGGCCACCGTTGTCACTCGCGAACCAGACCAGCGTGTCGTCTTCCACGCCGTTGCGCTGCAGAGCTTCGAGAATGCGCCCGATCGCCGCATCCATCGCAGCCACCATCGCCATGTAGATGCGGCGCTTCTCGTCCTCTACCGCGGAGAACGGCACCAGCCATTGATCCGGTACTTGCAGCGGCGTGTGAGGGGCATTGAACGGCACGTATAGAAAGAACGGCCCGCCGGCCGCATGCTGGTCGATGAACCTGACCGCCTCGTCCGCGATCAAATCTGTGGAGTATCCCTCGTCCGCGTTCGACTCGAAGCCTCGATGCCAGTCCAGTTGGCCCTCCCGGAAGTGCGTGTAATAGTCGATGTTCCCGTTGTAATGGCCCACGAAAGACGTGAAGCCTTGATTCAACGGGTGAAACTTCCGGAACGCGTGTCCGATGTGCCACTTGCCAGCGATGCCGCGCTGCCTGTAGCCAGCTCTCGCCAGCATCTCCGGCAATGTCTCCTCCGCCGCCGGGACGCCGACTTCGAGGAACGGCCGACACACGGCCCGCTGCATGCCAAAGCGTATCGGGTAACGTCCCGTCATCAGGCCAGCGCGAGTCGGCGAGCACACCGGGCACGCGTAAAAGCGATCAAGCTCAACCCCCTCGTTGGCAATCCGATCGATGCCAGGAGTCGGGATGTCGCCGCCGTGGTAGCTGACGTCGTTCCAGCCCAGGTCATCGGCCAAGATCAACACGATGTTCGGCCGCCCATCCGCAACCGCGCAAACGCACGCGAACATCGCTGCCAGGGTCAGGATTCTCATCATGGCTTGTGTGCTCCCTCGGATGCCGCCCCGAGGAGACGCTGCCGCACGAAGCTGACGATCTCAGCTGTGCAATACGTCGGCGGCTTGGCCTCGAATAGCGGTGTACGGTGTAGCAAGCTAGGCTCGAAACCCTCCCACGACTCCGGGGAAGGTCCATTTCCGGTGAGCACGAACGCATCGGCCGCCGGCGCGAGACGCGCCGCGCTCTGCTTGCAATCGGCCATATCGAGATTCAGGACCGACAGGTATACGTCAGGCGGCAAGTGGTCGACGATGCTGTTGGATTCGAACAGCACGTTTCCGGCGTCCGACAGGGCTTCGCGGATCGCGGGCATGGCGACGGGCAGTTGCCCCATGGCCACCCGCACCCACAGCGCCTTGACCGCGCCGGCGGCGAGCATCCTGGCCGAGTCGGTGTCCGCGGGCTTGCCTGTTTCGGACGTGATCTCGTAGGGGCAGAGAGGATTCTCCACCGCGCAGTCGCACGGCGTTCCGTCGCGGGAACAGATGCCGTGTCCGAACTGCGTCAGCTTTACCGCAGTCCACTGCAGTTCGTGCGTGGCCGCGATCAGCGCGGCTGCGAGCGAAGTCTTGCCCACTTCGCGGCTGTTGCCTCCGATAACGACGCTCCTCACGATGCTTCAAGCTCCTCGACCCTCGCCCTCAACCGCTTGAGCTCCTTGAATAACTCTGGCAGGCGGTTGGCCAATGCTTGGCGCACAAGCTGTTCCTTCAGCGGCCGCGCCGGCGTGCCCCAATACGATCCACCGGCCTCCAATTGCTTGTCAGGCAAGAGACCCGCCTGGCCCCCAAGCTGCACTTGGGCGCCCACACGGGCTCGGTCACCGATCCCCACCTGCCCGGCAAGAACAGCGTAGTCTTCGATCACCACGCCGCCGGAGAGCCCGACCTGTGCGGCCATCACGACATGGCGGCCAATCTGGCAGTTGTGGCCGATATGAACCAAGTTGTCCAACTTCGTGCCCGAACCAATACGAGTGTCGTCCAGCGCGCCCCGGTCCACGCACGAATTCGCTCCGATCTCGACGTCGTCGCCAATCTGGACACCACCGACCTGCGGGAAGTTCTCGTAGTGGTCGCCCTCGAACACCAATCCGAAACCGTCCGACCCGACGACCGCCCCACTGTGCAAGACCACCCGATCCCCCACACGCGCAGTGCCGTGGACCCTGGCCCCGGAATGCAGGCGACAGTCTCGTCCCAGGACCGCGCCTCGGCCCACGTATGCGTGCGCACCGATCACAGTGCCCTCTCCGATGGAAGCGCCTCGCTCCACGACCGCTAGCGGTCCGACCGCCACTCCAGCACCCAGCGTTGCGGCAGCGTCCACTGACGCCGACGGATCGATCCCAGCCTGGACTTGGCCGGTCCCGATGATCGCCCGCAGCGCGCGTGCGAATGCCCGGCGGGGGTCCTTTACCCGAATCACGGTCCGGCTCTCCGCAGGCGTCTCCAGATCGACCACGACACAGCCCGCATCGGTCGGGGGCAACAGCTCGCTCTCGTGCTTGCGCTGCCAGAACGCGAGCTGGTCCGGGCCGGCCTTTTCCAGCGTCTGCCCGGAACGGATCTCGACCGTTGCGCAACCTACAAGTTCGCCCTGCACCAACGAAGCGATGTCTGCGGCCGTCATGGTGGCTCTCGCGAGGACCCTGGCGCCGTCCGGCGCACTGCGGCACATCCTGCCGCAGGCACTATCCTACAAGCATGTCTCATCTTGCTCTGCGACGGCCCGTGGCAGTGGCCGCAGCATTGCTCGCATCCTCTGCTTCCGCCCTCGCTTGGAGCGAGCAAGGCCACCGGATCGTCGCGCTTGCGGCGGAAGAATACCTGAGCGACAACGCCAAGAGACGTGTCGGATACCTGCTCGGGCCCGATGCCCGCCTGGTAGACGTCGCCACCTGGGCCGACGAGATCCTCCTGGAACGCCCTGAGACCGAGGCTTGGCATTCCATCACGATTCCAAAGGGAGCAGACGGCGTCGATCTCGCACGTGACTGCCCGGTCGGCGACTGCATCACGGTTAAGGTCCGCGACTGCATCGGCATAGTGCGCCTCGCCATAAGGCCCAGGGAAGAGGCCCGGGAGGCTTTCAAGATGCTCGTCAACCTCGCCGGCGACTTGCATCAGCCGCTGCTGAGTGGCTATCCGCCGGGCGAGAGCAAGGATCACCGAGCGGTTGTGCTCGATGGCAACGAGATGACGCTGCATGAGGCGTGGGAACGGGGCCTGCTTGCCAGCATGGGGTCCGAAGACGAAATATTGCAGCAAGTGCGCCAGCATATTCGCTCTGCGTACAGCGATGTATGGACCCGCGGCACGTTGCGGGATTGGACGTGGGAGAACCATCAGATAGCTGCGAGCAAGGTATACCCAGCGGTCAGCGCGGAAGACAGGACGGTGCTGGACCGAGAGGCGCTGCAATTGGCGAGGCAGATCGTGATCGAACGCTTGGCCAAGTCCGCGGTCCGTTTGGCGGCCATGCTGGACGACATGTGGCCATGACCGCCCGCTTCCGGCATCCCGCAATCCACCTCGGGGCGGGAAGATTGCCCGCGACTGAGCGGCCCTGACCGGTGATGGAGCAGCTTCGCGACAACTACATTCTCTCTTCAGGGCAAGACGGCCACGAGCGCCTGCGGTTGCTGTGTGCCCTGCATGATCCGTTCAGCCGCAGACTCCTGCTCGACGCCGGGCTAGGCCCCGGAAAGACGTTCGCCGAGTTCGGTTGCGGTCTAGGCTGCGTTTCGCGCTGGGCCGCGATTCGGGGAGCGCGGGCGACCGGCGTCGATCTCAGCCATGACCACGTGTCCGAGGCTTCCCGGCTGGCCTGCGAAGCGGGCATCGAGCAGGTCGAATTCCGGCAGGGCAGCATTCACGACAGCGACCTGCCCCAGGGCGCGTTCGACTTCGCATACTGCCGTTTTCTGCTGTCACACCTCAGCCGGCCGGTAGCCGCCATGCGCACGATGGCTGCCTGCCTCAAGCCGGGCGGCGGCCTAGTGTGCGAGGAGCCCGACCTCAAGACGATCTACTCCGAACCGCCATCGTCCGCCTACGAGGAGGCGGTCCAGCGAATCCTCCAGCTCGCCGACTCGCTTGCGCTCGACTTCCGCTTCGGCACCAAGCTGGCCCTGAACGCGCTCTCTATCGGCTTGGAGGTGCAGCGAGCCGACGCCTACCAGCGACACTTCCTGGGCGGCAAGGAAAAGGGCTATTGGACTTGGTCCTTCGCCGAGGCCAGGCCGTCTCTGCTGCAGACCTGTTCCTCGCCTGCCGAATTGGACAAATGCCTCTCCGACCTGCGCAAGGTCGACCTCGACCCAAAGTTCATGGTCGGCCATGCGCGCATGCACCAACTAATAGCCCGGAAGCCCTCCTGATCCGCATCTGCAGGAGCTGCAACGCCCGCGCCGCCTCCACGTCCGGACCGGGACCGAGCGTGCATTGCAGTTACGATGGGACGAATCGCCACCCGCCGCGGCCGGGAACGGCTGCCATGTCGGCTGGCCGCGCACGAGCGGCCGATAGACGTCAGACCAATGCGTACAGGCCGTTTGTCCCAAGCGAAGCCGGTCGAATCCGCAGCCAACGCGGTCCGCCGTATCTCCTCCGGTGCCTCAGTCGCCATCGGCGGCTCGGGTGCCGGACACGCGATTCCTGACGTGCTGTTGCGCGAACTGGGCGAGCGGCACCGCGCCACGGGCGTCCCAACCGACCTGACTCTGCTGCACCCGTTCGGCGTGGGAGACCAGCAAGCCAAGGGCTTGCAACACATGGCCAGCCCCGGATTGTACCGGCGCGTGATCGGCGGCCACTGGTCGATGGCTCCGGCGATGGCACAACTTGCGGCCGAGAATCGCTTCGCGGCCTATTGCTTGCCAGCCGGAGTGATGGTGCAGCTGTTCCATTGCGCCGCGGCGGGAAGCCCCGGCTGGTACTCGCACGCCGGCCTGGACACCTTCGTCGATCCAAGGCTGGAAGCAGGGCAGCTCAATGCCAAGGCCACCGAGCGCTTGGTCGAATACACCGAGATCGACGGCAGGCCGTGGCTGTTTTACAAGACGATCCCAGTGGATGTGGCCCTGATCCAAGCTTGGGAAGCGGACGAGCACGGCAACTTGTCCATGCGCCAAGAGGCTGGGCTGTGGCACAACTGCGCCTTAGCCCAGGCCGCCAGAGCTTCGGGCGGGACTACGGTTGCCGTCGTCCGCCGAGTCGTGCCCGCAGGCTCGCTCGACCCGCGCAATGTCTGCGTTCCGGGCTGTTTCGTCGACGTGCTGGTCGTGGACGAAGACCACGGGCAGACCTACCAGACGGAGTTCGACCCGTCCTACTGCGGCGAGACGCGCATGTCGGAGGATGACTTCCCCGAGCTGCCGTTCGGCCCCCGCAAGGTGATCGCGCGCCGCGCCGCCGCCGAGCTCACCCCCGGCGCTGTAATTAACGTAGGCTTTGGCATACCGGACGGAGTCATCGCGGTCGCCCGCGAACAAGGGATTGCCGGCCAAGTGACCGCGACCATCGAGCACGGTCAATTCGGGGGCGTGCCCGCCGGCGGCCTGGACTTCGGCGCTGTCTACAATCCAGACGCCATCCTAGAGACCGGCCACATGTTTGACTTCTACCACGGGCGCGGGGTGGACCAGACCTTCCTGGGCTTCTTGCAGATCGACCGCTCCGGCAACGTCAACGTTAGCAAGATCGGTTCTAGGATCATTGGAGTCGGAGGATTCATCGACATCGTCCAGAAAGCCGACAAGGTCGTCTTCTGCGGCACCCTGTCGATCCGCGCCAAGACGTCGGTGGACGAAGGGAAGCTGCAGTTCCTCGCGCCCGGAGCGCCGAAGATCGTGGAACAAGTGGCCCAAGTCACGTTTAGCGCGGACTACGCCAGGCGTATAGGGCAACAGGTCCTTTACGTCACCGAGGCGGCTGTCCTTCGCCTGGATGAAGGCGGCCTAGTCTTGGAGGAGATCGCCCCCGGCATTGAAATCGAGCGCGACCTGCTGCCACAGATCGGATTCCGTCCACAGGTGCATCCGAACCTCAGGCGCATGGACGCGGCGTTATTCTCGCCAGAACGCATGCCCGACTCGGCCTTCCCGGCGTTCACGCCGGACCCCGGCTGAAAAGGGCCCGGCGACGGCTCGCTCGCTACGCCAGCGCTGCCACGCCGGGCAAGGTCTTGCCACCGAGGAATTCCAGCGACGCGCCGCCGCCGGTGGAGATGTGGGTGATCTTCTCTCCGACGCCGGCCGCCCTGATCGCCTGCTCGGAATCGCCGCCGCCGACAATGCTCACGGCATGTTCCGAGGCCCGCTCCACCGCCCGAGCCACAGACATGGTCCCCTCTGCGAACGGCGCCAGTTCGAACACGCCCATCGGGCCGTTCCAGACGATCATTCGCGCGCCGCCAATGAGCTCTGCATAAGCAGCGGCAGTCTCCGGGCCGATATCCAGCCCCATCCAGCCGTCCGGCACGGCGCCTTGCACGGTGCGGGTAGCAGCCTCGGCGCTGAATTGCTCCGCGATCACATGGTCGGCCGGCAGCACGATGCGGCCCCCGGAGCTTGCCAGCAGATCGGCCGCTAGGTCAAGCTTCTCGTCCTCAACCAAGGACGCTCCGACTCCGACGCCTTGGGCCTTCAGGAACGTGTATGTCATCGCACCGCCGATGAGCACCTTGTCGGCGACGGTCAACAGATTGCGAATCACATCGATCTTTCCCGAGATCTTCGCACCGCCGATGATCGCGACGTAGGGCTGCCGCGGTGCCGATGTGGCCATCGAGAGGTACTCCAGTTCCCGCTGCATGAGCAACCCTGCCGCGCGCACTGGGAGCAGGCCCGCCACGCCTACGGTCGAGGCGTGAGCGCGATGGGCTGCGCCGAAGGCGTCATTGACATAAGCGTCTGCTAAGGCAGCCAACTGTTGCGAAAACGCTGCCTCGTTCGCCTCCTCGCCAGCATGAAAGCGCAGGTTCTCCAACAACAGAACCTCCCCAGGACCCAGCCTCCCGGCCAAAGTCTCGACTTCCGGCCCGACGCAATCCGGGGCCTGCGCGACCGGTTGATCCAGCAATTCGGACAAGCGATCGGCCACCGGCGCCAGGCTCATGCTTGGGTTGGGGCGGCCCTTGGGGCGGCCCAGATGAGAGGCGAGCACAAGCGACGCCCGTTGCGCCAGAATGGCGCGAACCGTCGGCAGCGCCATGCGGATGCGGGTGTCGCTTGCGATCTTCCGGCCCGTTTCATTGTCGAGCGGAACGTTGAAATCCACCCGCATGAAGACGCGCTTGCCGCGCAGGTCGACCTGGTCAATGGTTTGATACTTCATGCGAGGCGGACAGGCGACGATCCTATTGGGATCCGCCGACTGTCAGGGACACTCAACCCGCCAGCTTGGATACTAGGTCAACCACGCGGTTGGAATAGCCCCACTCGTTGTCGTACCAAGACAAGACTTTGACCATGTTATCGCCGATAACTCTAGTCATTGCCCCATCTACAATCGACGAATTCGAGTTTCTCATGAAGTCGCTCGAGACAAGCGGCTCGTCCGTATAGGCGAGAATGCCCTTCAGAGAGCCCTCTGCCGCCGACCTCAGCGCGTCGTTGACCTCTTCCTTGGTCGCAGAGGTGTTCAGCTCGGCCACCAAGTCGACAACCGAGACGTTCGGGGTGGGGACGCGAATCGCGAATCCGTCGCACTTGCCCTTCAAGTCCGGCATGACCAAGCCGATGGCGGCGGCCGCGCCGCCCGCGGATTCC
Source organism: Bryobacterales bacterium (assembly GCA_022824585.1). GTDB lineage: Bacteria > Acidobacteriota > Terriglobia > Bryobacterales > UBA6623 > VXMF01. The sequence goes on along the minus strand of JAJDZN010000153.1, from coordinate 187 downwards.
GTCCTGTGGGCCCGGGCGCCGGAGGCGGTTCCGGCCGGTGTCCGGAGTGCCGGGCGCGCTCGCGCGTCTCAGTTTCGGCCCGGGTTCCGCGGCTTCATGCGGAACTTGAACGCCTTGGTGGGATGAACGATGGGGATCGGATCGATGGTCAGCTCGTAGTCGGGCGGGTCGAGGGTCAGCTCCGCCT